>NZ_JBVKBC010000003.1:0-450825 GCF_055639095.1 Streptomyces sp. NPDC107550
CCTCCGTGCGGTGTGTTCCTAGACAGCTCCACCACATCGGAGGTCTTCGCCATGTTCAAGACCCACCGGTGTCAACAACGCTCGTGATCAATACACCTAGCGCCCTCAGCGGGCTGCGGTCAGTGCTGCGGTCAGTCCTTGATCTCGCAGATCGCGGCGCCCGACGTGAGCGACGCGCCGATCTCGGCGGACAGGCCCTTGATCGTGCCGGACTTGTGCGCGTTGAGCGGCTGCTCCATCTTCATGGCCTCCAGGACGACGATCAGGTCGCCCTCCTTGACCTCCTGGCCCTCCTCGACGGCCACCTTGACGATGGTGCCCTGCATCGGGGACGCGAGGGTGTCACCGGAGGCGGCCGGGCCGGACTTCTTCGCCGCGCGCCGCTTCGGCTTGGCGCCCGCGTTCAGCCCCGTACGGGCCAGGGACATGCCCATGCCGGCCGGCAGGGAGACTTCGAGGCGCTTGCCGCCGACCTCGACGACGACCGTCTCGCGGCCCGCCTCGTCCTCCTCCGCGTCGGCGGCGGGGGCGGCGAACGGCGGGATGTCGTTGACGAACTCCGTCTCGATCCACCGCGTGAACACGGTGAACGGCTCGTCGGAGCCCGTCAGTTCGGGCGCGAACGCCGGGTCGGTGACGACCTTGCGGTGGAAGGGGATGGCGGTCGCCATGCCCTCGACCTCGAACTCGGCGAGCGCCCGCGAGGCCCGCTGGAGGGCTTCCTTGCGGGTGCGGCCGGTGACGATCAGCTTGGCGAGCAGCGAGTCCCAGGCCGGGCCGATGACCGATCCCGACTCGACACCCGCGTCCAGGCGCACGCCAGGACCCGAGGGCCCGTCGAACTTGGTGACCGTGCCGGGCGCGGGCAGGAAGTTGCGCCCCGGGTCCTCGCCGTTGATACGGAACTCGAAGGAGTGGCCGCGCAGTTCGGGGTCCCCGTAGCCGAGTTCCTCGCCGTCGGCGATGCGGAACATCTCGCGTACGAGGTCGATGCCGGCGACCTCCTCGGTGACCGGGTGCTCCACCTGGAGACGGGTGTTGACCTCCAGGAAGGAGATCGTGCCGTCCGCGCCGACGAGGAACTCGACGGTGCCGGCACCGACGTAACCGGCTTCCTTCAGGATCGCCTTCGACGCCGAGTAGAGCTGCTCGACCTGGGCGTCCGACAGGAACGGCGCCGGGGCCTCCTCCACCAGCTTCTGGTGGCGGCGCTGGAGCGAGCAGTCACGGGTGGAGACGACCACCACGTTGCCGTGGGTGTCGGCCAGGCACTGCGTCTCGACGTGGCGCGGCTTGTCGAGGTAACGCTCGACGAAGCACTCGCCCCGGCCGAACGCGGCGACCGCCTCACGCACCGCCGAGTCGTACAGCTCCGGCACCTCTTCGAGGGTCCGGGCGACCTTCAGACCACGGCCGCCGCCGCCGAACGCGGCCTTGATGGCGATGGGCAGGCCGTGTTCGCGGGCGAACTCGACGACCTCGTCGGCGCCCGAGACCGGGTCCGGCGTCCCCGCGACCAGCGGGGCGCCCGCGCGCTGCGCGATGTGCCGGGCGGCGACCTTGTCACCGAGGTCCCGGATCGCGTGCGGCGGCGGACCGATCCAGATCAGGCCCGCGTCCAGCACGGCCTGCGCGAACTCCGCGTTCTCCGACAGGAACCCGTAGCCCGGGTGGATGGCGTCCGCGCCGGAGTCCTTCGCCGCCTGGAGGACCTTCTGGATGTCCAGGTAACTCGTCGCGGGGGTGTCACCACCCAGCGCGAAGGCCTCGTCGGCCGCGCGGACATGCAGAGCGTCCCGGTCCGGATCGGCATAGACGGCAACGCTCGCGATCCCGGCGTCCCGGCACGCCCGGGCCACGCGGACAGCGATTTCGCCACGGTTGGCGATGAGCACCTTGCGCACGATGGCTCCCTCCTTGAAACAAGCCGAGTTTAGGGACTGCCGACACGCGCTTACGACCCGTCCCCAAGGGTGAGCTTGCCCACACGGAGTGTGATTCGAGGCCCGCTCGGTCCATGAAATCCCTTGTCGCGCATGGGTGTGCGGGATTCCTCGGTGGAACCCTAGCGCCCTGATGTGGCCAAGGTCTCTGTGCGACCGTGCTGCGGCCTGTCGGCTTTCTTTGTCGAGTCCCTACGAATGGCCCAATCAATCTTTGCCCCCGGCAGAACCCTTGTCCGGAGGTTTACCCGTTAGTAGCGTGCGTGATGGCTCGAACATACTGCTGGTAACAGGGTCTGAAGGTGGGTGGGACCGGTGGCACGCAGACCGGTGGCATGGGTGAGTGCGATCGTGCTGTTCGCGGAGGCGTTCGGCGTCGTCCTGCTGAACTGGTTCCTCGGCCTGGTCGTGGATCACCAGGAGATGTCCATGGCGGGCCTCGACCCGCGCGCCATGTCGGTCGGCGCGTGGATCGCCGGCGCGGTCTTCGGCCTCTACCTCGTGGCGTGCGCGGTGGTGCTGCTGCGTACGGCGCTCACGGACCGGGCGCCGGGCGGCTTCGGGCGCATCCTGCTGATCAGCGCGGCCGTCGTGCACGGGCTGCTCGGCGCGTTCTCCATCGGCCTGGTGGGCTGGCTCGCGTTCGTCTTCATGATGGTCGTGCTCGGGCTGCTCGTGCTCACCCTCGTCGCCTACGACCGGTACGAGAACGCGGGCGCGGCGGCGGGGAGCGCGCGCGGGGACGGGCCCGCCGCGCCCCCGGACGGGCCCGCTAGCGGGCCGGAGCCCACAACTCCGTGACGCTGATGCCGAGTTCGCCCAGCAGGCGGCGCAGGAGCGGCAGCGACAGGCCGATCACGTTGCCGTGGTCGCCGTCGATGCCGTCGATGAACGGCGCGGAACGGCCGTCCAGGGTGAACGCGCCCGCCACGTGCAGCGGTTCGCCCGTCGCCACGTAGGCGGCGATCTCGTCGTCGCTGGGCTCGCCGAAGCGGACGACCGTGGAGGCGGTCGCGGAGGCGTACCGGCCGGTGGCGGTGTCGTAGACGCAGTGGCCCGTCTGGAGGGTCCCGGCGCGCCCGCGCATCGCCTTCCAGCGGGCGGTGGCCTCCTCGGCGTCGGCGGGCTTGCCGAGCGCCTGGCCGTCGAGGTCGAGCACGGAGTCACAGCCGACGACGACCGCGCCGCGCACCTCGGGGCGGGCGGCGACCACGGACGCCTTGGCCTCGGCGAGCGCGAGGGCCAGTTCGGCGGGGGTGGGGGCGGTGACGGCGTCCTCGTCGACCCCGCTGACGATCACCTCCGGGGTGAAGCCGGCGGTGCGCAGGAGGCCGAGCCGGGCGGGGGACTGGGAGGCCAGGACTAGGCGGCGCTGGGTGCTCATGGGGTCAGCGTAAGGGCCCGCCCGCTACAGGAAACCCAGGACCAGCATCGCCACGAACATGCACAGGGCCAGCACCAGACCTGCGCGGCGCAGCATCTCCTGCGTTTCGCGCAGCTCCTTGGGGGGCTTGTCCTCGGGGTCCGACCACAGCACGTCTCCGATGGTGCGCCGGAACGAGCGGCCCCGCCTGAGTACGCATACTCAGGCCCCCACTCATTCCGTCCCGGGACTTCCAGCACCGGTCACTTCCAGCGCCGGTCAATTCAAGCCCCTCCGGCGATTGAGGAGCGGGGTCTGGGGCGGAGCCCCAGGGTCCGTCGCCGGGTGCGGGTTTCGTCGTGGCTGGTCGCGCCGTTCCTCGCGCCCCTTACGGGGCCTACGTGGGCCAGAACGTGCGGGGCCAGGCCGTGGGGCCGGGGGGCGGGACGCGGCGGTGGGCGATGCGGCCCGGATCCGCCCACGCGTCCCGCGCCGCCACGACCTCCCCCGCATCCGGCACCGCCGCAGCCCGCGCCCTGACCACCGCCAGCGCGGCGGCCAACTCCTCGGGGGTCGGGTTGCCCCGTACGACCTTGATCATCATGCCCGGGCTCCTAGGACTCCTAGAGGGGAATGTTGCCGTGCTTCTTCGGAGGCAGGGATTCCCGCTTCGTACGCAACTGACGCAGCCCCTTGACGACATGGGCCCGCGTGTCGGACGGCAGGATCACCGCGTCGATGTACCCGCGCTCCGCCGCCGTGTACGGGTTCAGCAGCGTGTCCTCGTACTCCTGCACGAGCCGGGCCCGCGTCGCCTCCACGTCGTCCGCCGCGGCCAGCGTCTTGCGGTGCAGGATGTTGACCGCGCCCTGCGCGCCCATCACCGCGATCTGCGCGGTCGGCCACGCCAGGTTCAGGTCGGCGCCGAGGTGCTTGGAGCCCATGACGTCGTACGCGCCGCCGAACGCCTTGCGCGTGATGATCGTGATGAGCGGCACGGTCGCCTCCGCGTACGCGAAGATCAGCTTCGCCCCGCGCCGGATGATGCCCTCGTGCTCCTGCTCGACGCCGGGCAGGAACCCGGGCACGTCGACGAAGGTCAGCACCGGCACGTTGAACGCGTCGCAGGTGCGCACGAACCGCGCCGCCTTCTCCGACGCGTGGATGTCGAGGCAACCCGCGAACTGCATCGGCTGGTTGGCGATGACACCGACCGGCCGGCCCTCGACACGGCCGAAGCCGGTGAGGATGTTCGGCGCGAACAGCGACTGCGTCTCGAAGAACTCCCCGTCGTCCAGGACGTGTTCGACCACCGTGTGCATGTCGTACGGCTGGTTCGCGCTGTCCGGCACGATCGTGTCCAGCTCGCGGTCCTCGTCGGTGACGGTGAGGTCCGCCTCCTCGGGGAAGGCCGGCGGCTCGCTCAGGTTGTTCGAAGGCAGGTACGACAGCAGCGACTTGACGTACTCGATGGCGTCCTTCTCGTCGCCCGCCATGTGGTGCGCGACGCCGGAGCGCGCGTTGTGCGCCCGCGCGCCGCCCAGCTCCTCGAAGCCCACGTCCTCGCCGGTGACCGTCTTGATGACGTCCGGGCCGGTGATGAACATGTGGCTCGTCTGGTCGACCATGACCGTGAAGTCGGTGATCGCCGGCGAGTACACGGCGCCGCCCGCGCACGGGCCCACGACGAGGCTGATCTGCGGGATGACGCCGGAGGCGTGCGTGTTGCGGCGGAAGATCTCGCCGTACATCCCGAGGGCCATGACGCCCTCCTGGATGCGGGCGCCGCCCGAGTCGTTGATGCCGATGACCGGACAGCCGGTCTTCAGGGCGAAGTCCATCACCTTCATGATCTTCTGGCCGAAGACCTCGCCGAGGGCGCCGCCGAAGACCGTGAAGTCCTGCGAGAACACGGCGACCGGGCGGCCGTCGACCGTGCCGTACCCGGTCACGACGCCGTCGCCGTACGGCTTGTTGGCGTCGAGGCCGAAGTCCGTGGAGCGGTGCCGTGCGAATTCGTCCAGCTCCACGAACGAGTCCTCGTCGAGCAGCAGATCGATCCGCTCACGGGCCGTCAACTTGCCCTTGGCGTGCTGCTTCTCGACGGCGCGGGCCGAGCCCGCGTGCGTCGCCTCGTCGATCCGGCGCCGCAGGTCCTCGATCTTCCCTGCGGTGGTGTGGATGTCGATCTCTTCGGACATCGGGGAGCGGCTCCCTGCCTGGACGGTTCTCGGGGAACAGAAGGAAAAGGATGCGGGTGGGCTACTGACTCGTAGGGTAGTGGGGCGGATACGGTTCGGCAGTGCGGCGTTTCCCACACCTAGGGTGGGTTGCATGACGCCGCGAGATGGTTCAGACGTACCCCTCAACCGCTGGTCCGACCTGGACCGGCCGCCCCTGCGCGAGGCCGGCCTGCGCCGCTCCCTGCTGAGCCGCGACGGCCTGTGGACCTCCCTGGACGTCGTGGACCGTACGGGTTCCACGAACACGGATCTGGTGGGGCGGGCCGGGGCCGGGCCGGTCGCCGAGGGGACCGTGCTCATCGCCGAGGAGCAGGACGCGGCGCGCGGGCGTCTCGACCGGCGGTGGTCGGCGCCGCCGCGCTCCGGGATCTTCCTGTCGTTCCTGGTCAAACCCGGTGACCATGAGGTGCCCGTGACCCGGTGGGGGTGGCTGCCGCTGCTCACCGGGGTCGCCGTGGCGAGCGCGCTGTCGGCTGCCGCCGGGGTCGATACGGGGTTGAAGTGGCCGAACGACGTGCTGGTCACCGTCGACGGTGAGGAGCGCAAGGCCGGGGGGATCCTCGCGGAGGGGGCCGGGGACGGCGGGGTCGTCATCGGGGTCGGGCTCAACGTCTCCCTGCGGGCGGAGGAACTGCCGGTGCCCCAGGCGGGGTCGCTGGCGCTGGCGGGGGCGGGGGTTCTTGACCGGGAGCCGATCGTGCGGGCCGTTCTGCGGTCGTTCGAGCGGTGGTATCTGCGGTGGTGCGCGGCGCAGGGGGAGCCCGGGGTCTCTTCCGTGCAGGAGGCTTACGCGGCGGGGTGTGTGACGCTCGGGCGGCGGGTCCGGGTGCTGTTGCCCGGGGGGCGGGAGTTCGTGGGGGAGGCGGTGGGGGTCGACGGGGACGGGCGGCTTCTTGTGGTGGCGGAGTCGGGTGAGCGGCGGGCGGTGGACGCGGCCGACATCCTCCACCTCCGCCCGGCGTAGTTCTCCGGGTTGCCACTTGTCCGCGGGCCGGTGGGTGCCTGGTCGCGCAGTTCCCCGCGCCCCTGGGGAGTCCTCCGGCGGAGGCCCGCTGACCTGAACGTTGCGCAGTTCCCCGCGCCCCTGAGGAGCGGGGCTTCGCCCCAGCTCCCCGGGGGAGGAGGTGGCGACGCAGTCGCCCCGACAGGGGCGCGGGGAACTGCGCGACCAGCCACGTCGGAGTCGAGGACGAAGAAGACCACGGGCAGGTCCGCCCGCCCTGGGTGAGGGAAGGACACGGGTGGTGGGAGTGATGTGGCCCACAGGCGCTGCCGTATGGTTGAGCCCGGTCGATACCTGACCGCGGCAGATCGGAAGGGCAGCAGGCGTGACCGTCGACGACTCGGGCTCCGGCACGGGCACCCCACCCGACCCCGAGCCCCCGGAGCGCCGGAACCCCCTGGAGGGCCCAGAACCCCCCGAGGGGGACGAGAAGGACCCGGCGGACCCGCTGGCGCTGCGCCTGGAGGGGCTGATCCTCGGGGCGGAGCGCCGTTACACCCCGTTCCAGGCGGCCCGCAGCGCCGGCGTCTCCATGGAACTGGCGTCCCGCTTCTGGCGGGCGATGGGCTTCGCGGACATCGGCCAGGCGAAGGCCCTGACCGAGGCGGACGTCCTGGCGCTGCGCCGCCTCGCGGGTCTCGTGGAGGCGGGCCTGCTCAGCGAGGCGATGGCCGTGCAGGTCGCCCGGTCCACGGGCCAGACGACCGCCCGCCTCGCGGAGTGGCAGATCGACTCGTTCCTTGAGGGCCTGACCGAGCCGCCCGAGCCCGGCATGACCCGTACGGAAGTGACGTATCCGCTGATAGAGCTGCTCCTGCCCGAGTTGGAGGAGTTCCTCGTCTATGTGTGGCGCCGCCAGCTGGCCGCCGCGACCGGCCGTGTCGTACAGGCCGGTGACGACGAGGAGATGGTGGACCGCAGGCTCGCCGTCGGGTTCGCGGACCTCGTCGGGTTCACCCGGCTGACCCGGCGCATGGAGGAGGAGGAGCTGGGCGAGCTGGTGGAGGCGTTCGAGACGACCGCCGCCGACCTGGTCGCCGCGCACGGCGGACGCCTGATCAAGACGCTCGGCGACGAGGTCCTGTACGCCGCCGACGACGCGGGCACCGCCGGGGAGATCGCCCTGCGCCTGATCGAGACGATGAGCAACGACGAGACGATGCCGGAACTGCGCGTCGGCATGGCGTTCGGCACCGTCACCACCCGGATGGGCGATGTCTTCGGCACGACCGTCAACCTGGCGAGCCGCCTCACCTCGATAGCGCCCCGGGACAACGTGCTGGTGGACGGCGCCTTCGCCAAGGAGCTGATCCGTACCGGCGACGCGCCGACCTCGGAGTCGCAGGCCGCCGCCGAGGCGCAGAAGGCCGAGGAGTCGGGCGAGCAGCCCCCCGCGTACCGGTTCGCGCTCCAGCCGATGTGGCAGCGGCCCGTGCGCGGCCTCGGTGTCGTGGAGCCCTGGACGCTGGCCCGCCGCACCTGACACCCTTGACGGTTAACTGGCGTTAACCAGAAGGGCGAGTCATGGGTGATGAGCAGCGGTTCGGGGAGTTCGTGGTCGTACGCGGGCACGAGGACGGGACCGTCGCCGAGGTGGTGCTCGACCGGCCGAAGGCCATGAACGCGGTGTCGAGCGCCATGGCCCGCTCCCTCGGCGAGGCGTGCGCGCACCTGGCCGGGCCGGAGGGGAGCCGGGTGCGGGCGGTCGTCGTCACCTCCAGCCACGAGCGGGCGTTCTGCGTCGGCGCCGACCTCAAGGAGCGCAACTCCTTCTCCGACGCCGAGCTGGTCCGCCAGCGCCCGGTCGCGCGGGCCGCGTACACCGGCGTGCTCGATCTGCCGATGCCGACGATCGCGGCCGTGCACGGCTTCGCCCTCGGCGGCGGCTTCGAGCTGGCCCTCGCCTGCGACCTGATCGTCGCCGACGACACGGCCGTGGTCGGGCTGCCGGAGGTCTCCGTGGGCGTGATCCCCGGCGGCGGCGGTACGCAGTTGCTGCCGCGCCGCGTGGGTGCCGCGCGCGCGGCCGAGCTGGTCTTCACGGCGCGGCGGGTCGCTGCGGCCGAGGCGGGCGAGCTGGGGCTCGTCGACCAGCTCGTCGCGGCGGGCGAGGACCGGGAGCAGGCGCTCGCGCTGGCCGCGCGGATCGCGGCGAACTCGCCGGTGGGGCTGCGCGCCGCGAAGAAGGCGCTGCGCCTCGGGCACGGCCTCGACCTGCGGGCGGGCCTGGAAGTGGAGGACGCGGCGTGGCGCTCGGTGGCGTTCTCCGGGGACCGGGCGGAGGGCGTGGCCGCGTTCAACGAGAAGCGGGCCCCGCGCTGGCCCGGCGAGTGACACCGGCGAAGCGCCCCCGGCGCGTGACTGCGGAGAGTCACCCCCGGCGCGCCGCCCCCGCTCGGGCTGTACCGGTACGCGCTGTAACCGTACGAGCTGTACCGGTACGGGCGTACTGAATCCACCGAAATGCCGGAAACGTTCCTACGCTGGGCGCATGGGAGAGGACGACCGGCTGGGTGCCGTGGTCACGCTCGCGCAGGGCATGGCCGCCGCGCAGAGCCCGCGCGAGTCCTGGCGGGCGGCGGCACTGGGCGCCTGCGAGGCCCTGACCGGGTCGTTCGCGGCCCTGTCGGTGTGGGAGCGCGAACGCAGCAGGCTGCGGGTGCTGGTCAACGTGGGGGAGCGGGCGCCCGACGAGGCGGAGTTCCCCGAGGACGAGGCGTATCCCGTGCACCGGTTCCCGGAGATCACCGAGTTCCTGCACGAGCGGTGGGCCGGGGGCGGTGAGCCGGACGCCTGGGTGGAGACGGCCGAGGGGCCCGTCGAGACGGCCGACGGGTCCGCCGAGGGCGCCGGGTACTGCCATCAGCGGGTCGCCGCGCTGCGCCGCCGCCGGCGCGGATGCTGCGTGGTCGCGCCGATCGTGCTGCACGGGCGCGCGTGGGGCGAGCTGTACGTGGCGCGGCCGGTCGGCGCGCCCGTCTTCGGGGCGCAGGACGCGGCCTTCGCCACCGTGCTCGCGGCCGTCGTCGCCGCCGGGATCGCCCAGACCGAGCGGCTGGAGGAGGCCCGGCGGCTCGCGTTCACCGACGCGCTGACCGGCCTCGCCAACCGGCGGGCCGTCGACATCCGGCTGGACCGGGCCGTCGAGCGGCACATCGACGACGGCAGCGTCGTCAGCCTCGTCGTCTGCGACCTCAACGGCCTCAAGCGGGTCAACGACACCCTCGGGCACGCGACCGGCGACCGCCTGCTCGAACGGTTCGGCTCGGTGCTCTCGCTGTGCGGCGCGATGCTGCCCGGGGCGCTGGTGGCCCGGCTCGGCGGCGACGAGTTCTGTCTGCTGGCCGTCGGGCCGTCCTCCGACGAGGTGGTCCGCGTCGGCGACGAAGTGTGCGCCCGCGCCGCCGAGTTGGAACTGGGCGACGGAGTCGCGTGCGGGATCGCCTCCACCGGTGACCCGATCGGGGAGGTGCGCAGCGCGTGGCGGCTGTTCCGGCTCGCGGACGCGGCCCAGTACAAGGCCAAGTTCCTGCGCGCCGACAGGCCGGTGGTGGCGGGCCGGGACGGCGGGCTCGACGACCCGGTCGTCCGGCTCGCGGACTCCCCGCCGCCGGTCCAGGACGAGGGGGAGCGGCGCCGGATCAGGGGGCTGGAACCGGACGCCTGAGGCGCTGCTCCCGTCAGGCCTCCAGGGCGCGGCCCCTGCGTACCGAGTACGCGACGAAGCCCACCCCGAGCCCGAGGAAGGCGGAGCCCCCGACGACGTACGGGGTCGTGTCGACGGTGCCGGTGTCGGCCAGCCGGAGCTGGGAGTCCGACTGGGCGCGCACCTCGGTCGCGGTGCGGTGCCGGTCGGCGGCGGGGGTGTGCTCGGGGGTCGCTGTCGCGTTCGGGACGAACCAGAGAGCGGCGAGGACGGTCCCGGCGGCGGTGGCGGTGAACAGTGATCGGCGTGCGGCGGACACGGAAGCGATCCCCCTTGTGGCGCTGGCGAATTGGCCGTGTGCGCTGATGTTAGTGAAAGGGGCGGGTCACGGGAAAGCCGCGGGGGTGGCTGCCCGTACGCTCCGCGGTATGAGCACTGATGACACGTCACGTTTTGTTCGCCTGAAGGTGGAATTGGTCCTGGAGGTGGCCGACGCCGAGGCGCTGACCGGGGCCGCGCTCCAGCGCGTCGCCGACGACGCGGCGATGCCCGCCGACGAGCGCGCGCACGCCGAGAGCGCCGTCCAGGAGGACGAGGCGGAGGCCGTGGCCTATCTCGTCGACCCCTTCGACCTGGTCGGCGACGTGCCGGGCGCGGAACTCGTGCAGGCGTCCTGGTCCAGCGAGCAGGTCGACTACGACCCCGATTCGCCCGACTGGGACCTGGACGAGGATGATGAGGGGGAGGACGGCGTGTAGACGCCGGCCGCGGCAGGGCGGACCAGGGGCGGACGAACCCCGGGCGGCAACCGCGGCCCGGGGTTTCGTCGTCCCTCGTGGGGGAGTCACTCAGGGGGACCTCGTGACCATCGGGGCTCCTGTGACCATCGGGGCTCCCGGGGCGTCCGGGAGGCCCGTTACCACCGGTGCGCGGATGGTCACGGCCACCGCGAACGTGGTGTCCCCCACATCGGGGCAGTTTCGGGAACGGGATCAACCGGTCACGACGTTGTGTACGGGTATGGGGAACGTCTGTGTTCTCCACGGCCCGCTGAAGCAACTCGGGCAGCTCGGGGATGTCGGGGAAATCGGCGACTATGGAGAAGCGTGTGATGACGGACAGTAAGCGGCGCAAGGGCCTGATGGCCGCGTCCGCTCTGCTCGGCGGTGTGCTGGTGCTCTCTGCGTGCAGCGGGGGCGACGGCGACAAGGGAACGTCGAGCGGAAAGAAGGAGTCGCAGGCGCAGGCCGACGAGGCCGCCGCCAAGAAGACCTCCGAGGCCGAGATCAGGATCTCCCCGAAGGACGGCTCCGACAACGCGAGCATCAACAGCGCCGCGAAGGTCACCGTCCGCAAGGGCACGCTCACGAACGTCACGATGACGACCGCCGCCGGCACCGCCGTACCCGGTCAGATATCCGCGGACAAGAAGAGCTGGAAGCCCACCGGCCAGCTCGACCGCTCGACCACGTACAAGATCGCGGCCGAGGCCAAGGACGGCGAGGGCCGCGTCGCCCACGAGAACGCGTCGTTCACGACCGTCTCCCCGGCCAACAGCTTCATCGGCAACTTCACGCCGGAGGACGGCTCGACCGTCGGCGTCGGCATGCCGGTCTCGATCACCTTCGACAAGGCGATCACCAACAAGGCCGACGTGCAGTCCCACATCAAGGTCTCCTCCAGCAGCGGCCAGGAGGTCGTGGGCCACTGGTTCAACGCCAACCGCCTGGACTTCCGCCCGCAGGACTACTGGAAGGGCGGCTCGACCGTCACCCTCAAGCTCGACCTCGACGGCGTCGAGGGAGCCAGCGGCGTGACCGGCGTGCAGCAGAAGACCGTCACCTTCAAGGTCGGCCGCAACCAGGTCTCCACGGTGGACGCGAAGACCAAGCAGATGACCGTCACCCGTGACGGCAAGGTCGTCAGGACCATCCCGATCTCCGCCGGATCGCCCGACAACAAGACGTACGAGGGCCAGATGGTGATCTCCGAGAAGTTCAAGGAGACCCGGATGAACGGTGCGACGGTCGGCTTCACCGACGACGACGGCAAGGGCGAGTACGACATCAAGGACGTGCCGCACGCCATGCGCCTGTCGAACTCCGGCACCTTCATCCACGGCAACTACTGGGGCGCGAAGTCCCTCTTCGGCTCGGTCAACACCAGCCACGGCTGCGTCGGCCTGTCCGACACCAAGGGCGCGGGCGACCCGAGCACCCCGGGTGCCTGGTTCTACAACAACTCGATGGTCGGTGACGTCGTCATCGTCAAGAACACCGGCGACAAGACCGTCCAGCCGGACAACGGCCTCAACGGCTGGAACCTGGACTGGGCCGCCTGGAAGGCCGGCTCCGCCGTCTGACCCCGGCCGCCGGCGGGCCTGAGCCCCCGGCACCCCGCGAAGGCCCCGGTACGCGCGCGTGCCGGGGCCTTCGCGCGTCCTCATCCCCTTCTCATGGCTGCCTCACGCAACGCTTACAGCGCCTTTCTAGCGTGCCGCTGATCCCCTTTTCAGCGCGCCCCGGACCGGGGCGGACACGACGGCGAGGCACCCATGTTTGTCACCTACCTCCGGCGCGAACTGCGCCGCCGCAGAAGGGCCGCGCTCGTCGTCGCCTGCGGACTGGCGCTCGGCATCGCGCTGGTGATCGTCGTCGGCTCGGTCTCCGCCGGCATGGGCCGCGCCCAGGACAAGGTCCTGCAGTCGCTGTACGGGCTCGGCACCGACATGACCGTCACCAAGGCCACCGCCGCCCCCAAGGCGGGCGACAGCGGGCGCCCGCGCTTCAGCTTCGACGCCCGCGACAGCGGCGACTCCAAGGAGCAGTCCAGCGACCGCGTCATGGTCCAGGGCTTCCAGACCCTCGCCGCCTCCACCGTCGCCCGCGTCGGCGCCCAGGACGGCGTCGCGCAGGCCGTGGGCGGGCTCAGCCTGCGCGTGATGAAGGTCAGCGGCCAGTTCACCCGCGGCCAGTTCAAGCAGGGGCAGGGGCAGGGGCAGGGGCAGGACGGCGGTGCGCCCGGCGCGGGCGGCGGCGCGCCGCAAGGCCGCGTGGAGGGCGGCGGCGCCGCGTTCGACGTCAACTCCTTCTCCGTGTACGGCACCGACGTCACCCACCGCACGCTCGGCCCGCTGACCTCCTCGAAGATCACCGCAGGACGCACCTTCACGGCAGCGGAGTCCGACGCGAAGGTCGCCGTGGCCGACGCCTCGTACGCGAAGCAGAAGAAGCTCACCGTCGGCGGCCAAGTCACCGTCAAGGGCACCTCGTTCAAGGTCATCGGCATCGCCACGCCCGACAGCGGCGACGCCGCCGCCGACGTGTATCTGCCGCTCAAGCGCGCCCAGAGCCTCGCCGGCGTCAAGGACAAGGTGACGACGGTCTACGTCAAGGCCACCGACTCCCAGCGCACCGCCGCCGTGAAGACGGCCGTACGCGAGAACGTGCCCGGCACCACCGTGACCACCTCCGCCGACCTGGCCGACACCGTCTCCGGCTCCCTGTCGACGGCCGCGTCGCTCGCCTCGACCGTCGGCCGGTGGCTGTCGGCCGTCGTGCTCGCCGCCGCGTTCCTCGTCGCCGGGCTGCTCACCTCGTCGGCGGTCTCCCGACGGGTGCGCGAGTTCGGCACGCTCAAGGCGCTCGGCTGGACCTCAGGACGCGTCACCCGGCAGGTCGTCGGCGAGGCCATGGTCAACGGGCTGCTCGGCGGCGTCCTCGGCATCGCCGTCGGCCTCGCGGGCGCGTACGCCGTCACCGCGATCAGCCCGACGCTCTCGGCCCAGATCGGCGGCGGCGGTCAGCCGGGCGGCGGCGCGGGCGGCCTCGGCGGCATGCGCGGGCCCGGCGCCGCGAGCCGCAGCCTCGACGTCGCCCTCACCGCGCCCGTCTCCGCCACCACGCTGGCGCTCGCGGTGGGGCTGGCCGTCGCGGGCGGGCTCGTCGCCGGGGCGTTCGGCGGCCGGCGGGCCTCCAGGCTGCGGCCCGCGGACGCGCTGCGCCGCGTCGAGTGACGCCCCATCCGCCCCTTCTCCCTCACGTATCGCAGGAGTTGCACCATGTATCAGCTCACGGGCGTCACCAAGCAGTACCGGCGCGGCAAGGACACCGTCGACGCGCTCGCCGGGATCGACCTGACCATCGGCGCCGGCGACCGGCTCGTCATCCAGGGCCCGACCGGCGGCGGCAAGTCCACGCTGCTCCAGATGCTCGGCGGGCTCGACCGGCCGAGCGCGGGCAGCGTCGAGTTCGACGGCACCGACCTGGCGCGGCTGCCCGAGGCCCGGCTGACCCGGGTCCGCGCCGAGTCCATCGGGTTCGTCTTCCAGTCCTTCAACCTCATCCCCACCCTCGACGCCCAGGAGAACGTGGAGTGCGCGCTCGTCCCCCTCGGCATCGGCACCGCCGACCGGCGCGAGCGGGCCGCGCAGGCGCTCGCCTCCGTCGGCCTCGGGGAGCGGCTGCGGCATCTGCCCTCGGAGCTGTCCGGCGGGCAGCAGCAGCGCGTCGCCATCGCCCGGGCGCTCGTGAAGAACCCCAAGGTCCTGCTCGCCGACGAACCCACCGGCAACCTCGACGAGTCGACCCGGGACGAGATCATGGACGTACTGGAGGAGCGGTGCCTGGAACACGGGCTGACGTTCGTCATGGTCACCCATGACTCCGCCCTCGCCCGCAAGGCGGCCCGCGTCGCCACGCTCCGGGCCGGCCGGGTGAGCGTCGCCGAGAAGACGGCCGACCGGAAGGCATCCGTCCGCAAGCCGCCCGGTCAGGAGGCCACTGGCCAGAAGATCCCCGGCTGAAAAAAGTGGGCAACCATTCCCCCCTCTCGAACATCTCTACGCAGGGGGCCGATCACGGCCCCTGATCGGTGAACCACCTTCACCAGGGGGAAAGTTGCACAGACAGGTACATATGCGGACCCGGCGGGGGGCCATCGCCGTGGCCGGGGCCGCCGCAGTGGCGCTCGCCGCAGGACTCATGTCCTCGCCGGCGGGCGCTGCCGTCTCCGGCGGCCCGAGCGCCGCCCACCAGGACCTGAAGCCCAAGCGCCAGGTCACGCTCATCACGGGCGACCGGATCTCGCTGAACGCCAAGGGCAAGCCCGTCGGCCTCCAGCGCGCCGAGGGCCGGGCCCACATACCCATCCAGACCCGCACCTTCGCCGGCCACACCTACGTGGTGCCGCTGGACGCGCAGCGGCTGATCGCCGAGGGCAAGCTCGACCAGCGTCTCTTCGACGTCACCGAGCTGTCCAAGGCGTCGTACCGCAAGGCGCAGAAGAAGGGCCTGCGGGTCATCGTCGGCTACAAGGGCGCCGCCACCGCCGCCCGCGCCGATGTGCGGGACGCGGGCGACACCACCGTCCGCCGCAGCCTGCGCTCGCTCAACGCGGACGCGGTCACCACGCCCAAGGACGACGCGAACCACCTGTGGGACGCCGTCACCAACGGCAAGGGCGCGACCGCCTCCGGCGTCAGCCGCATCTGGCTCGACGGCCTGCGCCGCGCGAGCCTCGACAAGTCCGTGCCGCAGATCGGCGCCCCCACCGCGTGGGCCGCCGGCTACACCGGCAAGGGCGTCAAGATCGCGGTCCTGGACACCGGCGTCGACGCCACGCACCCGGACCTCAAGGGCCAGGTCACGGAGTCGAAGAACTTCTCGGCCGCGGCGGACGCCACCGACCACTTCGGCCACGGCACGCACGTCGCGTCCATCGCCGCCGGTACGGGCGCCAAGTCGGGCGGCAAGTACAAGGGCGTCGCCCCGGACGCGAAGCTGCTGAGCGGCAAGGTCCTCGACGACGACGGCTACGGTGACGACTCCGGCATCCTCGCGGGCATGGAGTGGGCGGCCGGGCAGGGCGCCGACATCGTCAACCTGAGCCTCGGCGGCCCCGACGCCCCCGGCATCGACCCGCTCGAGGCCGAGGTCAACAAGCTGTCGCAGGAGAAGGGCATCCTGTTCGCCATCGCGGCGGGCAACGACGGCCCCGACTCCATCGGCTCGCCCGGCAGCGCGGACGCGGCACTCACCGTCGGTGCCGTGGACGACAAGGACAAGCTGGCCGACTTCTCCTCGACCGGCCCGCGCGTCGGCGACGGCGCGATCAAGCCGGACGTGACCGCTCCGGGCGTCGACATCACGGCCGCCGCCGCGCCGGGCAGCGTCATCGACAAGGAGGTCGGCGAGAAGCCGGCCGGCTACCTGACCATCTCGGGTACGTCGATGGCGACCCCGCACGTCGCCGGTGCCGCCGCGATCCTCAAGCAGGAGCACCCGGACTGGACGTACCAGCAGCTCAAGGGCGCGCTGGTCGGCTCCACGAAGGGCACGTCGGGGCTCACGCCGTTCGAGCAGGGCAGCGGGCGCATCCAGGTCGACAAGGCCATCAAGCAGACCGTCTTCGCCGAGCCCGTCTCGGTGAGCTTCGGTGTCGCGCAGTGGCCGCACACGGACGACCCGAAGGTCACCAAGCAGGTCACCTACCGCAACACGGGCACCGAGGACGTCACGCTCGACCTGTCGGTCGCCGGGTACAACCCGAAGGGCCAGGCCGCCCCGGCCGGCTTCTTCACCCTCGGCGCGAACAAGGTGACGGTCCCCGCGGGCGGCACCGCCTCCGTGGACCTGACCACCGACACGAAGCTCGGCGGCACGGTCGACGGCGCGTACTCGGCGTACGTCACGGCCAAGGCCGGCGACCAGGCCGTGCGGACCGCCGCCGCGGTGCAGCGCGAGGTCGAGTCGTACGACGTGACGCTCAAGCACCTCGGGCGTGACGGCAAGCCCGCGACGGGCTACGACACGAGCCTGCTCTCGTACGACTACGAGAACTACGCCGAGGCCGAGGGCCCCGGCGACGGCACGGGCGTCGTCAAGCTGCGCGTGCCCAAGGGCACGTACCTGCTCAACGAGTACCTGACGGTCGACCCCGCGGACTTCTCCAAGGGCGCCGACTGGCTCGTCCAGCCCAAGCTGAACGTCAACAAGAACCAGACGATCACCCTGGACGCGCGCACGACGAAGCCGGTCGACGTGACGGTGCCGACGAGCGGCGCCAAGCCGATCCTCGCCGCCCCGGACCTCACCATCGAGACGAACGACACCGCGATGGGCACGGGCTGGCTGCTGGACTCGTACAGCAACTTCCGCACCGCGCAGGTGGGCGCCGACCCGACCGGCGTGCGGCTGTCGCAGTCGTGGACCGGTACGTGGACGAAGGGTGCCACCGAGGAGTACGACACGCTCTCCGGCGGCCCGGTCAAGCGCTTCTCCACCGGCTACACCAAGAAGTACAAGGCGTCCGACCTGGCCACCGTCAAGGTGAACATGGGCGCCGCCGCCTCCGGCAAGTACGGTGAGGCCAGCGCGTTCGGCATGCTGGCCGACGGCTCCGGCGGCTGGGGCGTCTCCGTCCCGCAGAAGACCCCGGGCACCCGCACCCTGCACCTGTCCACCGGCGACAAGGCCGTGTGGGGCCTGGACTTCACGCAGTCCCGCAAGGCTGCCGACGGGTCGCTGATCCCGGAGGCCGCGTACACGCTGGGCGCGGCGCAGAAGTTCACCGGCGGCAAGTCGTACAGCAAGACGTTCAACACGGCCGTGTTCGGGCCGCGTATCGGCGGCGAGTTCGGTGTCCTCCGCGAGGGCAACGAGATCACCGGGTACCTGCCGGTGTTCGCCGACGGCCAGACGCACGCGGGCTCGTCCGACTTCACCTCGGTCGCCACGACCCTGTACCGCAACGGCACCAAGGTCGGCACCAACGCCGACCCGCTGTTCGGCGACACGCCCTTCAAGGTGCCCGCCGGTGACGCCGCGTACAAGCTGACCACGTCGGTCAAGCGCAGCGTCAAGGTCGCCGCGGCCACCACCCGCGTCGACGCGAGCTGGGAGTTCCGCTCGAAGGCGGGCCGCGGTCTGACCAAGCTGCCCGTCTCCGGCATCCGCTTCGCCGCGGTCACCGGCCTCGACAGCAGGGTCACCGCCGGCAAGACGCAGTCGATCCCGGTCACCGTCCAGGGTGCCGCCGCCGGTCGTAACCTCAAGTCCCTCTCGGTGTACGTGAGTTACGACTACGGCCAGACCTGGAAGAAGGTCACCGTCAAGAACGGGAAGATCTCGGTCAAGAACCCCGCCAAGGGCAAGGCCGTCTCGTTCCACGCGAAGATCGCCGACAAGAAGGGCAACAAGTCGACGATCTCGATCTACAACGCCTACTACGGCAAGTGACCGTGTGAGGTGCTGAGATGAACCCGGGGGGCGGGTGGACGGCGACGTCCACCCGCCCTCACGGCGTTCCGGGGCCCTTGCCGGCGGGCGTCCCGTCGTCCGCGCCCACCCGCGTCGCGTCCGCGCCCCAGCTCGCCAGCAGGCGCAGCGCCTCGGCGGACGGCGAGCCGGGCTCCGCGTAGTACACGCTGAGGAACTGCCCGGAGTCGTCCGGCAGATGAAGCGTCTCGTAGCACAGGGTGAGGTCACCGACGAGCGGGTGGTGCATCCGCTTGACCCCGTGCCCCTTCTCCTTCACGTCGTGATTGGCCCACAGGCGGCGGAACTTCTCGCTCTTGACCGACAACTCGCCGACCAGCGCCGACAGTTCCGGGTCGTCCGCGTGCTCGCCCGCGTACAGGCGCAGATAGCTCACCATGTCGGACGCCTTCGACTCCCAGTCCCGGAACAGGACCCGGTAGTCGGGGTCGAGGAAGGTCAGACGCGCCCAGTTGCGGTCGGCGGGCGCGAGCCGGCCCCAGTCGCCGAACAGCGCCGCAGCCATCGCGTTCCACGCCAGGATGTCCGAGCGGGCGCCGCCGATGTACGCGGGCACGCCCTCCATCGTGTCGAGGAGCTGCCGCAGCGCCGGGCGCACCTGCTGCCGCGCGGGCCGGGCCGACCTGCGCCTGCGCTGCTCCTTCGGCTTCGCCAGATGCGTCAGATGCGCGTGCTCCGCGTCCGAGAGCCGCAGCGCGCGGGCGATGGAGTCGAGGACCTCGGCCGACACATTGCGCCCGTTGCCCTGTTCGAGCCGCGTGTAGTACGCCACCGATACCCCGGCGAGCTGGGCCAGCTCCTCGCGGCGCAGCCCCGGCACCCGGCGGCGCCGCCCGACGACCGGCACCCCCACGTCCTCGGGCTGGAGGCGGGCGCGGCGGCTGCGCAGGAACTCGCTCAGCTCGGCCCGCCGGTCCAGGCTGGGCCCGTCCACGGGCTCGGGAGCCTCGGCGTTGTCGTCCATGCTCTCCAGTATTCCCGGTCCTACCACTGGGAGCCTGTCCCCGTCAGTAGTAGGACCACTGGTCGTACGCAAAGCGTTGACCTGGGTAAACCTCGCGCGAGACGGCACGCTGGAGCCATGACCACGACTGTTGCCGCATACGCAGCGCCCAGCGCCAAGGCCCCGCTGGAGCGCACCACCATCGAGCGCCGGACGCTCGGCGCGCACGACATCATGATCGACATCAAGTTCGCGGGCATCTGCCACAGCGACATCCACCAGGCCCGCGAAGGCTGGGGCGAGGCGATCTTCCCGATGGTCCCGGGCCACGAGATCGCCGGCATCGTCAGCGAGGTCGGCGACGAGGTCACCGCGTACCAGGTCGGGGACCGCGTCGGCGTCGGCTGCCTCGTCGACTCCTGCCGCCAGTGCGACAACTGCCGGGCCGGCCTGGAGCAGCACTGCACCGACAGCGGCTACGGCTCCGGCTCGACGTACAACGCCATCGGCCGCGACGGCACCCCGAACCAGGGCGGCTACGCGCAGAAGATCGTCGTCGACGAGCGGTACGCGCTGCGCATCCCCGACGGGCTCTCCCTGGACGTGGCCGCGCCGCTGCTGTGCGCCGGCATCACCACGTACTCCCCGCTCAAGCACTGGGGCGCGGGCCCCGGCAAGAAGGTCGCCGTCGTCGGGCTCGGCGGCCTCGGGCACATGGCCGTCAAGATCGCGCACGCGCTCGGCGCCGAGGTGACCGTCCTGTCGCAGTCGCTGCGCAAGAAGGACGACGGCCTCAAGCTGGGCGCCGCCCACTACCACGCGACCAGCGACCCGCGGACCTTCACCGACCTCGCGGGCAGCTTCGACCTCATCCTGTCCACGGTCTCCGCGCCGCTGGACTTCGGCGGCTACCTCGGCCTGCTCAAGACGGGCGGCGCGCTGGTCAACGTCGGCGCCCCCGAGGAGCCGATCGCCCTCAACCTGTTCTCGCTCATCGGCGGCAACAAGACGCTCGCCGGGTCCATGATCGGCGGCATCGCCGAGACGCAGGAAATGCTGGACTTCTGCGCGGAGCACGGGCTCGGCGCCGAGATCGAGCTGATCGAGGCGAGCCAGGTCAACGAGGCGTACGAGCGGGTCCTCGCGTCGGACGTCCGCTACCGGTTCGTGATCGACACGGCGACGATCTGACCCGGAGCGGGGTTCCGGGGCCGGTATGACCGGGCCTGTATGACCTCGGAGGTAATCGACGCCCTCCCCGGGTCCGGCCAGGATGGTGCGCATCAGCCGCGCCACCGGGCGCCGGGACCGAGGAGGGCTCGACCATGACCGCCTACGCCATCGCCGTGCTGCGCCCCACCGCTCCACTGCACCCCGAGGTCATCGAGTACATCGAGCGTGTCCAGTCCACGTTCGGGCCGTTCGGCGGGCGGTTCCTCTCGCATGCGAAGCAGGGGGAATGGCTGGAGGGTGAGCCGCTCGGTGACATCGTGCTCGTCGAGTTCCCCGACATGGAGCGGGCCCGAGCGTGGTACGCGTCCGCGGTCTATCAGGAGATCCTGCCTCTGCGCACTCGTCACATCCCCGGCGAAACACTCCTCCTGGACGGGGTCCCACCCACGTACGACGCGGCTCGCACAGCAGCGACCCTCCGCGCGGCGCGCCGCTAGGGGCCGGGAGCCGACGCTGAGGCCAACTCCCTCAGGGGCGCGGGGAACTGCGCGCTCAGCCACGACGCACCCGGCACTCTGGGGCGCTGCCCCAGGCCCCGCTCCTCAAGCGCCGGAGGGGCTGGAAGTTGGCGCTCAGGCCAACTCCCTCAGGGGCGCGGGGAACTGCGCGACCAGCCACGACGCATCCGGCACTCTGGGGCCCTGCCCCAGCCCCCGCTCCTCAATCGCCGGAGGGGCTGGAAGTTTGGCGCTGGGGCCGACTCCCTCAGGGGCGCGGGGAACTGCGCAAAAAGGTCAGCGCCCCGCGCTCACGAACTCGGGCCCGCTCGGACTCAGGCTCAATCGGACGCGCCCCGCACCCCCAAACCCCTCAATGAGAAAGTGACGCCGGGCTGCCCCCATTCGCCTCGAACCCGGCGACGGCCAACGCCCGATACACCGCATACGCAGCCGCAGGATCCTCCTCCGAGGTCCAGGGAATCGCCCCGATGTGCCCATCGACATGCACAAGCTGCTCCATCGCCTCGCGCCACCGCTCCGCCCGCACGAGGAAGAACACCAGCAGATGCCGCACATGCGCGAGCATGGGATCGTCGGGCCGCGCCGCGCCGACCGCGAACAACGCCCCCTGCAACGCCTTGCCGACGACCTCACTCTCGTAGAACCCGCGCACGAGGTTCACGTCGGGCAGATGCTCGTACAGCGCGAACAGCGGCAACGCCGGCAACAGCGACCCGCGCGGCGCCCGCGCGGCCGCCGCCTCAGCGAACGAGAACGCCTCCTCGCGCGAGCCGTGCCACTTCTCCGTCCAGTAGCGCAGGCCCGCGAGATGCGCCCCCATGTGCCCCGGCGCCGTGTCCAGGATCTTCAGCCACACCTGCTCGAACTCCTCGCGCGAGTAGCCGAGCCCGCGCGCCACCGCCAGATGCGTGATGTGCGGCACCGGATCGCCCGGCGCGAGCAGGGCCGCCTGCTCACACGCGTCCCGCGCCTCTTCGAGCACGATCCGCTGCTCGTCGGGCGTGCCCCCGCCGCGCCACGCCTGCTGCACCAGGAACTCCGCGAACACCTGCGCCCCGCCCGCGTCCTTCGGCTGCTGCGCCCGCCAGGCCTGCAGCCACCCCGCGCCGAGCCGGGGCGTGCGCTGCGCCTCCAGCGCGGCGGCGCCCGCGACGGCCTGCACCCGCTCCCAGCGCGCCTCGGTCTCCTTGCCGGTGCCGGCCAGCAACTGTGACGCCGCCGTGAAGTCCTGATTACGCTGCACGACCGCCATCACGTCGAGCAGGTCCTGGTCGGGGCCCGGCAGCCGCACGTCCAGGTCCTCCTGCCGTACGAAGCCGTACTCGGCCGGATCCGCGGCGTCCGGCGAGCCGGGGGCGACCTGCCGGATCCCGCCCCGGCGGCGCAGCATCACCACCCAGGCGATCATCAGCACGGCCATGAGCCCCCAGATAATTCCCATGACCCCACGCTAACCGAGCCCGAAGCGGGACGTACGGGGGCGGCGGAGCGCCTACGCTCGGGGCCATGAGCGACACGCACACCCCCGGCGGCAGCGCCCGCGGTTTCGAGACGACCGCCATCCACGCCGGCAACACGGCCGACCCCGTCACCGGCGCCGTCGTCCCCCCGATCTACCAGGTCTCCACGTACAAGCAGGACGGCGTGGGCGGGCTGCGCGGCGGCTACGAGTACAGCCGCAGCGCCAACCCGACCCGTACCGCACTCGAAGAGAACCTCGCCGCCCTCGAAGGCGGCCGGCGCGGGCTCGCCTTCGCGTCCGGTCTCGCCGCCGAGGACTGCCTGCTGCGCACGCTGCTGAGCCCCGGCGACCACGTCGTCATCCCGAACGACGCCTATGGCGGCACGTTCCGGCTGTTCGCCAAGGTCGTCTCGCGCTGGGGCGTCGAGTGGTCGGTCGCCGACACCAGCGACCCGGCGTCGGTGCGGGCCGCGCTGACCCCGGCCACCAAGGCGATCTGGGTCGAGACCCCCTCGAACCCGCTGCTCGGCATCACCGACATCGCCGCCGTCGCGCAGATCGCGCGGGACGCGGGCGTCCGTCTCGTCGTCGACAACACGTTCGCCAGCCCCTACCTCCAGCAGCCCCTCGCGCTCGGCGCGGACGTCGTCGTGCACTCCATGACGAAGTACATGGGCGGCCACTCCGACGTGGTCGGCGGCGCGCTCGTGGTCAGCGACGACGCGCTCGGCGAGGAACTGGCGTACCACCAGAACGCGATGGGCGCGGTGGCCGGCCCGTTCGACTCCTGGCTGGTGCTGCGCGGCATCAAGACGCTGCCCGTGCGCATGGACCGGCACAGCGAGAACGCGGGCCGCGTCGTGGAGATGCTCAGCCGCCACCCGCGCGTCACGAAGGTCCTCTACCCGGGCCTGCCCGACCACCCGGGCCACGAGATCGCCGCGAAGCAGATGAAGGCGTTCGGCGGCATGGTCTCCTTCCAGGTCGAGGGCGGCGAGGAGGCGGCCGTCGCCGTCTGCGACCGGGCGAAGCTGTTCACGCTCGGTGAGTCCCTCGGCGGCGTCGAGTCCCTGATCGAGCACCCGGGCCGTATGACGCACGCCTCGGTCGCCGGTTCGGCCCTCGAAGTCCCCGCCGACCTCGTGCGCCTGTCCGTGGGCATCGAGTCCGCCGACGACCTGCTGGCCGACCTCCAGCAGGCCCTGGACGCCAAGTAGCGGCCCGCCCCGCGTGGCCCGGCACCGGCAGGCCGGCCGGGTCGCGCGGGCTCACCAGCCCGTCATCGGCTGGGCCGCGCGGGCTCACCAGCCCGTCATCGGCGGGGTCGTCGTGGACGGCGGCGGCGCCCACGGGCGGACCAGCACCGCCCACACGGTGAACGCCACGAGCGCGCACAGCAGCACGCACCAGGCGACGCGCCGCGCGATCCGGCGGCGGCGCAGCGCGCGTGAGCCCCTGCGCATCGCCTCGGCCGCGAACCCCGCCGGGACGGCCGGCGGTGCCATCGCGTCCAGAACGGCCCGCACAGCGGCCTCCTGGCGCTCCTGAAAACTCATCCGGCGGCCTCCCGAGGTCTCCTGCCGGCGGCGCGGCTCACGCGGAGGCCGCCGTCCCGCGTACGGGCGTCGCGGGCCCGGGGGCGCGCGGGGGGTGCAGCACCAGCGCGACAGCGCGCGCGTGCAACGCCCGCACCCGTTCGGCGGGCAGTCCGAGCAGCGCCGCGACCTGCTCCTCGCCGACGCCCTCGAACAGCCGCAGCACGAGGATCAGCCGCTCCTGCCGGGTCAGATGCCCGAGCGGCCCGCCCGCGCCCCGGTGCCGGGACCACGCCCCGCGCGCGTAGCGCAACGCAAGCTCGGTACGCGCCCTGTTGTACGGGTCCTCGCCGCGCAGCCGGTCCCAGCAGGCGTACGTCCGTGCCAGGGCGGCCGTCAGCAGCCCGCGGGCCCTCGGGTTGTCCGTCGCGGTCTCCGCCGTGAGCAGCGTCGCGGCATGCAGCAGCCGCCCTGCCGCGCCCGCGACGAACGCCTCGAACTCCCGGGCCCGGCGGGCATTCCTCGACGCCTGCCGTTCGCGCACGCTTCATATGAGGCCCGGCGCGGCCCCCCGGTCAAGAGGCGGGAGCGAGCCCGCTCACCGGGTCCGCCCACGCGCGTACGCGCACGCGTGGGCGTCCGTACGGGGATCAGGCGTCGGACGCGGGTGCCGCGTGGCCCGACTGACGTGCCGAGAGGGCGGAGTTGAAGCGGGTCAGGAGCGTGCAGAACTGCTCGCGCTCCTGCGGCTCCCAGTCCTGCGTGAGCTGCGCCATCAGCTCCCGGCGCGAGGAGCGCACCTCGTCCAGGCGGGTCAGGCCGCGCGGGGAGAGCTGGAGCACGACCGCGCGCCCGTCCTCGGGGTGCGAGGTCCGCTTCACCAGGCCGGTGTCGACCAGGGGAGCGACCTGGCGGGTGACGGTCGAGGAGTCGATCCCCATGCTGGACGCGAGCGCCTTGACGCCCATCGGGCCTTCCTTGTCCAGCCGGTTGAGCAGCAGATAGGCGGCGCGGTCCATCGAGTTGCGCACCTGCCCGACGCCGCCCAGCCGGGTCTGTTCGGCGCGACGGGCGAAGACCGCCACCTCGTGCTGGAGGGTTTCGAGGAGGCCGGGTTCGCCGGCGGTCGACATGTCCATCGCTTCTTGTGGTGTGGGCATGGCCGGGGGCTCACTTCATGCGTGGGGTGGGTGGAGGATTGCACTGAACTACCAGATTGGCCCACAGGGTACGCGGCGAACGCGCCGACCGTACCGACCGTGCGTAATCCCGTCCTGCACCGTGGACGTGGCGGGTCACGCACGCCGTGAGCTGCGAGACTTCAGTCATGAGCTACAGCGCGTCCGACTCTTTGCCGGCCGTCACCCTCGACGACGTGCGCGGCGCCCAGAAGATGCTGTCCGGGGTGTCGCGGGTGACGGCGATGGCGCACAGCCACCACCTCTCCCAGCTGCTCGGCACCCCCGTCCACCTCAAGTGCGAGAACCTCCAGCGGACCGGCTCGTTCAAGCTGCGCGGCGCGTACGTGCGCATCGCGGGCCTGCTGCCGGAGGAGCGGGCCGCCGGTGTCGTCGCGGCCAGTGCCGGCAACCACGCGCAGGGCGTCGCCCTCGCGTCCTCGCTGCTCGGCGTGCGCTCCACGGTGTTCATGCCGGTCGGCGCGCCGCTGCCGAAGGTCGCCGCGACCCGCGACTACGGCGCCGAGGTCCGCCTGCACGGCCAGGTCGTCGACGAGACGCTGGCCGCCGCGCAGGAGTACGCCGAGGAGACCGGCGCGGTGTTCATCCACCCGTTCGACCACCCCGACATCGTCGCCGGTCAGGGCACGCTCGGCCTGGAGATGCTGGAGCAGTGCCCCGAGGTGCGCACGATCGTCCTCGGCGTGGGCGGCGGCGGTCTCGCGGCCGGTATCGCGGTCGCCGTCAAGGCGCTGCGCCCCGACGTCAAGATCATCGGCGTGCAGGCGGAGGGCGCGGCGGCGTATCCGCCCTCGCTCGCGGCGGGCCGCCCGGTCTCCGTCGAGCGGCCCTCCACGATGGCCGACGGGATCAAGGTCGGGCGCCCGGGAGACGTGCCGTTCCGGCTGGTCGCGGACCTGGTCGACGAGGTCCGTACGGTGTCGGAGGCGGCCCTGTCCAGCGCCCTCCTGCTCTGCCTGGAGCGGGCCAAGCTGGTGGTCGAGCCGGCCGGGGCGAGCCCGGTGGCGGCGCTGCTGAGCGCGCCGGAGCAGTTCGAGGGGCCGGTCGTGGCGCTGCTGTCCGGCGGCAACGTCGATCCGCTCCTGATGCAGCGCGTCCTCACCCACGGCATGGCGTCGGCGGGCCGCTATCTGTCGCTGCGGCTGCGGCTGACGGACCGCCCGGGGGCGCTGGCGACGCTGCTCGGGGTGCTGTCGGTGGCCGACGCCAACGTCCTGGACGTCGGTCACGTACGCACCGACCCGCGGCTCGGGCTGACGGAGGCCGAGGTGGAGCTGCACCTGGAGACCAAGGGGCCGGTGCACTGCGACGAGGTCCGTGAGGCGCTGCGCGAGGCGGGCTACACGGTCATCGGCTGACGCCTGGCTCTTGGCCCCCTGGCTGCTGGCCGGCTGGCTGGCTGGCTGGCTGGCTGGCTGGCTGACCGGTTGTCCCGCTGACCGGCGGCGGGGCGCGGAGGTGCGGGCCGGGCGGCGGGGTGCGGGCCGCTCGGCGGGGCGTGGGGACACGGGCCGCTCGGCGGGGCGCGGGGAAAAGGCTGGCGGCGGGGCGTGGGGACACGGAAGAGTGGCATCTTCCGTAAATCCGTTGTGGAGACGCGATACATCGCGTTAGCGTGTGAGTCACGTCACGGGGGACGGGCGGCTCGGGGCTTCGATGGGCGCCTCAAACCCGGCATACCTACACTTTCTCCACGTGGGCCAACCAGGTCCGTGGCCACCCGCACCAGGGGGGATCGACATGCCAGGCGCCATCCACGCCGAAGGGCTCGTCAAGACATTCGGGGACGTCAGGGCGCTGGACGGCGTCGACCTCGACGTCCCGGAGGGCACCGTCCTCGGCCTGCTCGGGCCGAACGGGGCGGGCAAGACCACCGCCGTGCGCTGCCTCACGACGCTGCTCACACCCGACAGCGGCACCGCGACCGTCGCCGGCCTCGACGTGCTCAAACAGCCGAACGAGGTGCGCCGCTCCATCGGACTGTCCGGCCAGTTCGCCGCCGTCGACGAGTATCTGACCGGCCGCGAGAACCTCCAGATGGTCGGTCGGCTCTACCAGATGCGGGCCAAGGAGGCGAAGGCCCGCGCGAGCGAACTGCTGGAGCGGTTCAATCTCGCGGACGCCGCCGACCGCCCCTCCAAGACGTACTCCGGAGGCATGCGCCGCCGCCTCGACCTCGCCGCCGCGCTCGTCGTCTCCCCGCCCGTGATGTTCATGGACGAGCCGACGACCGGCCTCGACCCGCGCAACCGGCAACAGCTCTGGGAGGTCATCCAGGAACTGGTCGCGGGCGGTACGACCCTGCTGCTCACCACGCAGTACCTCGAAGAGGCCGACCACCTGGCACACGACATCTGCGTCGTCGACCACGGCCGCGTCATCGCCCGCGGCACCTCCGACCAGCTCAAGGCCCAGACCGGCGGCGAGCGCGTCGAACTCGTGGTGCACGAGCGCGAGCACATCGACGCCGCCCGCGCCGTCCTCGCCGCGTCCGGCAAGGGCGAGACCACCGTCGACCTGCACACCCGCCGGATGACCGTGCCGGTCACCGGCGGCGCCAAGCTGCTCGCCGAGATCATCAGAGAGCTGGACACCCGCGGCATCGAGATCGACGACATCGGGCTGCGCCGCCCGACCCTCGACGACGTGTTCATCTCGCTCACCGGCCACATCGCCGAGGAGAGCGACCAGGACGAGGAGGCCCGGGCATGAGCGCCGGCACCGACATCGCGCGCACCACCCTGGCCCCCCGCCCCGCCGGCGGCCTCGGCCAGTCCGTACGGGACTCGCTGGTCGTCGCCCAGCGCAACCTGATCCGCATGACCCGCATCCCCGAGATGGTCATCTTCGGGCTGATCCAGCCGATCATGTTCGTGGTGCTGTTCAGCTATGTGTTCGGCGGCTCCATGGTCGTCGGCAACTCCACGAGCCCCGTCGACTACCGCAACTTCCTGATGGCCGGCATCTTCGCCCAGACGGTGACCTTCGCCACCGCGGGCGCAGGCGCGGGCATCGCCGACGACATGCACAAGGGGCTCATCGACCGGTTCCGCTCGCTGCCCATGGCGCGCGGCGCGGTCCTGACCGGGCGCACCATCGCCGACCTCGTGCAGACCGCGCTGACCCTGCTCGTCCTCGCCATCGTCGCCGTCCTCGTCGGCTGGCGGATCAACGAGGGCTTCGCCAAGGCGCTCGGCGCGTTCGGCCTGCTCCTGCTGCTCGGGTACGCGTTCACCTGGGTCGGCGCGCTCATCGGCCTGTCCGTACGGACCCCGGAGGCGGCGACGTCCGGCGGCCTGATCTGGCTGTTCCCGGTGACCTTCGTGTCGAACGCGTTCGTGGACTCCAGCAAGATGACGCCCTGGCTGCGGCACGTCGCCGACTGGAACCCGTTCAGCGCGACCGTCCAGGCGTGCCGCGAGCTGTTCGGCAACCCCGGGGTGTCGCCGTCGCCGGCCTGGCCCATGCAGCACCCGGTGTGGGCGTCGCTGATCTGGTCCCTGCTCATCATCGTCGTCTTCCGCACGCTGGCGGTCCGCAAGTACCGCAGCGCGGCGGCCTGACGGAGCCAGGGCCCGGGGACGCGGGGGAGCGGGTGCTACGCGGAGGCGGCGGGACTCCCGTCCGGGGCCGGGTCCACCGTCAGCGCCCGCCGCACCGCCGCCTCCACCAGCCCGTGCACCTCGCCGGGGGTGAACAGGTCGGGCAGGGTCAGCCGCTCCAGGATCAGCCAGTTCAGCGCCAGATACAGCAGCCGTACGGAGGTCGGGTCGCCGGGCAGCCCGGAGGCGATGTGATGGGCGACGTTGGCGTCGATGTCCTCCCGGATGCGTTCCGTCAGGACGGTGCGCAGCGCGGGCCGGCGCGTCGACTCCAGGCGCAGTTCCAGCAGCGCCAGATGCCCCGAGGGAAAAGCGGCGACGCGTTCCACGAGGTCCCGCATGATCTCGGCGTACCGGGCGGCGGTGCGCGGTCCCGAGCGGGTGTCGGCGACGACGGACTCGTCGGGCAGCAGCCGCTCGTAGATCCGGCCGCCGATCTGGGTGAAGAGGTCGTCGCGGTTGCTGAAGTAGTTCGACGCGGTGCCCGCGGGCACACCCGCCTCCGTGTCCACCGCGCGGAACGTGAGCCCCCGGGCGCCCTCCCGGGCCAGCACCTCGACGGCCGCGTCGATCAGCGCCTGCCGGCGCTCGGGGTTGCGTCGCACCTGTTGCTCACTCCGGTCCTCGTGCGGGGGCGGGCGGCGGGCCCGTGCCGGGATCGTACGCGGCCCGGCGCCGGCGGCGGGCGGGACCGCCGAAGGCCCCCGGAGCGGGCTGCTCCAGGGGCCTTCGGACCACACCTGTGGCCGGCTGCCGGGCGGACCGGCGGCGGCCGGTCCGAGCGGGGGACCGGCCGTGCGGGCGGGTCAGCCGGTGTAGGGCTCGGCCTTGAGGATCTTCACCGAGGCCATCTTGCCGTTCGGCAGCTCGTACTCGGCCTCGTCACCGACCTTCTTGCCGTTGACACCCGTACCGAGCGGCGACTGCGGCGAGTACGTCTCGACATCCGCGCTGGCGTACTCGCGGGAGGCCAGCAGGAAGGTGACGGTGTCGTCCTCGTCGCCGTCGAAGGCGATGGTCACGACCATGCCGGGCTCGACCACGCCGTCGTCCGCCGGGGCCTCCCCGACCTTGGCCTTCTCCAGGAGCTGGGTGAGCTGGCGGATGCGGAGCTCCTGCTTGCCCTGCTCCTCCTTGGCCGCGTGGTACCCGCCGTTCTCGCGCAGGTCGCCCTCCTCGCGAGCGGCCGCGATCTTCGCGGTCACCTCCTCGCGCGCGGGACCAGACAGGTACGCCAGCTCTTCCTTGAGCTTGGTGTACGCCTCCTGCGTGAGCCAGGTGACGTCTTCGCTGGTCGTCTGGGTCACAGGGTGCTCCTCGTAGGTACTGGGAATACAAAGCATCGCCCTACCAGAAGAATGTTCCCTCACTGGTGGGCGAAACCACGAGCCTAACAATTCAGGCGGGAAAGGGGGAGGACATAAGGCATCAGTTTTCCGTCACCGCAGGTCAGCCAGCGGTTTCGGGGTCGGCGGCCCGGTGGCGCGATCGGCGGCGGGCCGGGTGGCCCGTGTGATCACTCCGCGTGGCAGCCGAGCAGCTCCGCCGATGTTCCGTGACCGGTGGTGCGCAGGGTGACCACCTTGTCGACGCGGTCCTTGTGTTCCGTGAAGCGGAAGTCCGCGCGGCCGACCTCGGTGCCGTCGGCGCTCTGCGAGCGGACCGTGCAGTAGCCGCTGGTGCCCGGGTCCTTGCGGACCTCCAGGTGGATGCTGACGCGGTCCTCGTACGTCTTGAAGGCGATGACCTCGCCGCTGAACTTGTTGCCGACGACGTAGTACCAGCCGAACCAGACCAGCAGCCCCGCGAAGAGGACGGCGAGGACGGAGCCCGCGATCTTCAGCTTGCGGTCGGCGCGGGCGTCGGCCGAACGAGACGAGCCGTACCGCCCCTCGGGCAGCTTCTGCACGGCGCTCATCGGCCAGTTCCTCTCGCGTCGCCCGCCACGTCACGGACACCGGAATTTTCTGTCCCCCGGTTCGGTCACTATAGAAGCCGTCCGACCGTCACCCGACCGCCGCCCCACCCCGACGCCCCCCTAGGGACGGCAGAATCGAACACGCGCCGAGTGAACTCAGGGCGCCATATCTTCAGAGGATCTTGTCTTGTCTGAGCAGTTGCGACTGATGGCCGTTCACGCCCACCCCGACGACGAGTCGTCGAAGGGCGCCGCGACCATGGCGAAGTACGTGTCCGAGGGGGTGGACGTGCTGGTCGTCACCTGCACGGGCGGAGAGCGCGGCTCCATCCTCAACCCCAAGCTCCAGGGCGACTCGTACATCGAGGAGCACATCCACGAGGTGCGCAAGAAGGAGATGGACGAGGCGCGCGAGATCCTCGGCGTCAAGCAGGAGTGGCTGGGCTTCGTCGACTCGGGGCTGCCCGAGGGCGACCCGCTGCCGCCGCTGCCCGAGGGCTGCTTCGCGCTGGAGGACGTCGATCACGCGGCCGGTGAGCTGGTCAAGCAGATCCGTTCGTTCCGTCCGCAGGTCATCACGACGTACGACGAGAACGGCGGCTACCCGCACCCCGACCACATCATGACCCACAAGATCACGATGGTGGCCTTCGACGGTGCGGCCGACGCGGAGAAGTACCCCGAGGCCGAGTACGGGCCGGTCTTCCAGCCCTCGAAGCTCTACTACAACCAGGGCTTCAACCGTCCCCGCACCGAGGCCCTGCACAACGCCATGATCGAGCGCGGCCTGGAGTCGCCGTACGGGGACTGGCTCAAGCGCTGGAGCGAGATCGAGCGGGTCGAGCGCACGCTGACCACGCATGTTCCGTGCGCGGAGTTCTTCGAGATCCGGGACAAGGCGCTGATCGCGCACGCCACGCAGATCGACCCCGACGGCGGCTGGTTCCGCGTGCCGATGGATCTCCAGAAGGAGGTCTGGCCGACGGAGGAGTACGAGCTGGCGAAGTCGCTCGTCGATACTTCGATCCCCGAGGACGACCTCTTCGCGGGCGTCCGTCACAATGCCTGATGTGAACGCGAATCTGGCAATGACCCATCTCGTCCCTCTTGCGGCCAAGGAGGTCGACGAGAACAAGGTGACTCCGGGTGTTCTCGGCTTCATCGTCTTCGCGGTGATGGCCCTGGCGGTCTGGGGCCTGATGAAGTCCATGAACCGGCACATGGGCAAGGTCGACTTCAAGGAGAAGTCCGGCGCGTCCGCCGAGAACGCCGACTCCGACACCCCGGTCGCCGCGGGCGCCGACCCCAAGAACTGACCCACGCCGCTCCGGGGCCCCGGTGACGTACGGCACTACCGTGCGGGCCGGTGCCCCTGGGGTGCGCCGGTGCGCTGCACGCGCGCCGGTGCTCTCCGCGCGGGGCGCCGGTGCCTTCTGGGCGCCGCCCGCCCCCGCCGCCTTGGGCAGTCTGCCGCCTGGGGCGGCACGGGTGGGCAAGGCGGCACCCCAGCGCCGGGTGCGTTGATGTTGTGCGTTCAGTGCAGCCCCGGTGGGGCTTCTCGCGCAGTTCCCCGCGCCCCTTACGGGGCTGGCCTCAGCGCCCCCCGTCCCCGGCGGTCCGGGGCCGGTGCCGGGACGCCCATTACGTCGCGGGCGTGGCGGTCGGGGACCATGCCGAGGCGCCATGCCTGCCAGCCCGCGTCCAGGTCCACGCCCCGCTCCAGCAGCAGCCCGTACGCCTCCACGTAGTCCTCCAGCTTGCCGTCGCGCGTCGGGTTCGTGGTGCGGGCGAGCCGCGCCAGTTCCTCCTGCGCCACCGCCGCCCCGACCTCGGACCCGCCCGGCGACGCGTACGGCAGCAGCGTGCAGCGCAGGAACGTCGCCCACTCCCCGCCGCGCACGTCCCCGTACGACGCGAACAGGGCGGCCGCCTCCTCGCACAGCGTCACCGCCTGCGCGGGGCGCGCGTTGCCCGCGTCGACGACCGCCAGCTCCAGGCACGTCCACGCCTCGCCGTGCGCGACGCCGATCCGCTGGAAGTCCGCGCGCGCGTCCACGAGGAGCTGCCGCGCGAACCCGGAGTTGCGCAACGACCCTGTCTGCGCGGCCCGTTGGTCGCGCGTGACCCGCGCCGAGTGGTGCCGGGCGCACGCGAGCCCGTACACGTCCCGCATCCGGGAGAACATCGTGCGGGAACGCTCAAGCTCCCGGACCGCCTGATCGAGATCGCCCGTCTCCTCCAGCGCCTGCCCGAGGTAGTAGTACGTCCACGCCTCGCCGCGCGCGTCCTCGTTGTCCCGGTGCCGGGCCGCCGCCTGACGCAGCCCGTCGGCCGCCGCCGACGCGTCCCCGCCCACCAGCCGCGCCCGGGCCATCTGGGTCAGCGCCCACGCCTCGCCACGCCCGTCACGGGTACGCCCGTACAGATCGAGCGCTGCCCCCAACTCGGCCTCCGCGCGCGGCACATCGCCCATCCGCAGGCGCAACTGGCCGAGCTGGAAGTGCGCCCACGCCTCCCCGTGCAGTGACTCGCTCTCCCGGTGCAGCGCCAGCGCGTCCGTCAACAGGTCGAGAGAGGTCCCCACTTGGGCGCGGTCCCGTTCGACGGCGGCCAGCGCGTGCAGCGTCCAGCCCCGGTCGCCGCGCGTCTCCGGCGTCGTCTGGAGTTCCAGCGCCTCCGTCAACTTCGCGCGGGCTTCCGTCAGTTGGCCCTGGTGGTGCAAGGTGATGCCGAGTGAGCACAGCGCCCGCGCCTCGCCCGCCTGATGATGGGCCTCGCGGTAGAGATCCACCACCGACGACAGCGTCGTACGCGCCTTGTCCAGCTCGCCGAGCTGCCGCGCCGCGATACCCGTACGCCACTGCACGGACCGCACGAGCAGCCCCTGGTCGATGGCCTGCGTCAACTCGCTGATCTCGCCGAGGCGGTAGAGGTCCCCGCGCAGCAGGCAGTAGTCGCACAGCGCGCCGAGCAGCCCTAGCACCGCGTCCTGGTTGACGCCCTCCGCGTGCCGCAGCGCCGCCGTGATGAAGCTCGACTCGTCGTCCAGCCAGCGCAGCGCCGCGTCCAGCGACGTGAAGCCGTGCGGGCCCATCTGCCCGGCCCGCGTCGACATGTTGCCGTCGACCAGTCGGATCACCGAGTCCGCGAGGTCCGCGTAGTTCTGGATCAGGCGCTCCTGCGCGGCCGTCCGCTCGGCGGGCTCCTCCTCGTCGGCGAGCCTGGCCTGCGCGAACGCCCGTACGAGATCGTGCAGCCGGTAGCGGCTGCCGCGCACCTGGTCGACCAGGCCCGCCCGGGACAGCGCCGCGAGATGTCGGCCCGCCTCCGGCTCGTCCGTGGCGAGCAGCGCCGCCGCCGCGGAGGCGCCGAGCGAGGCGCGCCCGGCGAGCGCGAGCCGGCGCAGCAGCCGGCGGCCCTGCTCGGACTGGTCGGTGTAGCGCAGCCACAGCGCCCGCTCCACCGGCTCCACGGGCCCGTACGCGGCCAGGTCCGTCGCCAGCCTGCGCGGGGTGCGCGGCCCGATCGCCGAGCCCGCGATGCGCAGCGCGAGCGGCAGCCCGCCGCACAACTCCCTTATCTCGTCGGACGCTTCGGCATCGTACGGGCCGCTCGTGTCCTGCGCGGTCTCGCGCAGCAGCTCCTCCGCGCCCGCCGCGTCCAGCGCCTCGACCGGTAGATGGTGCACCCACGCCGGAGTGTCGTCCGGCAGCTCAAGCGGCGAGCGCGACGTGACGACGACGAGGCTGTCGGAGCGCTCCGGGATCAGCGTGCGCACCTGGAGCGCGTCCTCCGCGTCGTCCAGGACGATGGTCACCGGCAGGCCCGTCAGATGCTGGTGGTACAGCTCGCTCAACCGCTTGACCTGCTGATCCTGCGAGGCCCGCTCCCGGAACAGCAGTTGCTCGCGCGGGGCGCCGAGCCGGTTCAGCAGATGCAGCAGCGCGTCCCGCGTGGACAGCGCGGGCGCGTCACCACGGTCGCCGCGCAGATCCACCACACAGGCCCCGCGGAACTGGTCGCGGACCTCGTGCGCCGCCCGCACCGCCAGCGTCGTACGCCCCGAGCCCGGCTCGCCGTGCAGCACGACCACCGTGGGACGGGTCTCGGTGCTGGCCCGCGCCGCGTGCACCCACTGCGCGATCCGGGAGAGCGCCGCCCGCCGCCCCGCGAACGGGCCCTGCGGCACGGGGAGTTGACCGAACGACTGCTCAAGGACGCTGCGCCTGCGTGCCGCCGCGCTCTTGTCCGTACGCCGAAGCTGCGGCGCCGTGCTCTTCTTCACCGGCCCGGTGCTGGCCGCGAGGACCCGCTGCTGATCGAGGAACGGCCGGATGCCCCGCACCTCCAGGGCCGTCAGCCACTGGAGCCGCAACTGCTCGGGCCCGCCCGGCTGGTTGCGGGCGCCCGCGCTGCGGCTCGCCGCCGGCAGATGCGCGGCCGTCACCTTCGCCACCGTCGCGGCGGCGCCGAGCACGGCGACGGCGGCGCCCGCGCCCACCGCGACCCCCGTCCCCGCGCCCAGCGCCAGGTCCGCGACGGCGGCGGTGACAGCACCGACTCCGGCCACCATCAGGGGAGTTGAGCCGCGTTCCTCGGCGAAGCGCTCCCCGAACGACATCTGGCCGGCCGCCGCCTCGTCCAGCGCCCGGGTGTACGCCGCGTACTCCTCGGCGGCCGTGCGCTCCATGGAGTCGAGCGCGGCGCGCGCCCGCGTCAGCAGCACCCCGCCGTCGGTACGGCCGCCGGAACGCCGCACCTCCTCCTCCACGGCCCGGGCCAACAGCCGCTCGGCCTCCGCCCGATGGCTGTCTCGCATCTTCGGTCCCCCTCCGGTGGCGACAGTGAAGGGTCAAGTGTCCTGCGTACGGGGTGCGGACGCGAGGGGGCCGACGATCAGAGCGCCGCCGGTGACCGTGATGCGTGCGGAAGGGGGGGTGCCTGCGGGGGATTGCCGGTGCCCCGCGCGTGCCGGACGCCGGGGGCCCGCTATGGCTGGCGGGCGGCGCCGAGCAGCCGGCGTACCCACGCCTCGCGCGCCTCGCGGGCCGCCCGGGAGATCGCCGCGTCCGGCGCGAGCATGTCGAACCCGTGGAACCCGCCCGGCCACACATGCAGTTCGGTCTGCACGCCCGCCGCCCACAGCGCGGTGGCGTACGCGACGTCCTCGTCCCGGAACACCTCGGCCGACCCGCAGTCGATGAACGCCGGTGGCAGGCCCGCGAGTTCGGTGGCGCGGGCGGGAGCGGCGTACGGGGACACGTCGTCGGTGCCGCGCCGTTCGCCGAGCAGCGCGCTCCAGCCCACGCGGTTGCTCGCCCGCACCCAGGTCCCGGCGTCCTCGTACTGGGCGCTGGACGGTGTCGCGTCGCGGTCGTCGAGCATCGGGCAGATCAGCATCTGGCCGAGCAGCGGGGGGCCGCCGCGGTCCCGGGCCAGCAGGGCGGTGCCCGCCGCGAGGCCGCCGCCCGCGCTGGCGCCCGCGATGAGCAGCCGGGCCGGGTCGAAGCCCAACTCCTCGGCGTGCGCGGCCATCCACACGAGCCCCGCGTAGCAGTCCTCGACGGGGTACGGGTCGGGGAACTCGGGGGCGAGCCGGTACTCCACGCTCACCGCGACGGCGTCGTGCTCCACGATCCACGGCACGAACTGCGCGGCGCCGACCATGCGTTGACCGGCGACCATCCCGCCGCCGTGCACGTGGTAGATCCCGGGGCGGGTCCCGGTGCCCGCGCCGGGGCGGCCGCCGGATTCCGCGCCGGGGCGGTCCGTACGGGTGAGCACGGTGGCGGTCAGCGCGGCGCCCTCATGGCCGGGGACGGTGACCTCGCGGACGCTCACCCCGGCCTCCTTCACCTGCGCCTCCGCGAGCGTCGGCAGCGCCGCCGCGCGCAGGTCCCGCACACCGTCCAGCGAGGTCAGGGCCGGTGCCCCGGCATCGGCGGCGGCCAGGACGGGCTCGACCTCCGGGTCGAACGGCGGACGTACGACACGGCTCTGCCGCATGCTGACTCCCTCTTCTGGGCGCCGGGACAGGCGCGGAACGGCTGGGACGGCCCCCTGCTCCGGTGCGGGGCAGGCGGCGCGGGCCCCATGCTCCGGCGCGGACCGCCCCGGCGGTACCCGCCAGGAAGGGCACGCCCACCCCACGTGCCCCGCCGATCGCGCGGCACGCCCGGGACGCGGCGGCGCGGGGCGCGTGAACGGCGGGGCAGGGGCCCGTTTTCCGCCACGCGCGGCGGTTCTGCGGCGCGTGGCGCGGGCGCACGGTGGGGGCAGCGCGCCGCGACGGTGCGGCGCCGACGCGGAAGGAAACGGCTATGAACTGGCCAGCAGGGCAAGCGGCGTTCGTCACCGGAGCGGCCTCCGGCATCGGCCTCGGCGTCAGCCGGGCCCTCGTCGCCGCCGGCGCGAAGGTGGCCCTCGCCGACATCGACGAGCAGCGCCTCGCGGCCGTCGCCGCCGAACTCACCGCTGCGGGCGGCACGGTGATCCCCGTACGCCTCGACGTGAGCGACGCCGCGAGCTGGGAGGCCGCCGCCGACCGCGCCGAAGCGGCCCTCGGCCCGATCTCCGTCCTGTGCAACAACGCCGGGGTCAACGGCGGCGGCACCGTCGAGCAGACGCCCGTCGAGGTCTGGCGCTGGGTGCAGTCGATCAACACGGACGGCCCCTACCTCGGCACGGCGGCCTTCCTGCCCCGCTTCACGGCGCGCGGCGGCCGGGCGCACATCGTGAACACGGCGTCCATGGCGGGCCTCCTCCCCATGGCGAACGTCGCCGCGTACGTCACGTCGAAGTTCGCCTGCGTCGGCTTCTCCCTGGCGCTGCGCGAGGACCTCAAGGGCACGGACGTCTCCGTCTCCCTCCTCACCCCGGGCACGGTCGCCACCCGCATCACGACCACCGCCGCCGAGGGCGAGGCGAAGCTCCTGGGGCGCCCGGTACGCGCCGACCTCGTCGCCGCCAACGACGCGATGCTCTCCCAGGGCGCCGACCCCGACCGCGTCGGCGAACAGGTCGTCGAGGCGATGCGCGACCGCCAGTTCCTCATCGTCACCCACCGCGACTTCGAGCCACTGGTCACACGCCTGCACGACGAGATCCGCCACACCTTCGAGAACTTCGACGACCGCCACGGCCCGGACCAGGCGGCCCGCGTCCTCGCGGCAGGCGGCGACCCGGTCAACGCGTGACGCGTCCCCGTATGCCCTGGAGGCAGGTCGCCTTCCAGGACGCTGGAGCCCTGCTGGCCGCGCGAGTTCACCGGCAGGAGCCGCAGGCCGACGACCCGACGCGACGCGAGGTCACGCCGGCTGGGGACGGAGTTCACACGTCCCTGATGGCCACGCGCTTCCCGCAGAGCTTCGACCAGTCGTCACGGTCGGACGTCAGAACGATCACGGGGGCCGGGACCCGGAGAGCGAGCGCGGCGACCAGGGCGTCGATGGCGTACTTGTGTCCGTGCAGCCCGCCCGCGTCCTGAAGCAGCGCTACCGCGGTGAGGGAATCCTCCTGACTGACGGGTTCCACCCGCAGCCGGGAGAGCACCCACTTCAAGCGCGCCAGATCGGTCTTCCCGTGTACGGCTTCCACGATGGTCAGCGCGGACACGAGGACGAGTACGCCGGCCTGCCGGGATGCCTCGATACGCGCCGCCATACCGCGGTCGTTGCGCAGGAGCAGGGAGAGCGCCTCGGAATCGAGCACCAGCGAGCCGGCCGGTTGCTCCTTCACGCGGCGCCCCGCTCGCCGTCCCCTGCGTTCGCTTCCCCGAACAGTTCTCGGCGTGCGGCTTCGATCTCCTGCTCGGTGAGCGCGCCGTGCTCTTCCTCGTGGGACGCCACGATCTCGGCGAGTCCGTCCATGGCGAGCTGATGCCTGACGGCTTCGGTGATGTAGCCGGACAGCCCGCGACGCCCGGTCCGGGAGCGCAGCTCGCTGACCAGCTCCGCGGGCATGGAGACGGAGATGTTCTCGGTGGTCCCGGCTCGGTTCGGCTTCATGCCCCAAAGTGTAGGACAACATTTATTACAGCGAGAAGGTCTGAGGCATCGGATCCGAGGGGTGGGCGGGGGGCTGTGAGAGGCTGGGGTGTATGAACCGGCTGGCTGGTGTGACCTCGCCTTATCTGCTTCAGCACGCGGACAACCCCGTCGACTGGTGGCCCTGGGGGGATGAGGCCTTCGCGGAGGCGCGGCGGCGGGATGTGCCGGTGCTGCTCTCCGTGGGGTACTCGGCCTGCCACTGGTGCCATGTGATGGCGCACGAGTCGTTCGAGGACGAGGCGACCGCCGCCCTCATGAACGAGCACTTCGTGAACATCAAGGTGGACCGCGAGGAGCGGCCCGATGTGGACGCCGTCTATATGGAGGCCGTGCAGGCGGCGACCGGGCACGGCGGGTGGCCGATGACGGTGTTCCTGACGCCGGACGCCGAGCCGTTCTACTTCGGTACGTACTTCCCGCCCGAGCCGCGCCACGGCATGCCGTCGTTCACGCAGGTGCTCGGCGGGGTGCGGGACGCGTGGAGCGGGCGGCGCGGCGAGGTCGCCGAGGTCGCCGGGAAGATCACCGCCGATCTCGCGGCGCGCGAACTCCCGTACGGGGACACGCGGGTGCCCGGGGAGCAGGAGCTGGCGCAGGCGCTGCTCGGGCTGACGCGGGAGTACGACGCGACGTACGGCGGGTTCGGCGGGGCGCCCAAGTTCCCGCCGTCCATGGTCATCGAGTTCCTGCTGCGCCACCATGCCCGTACGGGGGCCGAGGGCGCGCTCCAGATGGCCGTCGACACGTGTGAGCGGATGGCGCGCGGCGGGATCTACGACCAGCTCGGCGGCGGGTTCGCCCGGTACTCCGTGGACCGCGAGTTCACCGTCCCGCACTTCGAGCGGATGCTCTACGACAACGCCCTGCTGTGCCGCGTCTACGCGCACCTGTGGCGCTCCACCGGCAGTGAACTGGCCAAGCGGGTCGCCCTGGAGACCGCCGACTTCATGGTCCGTGAACTGCGCACGAACGAGGGCGGGTTCGCGTCCGCGCTCGACGCCGACAGCGCGGACCCGGTGACCGGGAAGCAGGTCGAGGGCGCCTACTACGTATGGACGCCCGCGCAGTTGACCGAGGTGCTTGGGGAGCGGGATGCGGAGGTCGCCGCGCGGTACTTCCAGGTCACCGAGGAAGGCACCTTCGAGGAGGGCGCCTCCGTCCTCCAACTCTCCGACGGGGAAGGCGTCTTCGACGCCGAGCAGATCGCCTCCGTACGGGAGCGGCTGCGCGCGGCACGGGACGCGCGGCCCGCGCCCGGGCGGGACGACAAGGTCGTCGCCGCGTGGAACGGGCTGGCCATCGCCGCGCTCGCCGAGACCGGCGCGTTCTTCGGCCGGCAGGACCTCGTGGACGCGGCCGTCGCCGCCGGTGACCTCCTCGTACGGCTGCACATGGATCCGCACGCGCGGCTCACCCGTACGAGCAAGGACGGGCAGGCCGGCGAGAACGACGGGGTCCTTGAGGACTACGCGGATGTCGCCGAGGGGTTCCTCACGCTGGCGTCCGTGACGGGGGAGGGGGTCTGGCTGGAGTTCGCCGGGTTCCTTCTCGACCATGTGCTCGACCGGTTCGTCGACGGGGAGTCCGGGGCGATGTACGACACCGCCGTCGACGCGGAGCGGCTGATCCGGCGGCCCCAGGACCCCACGGACAACGCGGTGCCCTCCGGGTGGACGGCCGCGGCGGGGGCGTTGCTCTCGTACGCCGCGCACACCGGGTCCGAGGCGCATCGGTACGCGGCCGAGCGGGGGCTCGGGGTGGTGCGGGCGCTGGGGCCGCGGGCGCCGCGGTTCATCGGTAACGGGCTCGCTGTCGCCGAGGCGCTGCTCGACGGGCCCCGGGAGATCGCCGTCGCCGGGGAGGTCGGGGGGCGGTTGCATCATGCGGCGTTGTGCGGGGCGCTGGTGGGGGCGGTTGTCGCGGCCGGGGATGAGCTTCCGTTGCTTGAGGGGCGGGGGCGGGTTCAGGGGGCCGAGGCGGCGTATGTGTGTCGGCAGTTTGTTTGTGAAGCGCCGGTTGTGGGGGCGGAGCGGTTGCGCAAGGTTTTGCGGGGCGGGGGTTGAAAGTGACGGTCCCTTTCGCCGGGCGGCGGCAGTCCTCCGGCTCAGGCCCCTTGAGGTGACCGTCCTGCGCAGTTCCCCGCGCCCCTGAGGAGTTCTCCGGCGGAGGCCGCTTGCGGTGACCGTTCGCGCAGTTCCCCGCGCCCCTATCGGGGCACTACCGTGTGTGGTTGTCTGCGGGCCGGTGGGGCTTCTCGCGCAGTTCCCCGCGCCCCTGAAGCATGCACTTCGTGCAGCTTCCCCTTGGGGAAGCGGGGCTCCGCCCCAGCTCCCCAGGGGGGAGGGTGCGACGCAGTCGCCCCTCCAGGGGCGCGGGGAACTGCGCGAGCAACCACGACGAGAGTCGAGGGACCCACCGGCAGAGCCACCCACCTGCCTAGGGGCGCGGGGAACTGCGCGCTCAGCCACGACGAGAGTCGAGGGAACCCACCGGCAGAGCCACCCACCTGTCTAGGGGCGCGGGGAACTGCGCGATCAGCCACGACGAGAGTCGAGGGACCCACCGGCAGAGCCACCCACCTGTCTAGGGGCGCGGGGAACTGCGCGATCAGCCACGACGAAAGTCGAGGATCTCCACCGGCCGGAGCCACCCACTCACCCAGGGGCGCGGGGAACTGCGCGAGTGGCTACAGCTTGCCGTCAGATGAAGAAACCGCAGCCCAGATCACCGCACCCGGGGCCCGAGGCCTAGCCGTGTTGGTAGGCGACCAGCGAGATCCCCACGTAGTGGACGACGAACGCCGCCAGCGTCAGGGAGTGGAACACCTCGTGGAAGCCGAACCACCGCGGGGACGGATTGGGCCGCTTGATGCCGTAGATGATCCCGCCCGCGCTGTAGAGCAGGCCGCCCACGACGACGAGGACGAGCACCGCGACCCCGCCCCGGTGCATGAAGTCCGGCAGGAAGAAGACCGCGGCCCAGCCCATGGCGATGTAGCAGGGCGTGTAGAGCCAGCGCGGGGCGCCGACCCAGAAGACGCGGAAGATGATGCCGGCCGCGGCGGCGGCCCAGATGCCCCACAGGAGCCACTGCCCCTTCGCCCCGGGCAGCAACAGCATCGTCAGCGGCGTGTACGTACCGGCGATGATCAGGAAGATGTTCGCGTGGTCGAGGCGGCGCAGGACGCCTCCGGCGCGCGGCCCCCAGTTCCCCCGGTGGTACAGGGCGCTCACGCCGAACAGGAGGCAGGCGGTCAGGACGTAGATGCCGCACGCGACACGCCCGCGCGTGGAGTCCGCGAGGGCCGTCAGGAAGAGGCCCGAGACGAGGACCGCGGGGAACATGCCGGCGTGCAGCCAGCCGCGCAGGCGTGGCTTCAGCAAGGACGGTTCGGCGACGGGGACTTCGGGCTGCTTCGCGGACACGCTCATGCCTTGCATCGTATCTACGGAACCGTAGGTAACGGATATGGCCGAGTGGTGATGCTCACGTCGCTCAAGTGTGAGGCCCCCTGGACATATGGGCGAAACGGTCGGATGATCAAATGAGTGCGGTCGGCACCGGATGAGCGCCCACTGAGTCTCAGTGGAACGGGAGGCGCAGCGTCCGGGTCGCAGCCCCCACGGGGCACCCAACTCGACATCACTATTAGGAGCGATCGTGGCGCGCGACATCGCGGCTCCCGTTTCCCGGAACACCACCCTCCCGACCGACCACCAGGGCCTGATCTCGTGGGTCGACGAGATCGCCGGGCTGACCCAGCCGGACCGCGTGGTCTGGTGCGACGGCTCGGAGGCCGAGTACGAGCGTCTGGCCGAGGAACTGGTGGCCAAGGGGACGTTCAAGAAGCTCGACCCGGTCAAGCGCCCGAACTCCTACTACGCCGCCTCCGACCCCACGGATGTCGCCCGGGTCGAGGACCGCACGTTCATCTGCTCCGAGAAGGAGGAGGACGCCGGCCCGACGAACCACTGGAAGGACCCCGCCGAGATGCGGGAGATCTTCGCCGGTGAGCAGGGCGTCTTCCGCGGCTCGATGAAGGGCCGGACGATGTACGTCGTCCCGTTCTGCATGGGCCCCCTCGGCTCGCCGCTGTCCGCGATCGGCGTCGAGATCACCGACTCGGCGTACGTCGCCGTGTCCATGCGCACGATGACCCGGATGGGGCAGCCCGTCCTGGACGAGCTGGGCTCCGACGGCTTCTTCGTGAAGGCCGTGCACACGCTGGGCGCGCCGCTGGCCGAGGGCGAGCAGGACGTGCCGTGGCCGTGCAACAGCACGAAGTACATCTCGCACTTCCCCGAGTCCCGCGAGATCTGGTCCTACGGGTCGGGCTACGGGGGCAACGCGCTGCTGGGCAAGAAGTGCTACGCCCTGCGCATCGCCTCCGTCATGGCCCGCGACGAGGGCTGGCTCGCCGAGCACATGCTGATCCTCAAGCTGACCCCGCCGCAGGGCGAGTCGAAGTACGTCGCCGCCGCGTTCCCGTCGGCGTGCGGCAAGACGAACCTGGCGATGCTGGAGCCCACGATCTCCGGCTGGACCGTCGAGACGATCGGTGACGACATCGCGTGGATGCGGTTCGGCGAGGACGGCCGGCTGTACGCGATCAACCCCGAGGCCGGCTTCTTCGGCGTGGCCCCCGGCACCGGCGAGCACACCAACGCCAACGCGATGAAGACCCTGTGGGGCAACTCCGTCTTCACCAACGTCGCGCTCACCGACGACGGCGACGTGTGGTGGGAGGGCATGACGGAGGAGACCCCGGCCCACCTGACCGACTGGAAGGGCAACGACTGGACGCCCGCGTCGGACACCCCGGCCGCGCACCCCAACGCCCGCTTCACGGTCCCCGCGTCGCAGTGCCCGATCATCGCGCCCGAGTGGGAGGACCCCAAGGGCGTGCCGATCTCGGCGATCCTGTTCGGCGGGCGCCGCGCCTCGGCCGTGCCGCTGGTCACGGAGTCCTTCGACTGGAACCACGGCGTCTTCCTCGGCGCCAACGTGGCCTCCGAGAAGACCGCCGCCGCCGAGGGCAAGGTCGGTGAGCTGCGCCGCGACCCGTTCGCCATGCTGCCCTTCTGCGGCTACAACATGGGCGACTACATGGCCCACTGGGTGAAGGTCGCCGAGGACAAGGACCCGGCGAAGCTCCCCAAGATCTACTACGTCAACTGGTTCCGCAAGGACGCCGAGGGCCGCTTCGTGTGGCCCGGGTTCGGGGAGAACTCGCGCGTCCTGAAGTGGATCGTGGACCGCCTCGACGGCAAGGCGGAGGGTGTCGAGACCCCGATCGGCATCCTTCCGGCCAAGGACTCCCTGGACACCGACGGCCTGGATCTGGCCGACAAGGACCTGGAGTTCCTGCTGACCGTCGACAAGGAGGTCTGGCGCGAAGAGGCCGCGCTCGTACCGGCCCACCTGAACACGTTCGGCGATCACACGCCGGCCGCGTTGTGGGACGAGTACCGCAAGCTGGTCGACCGTCTCGGCTGACCCCGCCCGACCTGAGAAGGCCCCCCGCACAACGGCGTGCGGGGGGCCTTCTCGCGTCTCGTGCCCGGTGTACGGGGGTGGGGGCGCCGGTGCGGGGCGGCGGTCAGGCCGCCACCAGGCGTCCGGCGTCCGCGTGGTACTCCATGCGCGTCGCGGCCAGGATCGCGGCCGCCGTGTCCGCGCGGGACGCGGCGACGACCAGGGCCCGCCCGGCCAGCGCGTGCGCCCGCTGGTGCAGCGCCGCGAGATGCGGCTCGTGGATGGCGGCGGCCACCGCGGAACGCACCGGTGCGTGACCGCCCCGCAACCGCGCGACCTGCGCCGACAGCGCCTCGGCCGCCTCGTCCAGATCCGCGCCGGGGGCGAGGGCGCGCAGCTCGTCGGTGACGGCGAGCAGTGCGCCGAGGTGCCCCGCGAGCTGGATGTCCAGCTCCTCCTCGCGCGAGCGGTGCGGGAAGTCGCCGCTGCTGTCGGCCGCCACGGAGTGGACCGACTTGGAGCGGATCGGCTCGTACATGGGGGCCTCCAGGAACGGGGTAGCTTGGCCTCCATCGTACCTTAGAACGAGTCTAAGTTAGAACTTGTCCAAAGTAGCCGCGCCGGCCCTTCCGCCCCGGGTCAGACCTGGGAGTAGCCGTCCAGGAACGTGCCGATCCGGGTCACGGCCTCGCGGAGCTGCTCCGCCGTGGGCAGGGTGACCACGCGGAAGTGGTCGGGGTCCGGCCAGTTGAAGCCGGTGCCCTGGACGACCATGATCTTCTCCGCGCGCAGCAGGTCGAGCACCATCTGCCGGTCGTCCTTGATCTTGAAGACCTTCGGGTCGAGGCGCGGGAAGAGATACAGCGCGCCCTTCGGCTTGACGCAGGTGACGCCCGGGATCTGGGTGAGCAGGTCGTACGCCGTGTCGCGCTGCTCCTTCAGCCGGCCGCCCGGCAGGACGAGGTCGCCGATGGTCTGGCGCCCGGTGAGCGCGGCGACCACCCCGTGCTGGCCCGGCATGTTCGCGCACAGGCGCATGTTGGCGAGGATCGTCAGGCCCTCGATATAGGACTCGGCGTGGGCGCGCGGGCCGGAGATCGCCATCCAGCCGACGCGGAACCCGGCGACCCGGTACGCCTTCGACATGCCGTTGAACGTCAGCGTCATCAGGTCAGGGGCGATCGCGGCCGTCGGGGTGTGCGTGGCACCGTCGTAGAGGATCTTGTCGTAGATCTCGTCGGAGCAGACCAGCAGGCCGTGGCGGCGGGCGATGTCGGTCAGGCCGCGCAGCATCTCGTCGCTGTAGACCGCGCCCGTCGGGTTGTTCGGGTTGATGATGACGAGCGCCTTGGTGCGGTCGGTGACCTTGCGCTCGATGTCGGCGAGGTCGGGCATCCAGTCGGACTGCTCGTCGCAGCGGTAGTGCACCGCCGTACCGCCCGACAGGGACACGGCCGCCGTCCACAGCGGGTAGTCGGGGGCCGGGACCAGTACCTCGTCGCCGTCGTCGAGCAGGCCCTGCATGGCCATGACGATCAGCTCGGAGACGCCGTTGCCGATGAACACGTGCTCGACGTCGGTCTCCACGCCGAGCGTCTGATAGTGCATCATCACCGCGCGCCGCGCCGCGAGCAGGCCCTTGGCGTCGCCGTAGCCGTGCGCGCCGCCGAGGTTGCGGAGCATGTCCTCCAGGATCTCCGGCGGGCACTCGAAGCCGAACGCCGCCGGGTTGCCCGTGTTCAGCTTCAGGATGCGGTGCCCTGCCGCCTCCAGGCGCGTCGCCTCCTCCAGCACGGGTCCGCGGATCTCGTAGCAGACGTTGGCGAGCTTGGTCGACTGGATGAGCTGCATGGTCCGACCTTACGGGGGTGCCGCGCGCCGCCGCCCGCCTTTCCGGGCCACCGGGAGGCGCCCCGAAAGGCCCGGTCTGGGATGCGACGGCACGCGGCGCCCGGCGCCTCCCAAATGCCGGGTCGCCGGGCGGGCGGGGCTTGGATGGCGGGGCTCGCCGGGGCGGGTGAGATCCGCCACGCCCCACCCTGTCGGGCGACGGCGCCTCGGGCGCGCGGGGGTCAGTTCGCCGCCGCGCGCAGGTCCACGGCGTGCTTGTCCGCCGCGACGACCTTCGGCAGCGGCAGCCCGCTGCTCGCGTCCAGGCGCAGCAGCGTCGCCTCGATCTCGGTCCTGCCGGGCTTGACGGGCGCGCGGCCGTTGCCCGGGTTCTCGCTGTTGGACCAGGTGTGCTCGGCGCCGTCGCACAGTGCGGTCGTGCCGCCGATGCCCCGGCGCACGTCACCCTGACGGACCGTCGACGCGATGAACACCGGGCCCTTGGTCAGCCCGGGCGCGCAGCGGTAGGTGCCGGTGAGGGTGACCGTGCCGTCGGCGGCGATGGTGCCGGTGGCGTCGGCGGTGACCGCGTCCTTCACCGCCGCGTCCTGCGCCGCGGTGCCCTGCGCCGCGGTGCCCTGCGCCGCCGTGTTCTGCGCCGCCGTGTCCTGCGCCGACGCGCCCGTGCCGGTGCCGGGGGTGGGGCCCGGCTCGCCCTGGTCCGCGCCGGCCGGGGCGGCGCCGCCCGCCAGCAGCGCCGCCGCCGCCATCACCCCGGCGGCGGCCAGCACCGACCCCGCCCGTACGGAACTCTTTCGCGCCACGTCCAACTCCTCGTCTCGGAGATCCACAGGTCCCGCGCCCGGCGCGGACCGCCGGACGCATGCCTGGTCAACGCCCTGATCGCCCGCTACGACACGACCGCGCGCCGCGAGCCGCCCGGAAGCGGCGCGTTAATCGAGCGCATGTTCGAACAGGCGGGTAGGCTGGAGGCATGCTTCAGGGATCGCTGTTCGACCAGGCCGAGGAGACGGCACCCGGCCCCCTCGCGCCCGTGCGCCGCACCGTGCTCGGCGCCGGCGCCTGGATCGACGTACTGCCGGGCTGGCTGAGCGGCGCCGACGCCCTCTTCGCGCACCTCGCCGAGCACGTCCCGTGGAAGGCGGAGCGCCGCCAGATGTACGAGCGGGTCGTCGACGTGCCCCGGCTGCTCAAGTTCTACGGGGCGGGCGAGCCGCTGCCGCACCCGGTGCTCGCCACCGCCCGCGACGCGCTGTCCGCGCACTACGCGCGCGAGCTGGGCGAGCCGTTCACCACGGCCGGGCTCTGCTTCTACCGCGACGGGCGGGACAGCGTCGCCTGGCACGGCGACCGCATCGGGCGCGGTGCCCGCCAGGACACCATGGTCGCCATCGTCTCCGTCGGCGCCCCGCGTGATCTGCTGCTGCGCCCGCTCGGCGGCGGGAGCGCGACCGTGCGCCGCTCCCTCGGCCACGGCGACCTCATCGTGATGGGCGGCTCCTGCCAGCGGACCTGGGAGCACGCGATCCCCAAGTCGGCCCGTGCGACCGGACCCCGGATCAGCATCCAGTTCCGGCCGCACGGGGTGCGCTGAGCGGCCCCCGGGTCAGCGCCCGGGGGTGCGGCGCACGGAGCGGCCCGCGAGCACGTCGGTGCGGCGGCCGTCCTCGATGACGAAGCGGCCGTCGATCAGGACGTGCGGGATGCCGACCGGCAGCGTGCGCGGCGCCTCGAACGTGGAGCCCGCCGCGACCGTCTCCGGGTCGAACAGGACGAGGTCGGCGCGGTACCCCTCGCGGACCAGACCCCGGTCGGGCAGCCGCAGCCGGGCCGCCGGGCGCGAGGTGAGGTGCGCGACCATCTCCTCAAGGGAGAGGACGCCCAGGTCACGTGCGTAGCGCCCGAGGTACTGCGGGAACGTGCCGTACGCGCGCGGATGCGGCTTGAAGCCCTGGAGGATGCCGTCGCTGCCGCCCGTGTGCACCGGGTGCTTCATGATCGTACGGACGTTCTCCTCGTGGCCGACGTGCTGGAGGATCGTCGTGCCGAGGTTGTCCGCGAGCAGCAGCCGCCGGGCCGTGACCCAGGGCGCCTCGCCGCGCTCGCGGGCTGCCTGCGCGATGGTCTTGCCGACGCAGGACGCGAGCCCCGGGTCGCTCACCCCGGAGACCTCGATCGTGTCCCACTCCATGGGCACGCCGTGGCAGCCGTCGGAGCCGATCTCCTCGACGTGCCGCCGGATGCGCTCGGCCTCCGCGTCGTCGCGCAGCCGGTCCAGGGTCGCGTCGGGCCCGCCCTCGTTGGCCCAGCTCGGCAGCATCGCCACGAGCGTCGTCGCGCCCGGCGTGTACGGGTAGGTGTCCAGGGAGATGTCGGCGCCGTCCGCGATGGCCTCGTCGAGCAGGGTGAGCAGGGCGGTGCCCTTGCCCTTGTTCACGCCGAAGTTCATGGTGGCGTGCGCCAGGTGCAGGGCGCAGTCGGCGGACCGGGTCAGCTCGACCATCTCGCGGTACGCGTCGAGCGCGCCGGCGCCGTAACTGCGGTGGTGGGGGCAGTAGTAGCCGTCGTACGCGGCCACCGTGCGGCACAGTTCGGTCAGTTCGGCGTCCTTGGCGTACATGCCGGGCGTGTAGGTCAGGCCCGAGGACATGCCGACCGCGCCCTCCTCCATGCCCTGCGCGACGAGCTGCTTCATGCGCTCCAGCTCGGCCGGGGTCGCCTCGCGGTCCTCCCAGCCGACCGCGTACATCCGGACCGTGCCCTGCGGGATCAGATAGGCGGCGTTGACCGCGACGCCCCGGTCGAGGCGGTCCAGGTACTCGCCGACCGTGCGCCAGTCGAAGTCGACGGACGTGTCGCCCTCGCCGCCGCCGTTCCAGCCGGTGATGACCTGGCGGACCTGGGCCAGCGTGCGGTCGTCGACCGGCGCGTACGACAGGCCGTCCTGGCCCAGCACCTCCAGCGTGACGCCCTGCGCGGCCTTCGCGCTGTGGTCGGGGTCGCGCAGCAGCGCCAGATCCGAGTGCGCGTGCATGTCGATGAACCCGGGCGCGAGCGCGAGCCCCGAGGCGTCGAGGACGCGCGGGGCGCTCGGGCGCGGGCCGGGGGAGTCCGCGCGGTGGATCTCCGCGATCCGGCCGTCGCTGACGAGGACGTCGGCCCGGTAGGAGGCGCCACCGCCGCCGTCGATCACTCGGGTGTCCTTGATGACGAGGTTCACTGCTGGCTGCCTCTTTCTCGTGCCGCGCCCCGGCCCGCGCCGAAGCGGTGGGTGCCCCCTTGATCCCCCCGCGTGCCGGGGGCGGCGCCCGTCCTGAGGGCGCCGCACCCGGGCCCGTACCGCCTGGAAGGCCGTACGTCCACGAGCCCGTACGTCCACGAGCCCGTACGTCCACGAGCCCGTACGTCCACGAGCCCGTACGTCTACGAGCCCGTACTCCTAGAAGAACGTGCGGACGTAGTCCACGACCGTGCCGTCCTCCTCGACGACCGGGATGAGCTGCCACTTGTCGAAGGCCGTGCACGGGTGGGACAGGCCCATGCCGAGCCAGTCGCCGACCTCCAGGCGCGCGCCCTCGTCCAGGCGCAGCCAGCCGTGCTGGTCCGACAGGCCGCTCACCGTGATCCCGGCCGCCTCGCGGACCGTGCCGGAGCCGGCCTCCCGCACGACCTGCGCCTCGGGCAGATCGAGGTCGTATGCGGCGTCGCGCTTGCCCGCGTTCGTGAACGCCTGGCCGGGCGCCGGGTGCGAGACGACCTGCGCCCACAGCCGGAACGCGGGGTGCAGCGCGCCCTCCTCGGGGACCCGGTTGAACGGGGTGAGGTGGCGGTAGTGCCCGTCGTCGTGCGAGACGTACGCGCCCGAGCGCAGCAACTTCAGTACGGGCGCGCTCAGTTCGGGGATCTCGGCGAAGACGTCGGCCACCGCGTCGAACCAGGCCGAGCCGCCCGCGCTGACCACGATCTCGTCGGCCTGGGCGAAGCGGCCCGCCTTGTCGAAGTCCGCGGCGAGCCGCACCAGCCGGCGCAGCCACTCCCGCACCCGCTCGCCGTCCGCCCGCGGGACCTCGCCCTCGTAGCCCGCGACGCCGACGAGCCGCAGCCGGGTCGCGGCGGCCACCGCGTCCGCGACCGCCGCGCAGTCGGCCTCGGTGCGGGCGCCGGTGCGCGCGCCCTCGCCCGCGCCCAGCTCCACGACCACGTCCACCGGGCGCCCGGCGTCCGCGGCGGTCAGGGCGGCCTCCATCTGCTCGGCGCCGCGCACGGAATCGACGTAGCAGACGAAGCGGAAGGAAGGGTCCGCGTCCAGTTCGGCGGCGAGCCAGGCGAGGGCGGCCGGGTCGACCAGCTCGTTGGCGAGGAAGATCCGCTCGATGCCGAAGTGCCGTGCCACGCGCACCTGGTGGGGGACGGCGAGCGTGATGCCCCAGGCGCCGTGCTGGACCTGACGGTGGAACAGCTGCGGGGCCATCGAGGTCTTGCCGTGCGGCGCGAAGGTCAGGCCATGCCGGGCGGAGTAGGACTCCATGAGCGCGAGGTTGTGCTCCAGGCGCTCGGCGGACAGGGCGAGGACGGGCGTGGTGAAGCCGTCCGTGAAGAGGTTGAGCCGGGCCTTGGCCAGCTCGGCGACCGTGCGGCCCTCGGCCCGTGGCGGCAGGCCCTTGAACCGGAAGTCGACGCGCTCGCGCGCCAGCTCCCGCAGCCGGTCCTCGCGGCGCTCGACGGCGTTGTCGGCGGTCATGGAGCCCTCCTCCAGAGCGGACTGTTGCAAAATGTGCAACGGTCATTGCGTATGTCGCTTAGTGCTGTCTAACATCCGAGCCAACGCCGGGTCAACGGAGCCGTTGACCCCCACCAGCGAGGAGAGCGACCCACCGTGACCGTCACCGGACCCGCAAGCCCGCACAGCGCGACCGACGCCCAGGCGCCGGACGTCGTCACGCTCGGGGAGTCCATGGTCACGTTCCTGCCCTCCGTACCCGGGCGCCTCGCCGACGTCCCCTCCTTCGACCGGGGCATCGGCGGCGCCGAGTCCAACGTCGCCTGCGTCCTCGCCGCCGCGGGACACCGCGCCGCCTGGATCAGCCGCGTCGGCGCCGACGGCTTCGGCGACCACCTCGTCGAGGCCATCGGCGCCTGGGGCGTCGACGTCAGCCGCGTACGCCGCGACCCCGCCCGCCCCACCGGCATCTACTTCCGCACCGCCGCCGACCGCTCCGGCGCCGACCACGAGGTCGCCTACTACCGCGCCGGGTCCGCCGCCTCCGCCATGTCCCCGGACACCCTCGACCTCGACGCGCTGCGCGCCGGCCGCGTCCTGCACCTCACCGGCATCACCGCCGCCCTCTCCGCCGACTGCCTGCGCCTGCTGCACACCCTCACCGACAGCGCGCCCTTCGTCTCCTTCGACGTCAACCACCGCCCCGGCCTGTGGCGCGAGAGCGGCGACGCCCGCGTCCTGCTCGACCTCGCCCGCCGCGCCGACCTCGTCTTCGTCGGCGAGGACGAGGCCGAGGACGCCTTCGGCATCACCGGCGGGCCCGACGCGATCCGCGCCGCCCTGCCCGAGCCGCCCCTCCTCGTCGTCAAGCGCGGCGCGCTCGGAGCCGTCGCCTACTGTGGCCCCGAGCGCGCCGCCGAGCCCGCCCCCCGCGTCGACGTCGTCGCCGCCGTCGGCGCCGGCGACGCCTTCGCCGCCGGGTTCCTCTCCGCGACCCTGCGCGGGCTGCCCCTCGCCGCCCGCCTGCGCCACGGCCACCTCTTCGCCGCCGCCGCCCTCACCGTCCCCGGCGACCTCGCCGCGCCCCCGAGCCGCGCCCACGCCGACCGGCTGGCCGCCCTCGACGACGCCGCGTGGGGGACACTGCACCTCGGCCCCGGGTGGACCGGCGCCGCCGCCCCCGGCGCGGGGGCCGCCGAGGAGGTACGTACGCCATGAGCCAGACCGTCGACCGCGCGCTCAGCATCCTGCCGCTGCTCGCCGAGGGACCCGCCGACCTGGGCCAGGTCGCCGACCGGCTCGGCGTCCACAAGTCCACCGCCCTGCGCCTGCTGCGCACCCTGCACGAACACGGCCTCGTGCACCGCCAGTCCGACCAGCGCTACCGGCTCGGCGCCCGCCTCTTCGCCCTCGCCCAGGAAGCCGTCGAGAACCTCGACGTCCGCGAGATCGCCCACCCCCACCTCGTCGAGCTGAACCAGAAGTGCGGCCACACCGTCCACCTCGCCGTCTACGAGGAGAACGAGGTGCTGTACATCGACAAGGTAGAGAGCCGCTACCCGGTGCGCATGTACTCCCGCATCGGCAAGCCCGTCGCCCTCACCGTCGCCGCCGTCGCCAAGCTGCTCCTCGCCGACCTGTCCGAGCCCGAGCGCCGCGCCCTCGCCGACCGGCTCGACTACCCCATGTACACGCCCCGCTCCACCCCCAACGCCGCAGCGTTCCTGCGGGAGTTGGACAAGGTCCGCGAGCAGGGCTGGGCCACCGACCTCGGCGGCCACGAGGAGTCCATCAACTGCGTCGGCGCCCCCATCAGGGGCGCGGACGGCCGCGTCGTCGCCGCCATGTCGGTCTCGGCGCCCAACGTCGTCGTCACCGCCGACGAACTCCTCCAACTGACCCCGCTGGTGCGCCGCACCGCCGACGCCATCAGCCGGGACTACTCCGGCACCGGACCCGCCGCGGGCCCCGGGCCGAAGTCCGCAACCCCCGTCCCCCCGCACACCCCCACCAAGGAGCCGCGTTCCCGATGACCGAGCACACCAGCGCCAAGACCGCCCTCACCCCGGCCACCCACACCACGCCGCCCGCGAAGTTCTCCCACGGCGTCAAGAAGGGCAACATCCTCCAGGTCGCCGGCCAGGTCGGCTTCCTGCCCGCCGAGGAGGGCAAGGCCCCCACCCCGGCCGGACCCACCCTGCGCGAGCAGACCCTCCAGACCTTCGCCAACGTCAAGGCGATCCTCGAAGAGGGCGGCGCCACCTGGGACGACGTCATGATGATGCGCGTCTACCTCACGGACGTCGACCACTTCGCCGAGATGAACGAGATCTACAACGCCTACTTCGAGGAGCAGGGCCTCAAGGAGGCCCCCGCCGCCCGCACGACCGTCTACGTCGGTCTGCCCAAGGGCCTCCTCATCGAGATCGACGCGCTCGCCGTGCTCGGCTAAGGCCTCAGCCTCCCCGGTTCCACCCTGTTCGTCGTCACGGCGCGGCGCCCCTCGAAGCCAGGGGCGCCGCGCCGCGATACCCCCTGCTCCGAAAGCCCCATGCACTTACGAGGTCGACGATGTCCCCGTTCGCTCCGCTCGCCGCCGCGCCGGCGCCCACGCCGCCGCACACCGGCGGTGTGCTCACCGTCATCGGTGGTACCCCCGGTCTGCTGACCGTCGCCGCGCTCGGTATCGCGCTGCTGCTGTTCCTCATCATCAAGGCGAGACTCCAGCCGTTCGTCGCGCTGCTCGCCGTCTCCATAGCCGTCGGCCTCGGCGCCGGCCTGTCGGTCACCGAACTCTTCGGCACCGTCCAGAAGTCCGACGCCGTCTCCACCATCGAGTCCGGCATGGGCGGCACCCTCGGGCACGTCGCCATCATCATCGGCCTCGGCACGATGCTCGGCGCCGTCCTGGAGGTCTCCGGCGGAGCCGAAGTGCTCGCCTCGCGGCTGATCAACCTCTTCGGTGAGAAGCGCGCCCCCCTCGCCATGGGCCTGACCGGCCTGATCTTCGGCATCCCCGTCTTCTTCGACGTCGGCATCTTCGTCCTCGCGCCGATCGTGTACGCGGCTGCCAAGCGCGGCGGCAAGTCGATCATCCTCTACTGCATGCCGCTGCTCGCCGGCCTGTCGATGACGCACGCGTTCCTGCCGCCGCACCCCGGCCCGGTCGCCGCCGCGGGGCTCCTCAAGGTCGACCTCGGCTGGGTCATCCTCATGGGCATGATCTGCGGCATCCCCGCCGTGCTCGCCGCGTGGGGCTGGGCCGCCTGGATCGGCAAGCGGATCTTCGTCCCCGTACCGCAGGACATGGTGGAGGCCGCCGAGGAGGCCAGGGCCGCGCTCGAAGCCGACCAGCGGGCCGCCGGGGTCGTCCCCACCGAGAAGCCCGTCCCGCTCGGCACCGTCTTCACCATCATCGGTACGCCGCTGGTCCTGATCCTGCTATCGACGTTCTCCTCGATCGCCTTCGACCCCTCCACGGGCCGCTCCGTCATCGAGTTCTTCGGGCACCCCTTCGTCGCGCTGACGCTCGCGCTGCTCCTCGCGTACTACCTGCTCGGCATCCGGCGCGGCTGGTCCCGCAAGTCCCTTGAGCAGGTCTCCACCGCCTCGCTCAAGCCGGTCGGCAACATCCTGCTCGTCGTCGGCGCCGGCGGTGTCTTCGGCGCGGTCCTCAAGGAGAGCGGCATCGCGCAGGCGCTCGCCGACACGTTCAACGACGTCGGCCTGCCCGTCATCGTCCTCGCCTACCTGATCTCCCTCGTGCTGCGCGTCGCCCAGGGCTCGGCCACGGTCGCCATCGTCACCACGGCCGGCATCGTCGCCCCGCTCCTGTCGGAGGGCCACCACTCCCAGGCGTTCGTCGCCCTCGTCATCATGGCGATCTCCGCGGGTTCCATCTTCGGCTCGCACGTCAACGACGGCGGCTTCTGGATGGTCTCCAAGTACTTCGGCATCTCCGAGCGCGACACGCTCCGCTCCTGGACGATCCTGGAGTCGGTCCTGTCCCTCGCCGGGTTCGCGGTCGCCGCGGTGCTCAGTCTGTTCGTCTAGCGCCTTACCCCCGGATGAGGCCGGGCTCGCTCCGAGGGGGCGGGCCCGCGTTCCGTACGGCCCCGGGGGCAGCGCCGCACAGAGTCGTCCGCCATACTTCGGCCCGTGGAGCAGCGTATGGAGAGTCAGAAGGTCACGCCCGTCACCGGTGCCGGTTTCGACCCGGCGTACGTTCCCGGCCTGACGTCTCCCGTCCCGGAGACGGTCGTCGAGGACACGGTCACGGAGCCCCAACTCGCCGAGCGGACCGAGGAGTCCGCGCCGGCCGACGAGCCGGCCGAGGAGGTGGCGACCCGCACCGAGCCGGCCGGCGACGAGGACGACGCGGTCGACGCGGTCGACGACGACGGGCCTGTCGTCGAGGCGCGGGACCGGCGCGGGTCCATCGTCGTGGACGCGCGGGGTGTGCGGTTCACGCTGGACGACCAGGAGGCGGAGTTCGACTGGGACGAGATCAGTGCGGTGGAGGTCGGTACGGCCCGTAAGCGGCTGACGGTGACCGTCCATACGCCCAACAGCCGTTGGTATCCCAATGATGTGGAGGCGGCGTCCAAGGGGCGGGCGGAGGAGTGGGCCTCGGCGATTGACGCTGCGCTGGACCGGTACTTCGAGGAATAGCGGGCGTTTTCCTCCCCGGCGCCCTTAAGGAAGTTCTCCGGCGGAGGCCGCTTGTAGTCACCGTCTCGCGCAGTTCCCCGCGCCCCTGGGTGGGTGGGCCTGCCCGTGGTTCGTCACCTTTCGGCCGGTGGGGCTTCTCGCGCAGTTCCCCGCGCCCCTGTCGGGGCGACTGCGTCGCCACCTCCTCCCCTGGGGAGCTGGGGCGAAGCCCCGCTCCTCAGGGGCGCGGGGAACTGCGCGACCAGCCACCCACCGGGCCGCAGGCGAGGTGCGACCGGGCGTCGAGGGCAGCGGGCCTCGGCCGGAGAAATTTCGTGGGGGTCAGTCGCGGACGCGGGTCGCTCGGGCGCGGGCCACCGCTGGATACCGCACCGTAAAAGCAATCGGCACCGCCAGGAACACCGCCGTGATGACACCCCGGGCCACCCCACTCCCCGCCCACACGAACTGAAGCACCCCGCTGACCGAGAAGCAGACCGCCCACACCACGGTGATCACCACGTTCACCCGGTGGAAGACGGGGTTGTCCCACAGCGCCCGCGGCACCTGCGTACGGGCGATGCCGAGCGTGAACGGCCGCCCCACCGCCAGCGACCCCCACGCGATCAGCGCCAGCCACAACGACGACGCCGGCGACGCGTAGTGCCCGACCCGCTCGGGGTCCGACGAGGCGAACGCCACCACCACGCACCCCGCGAAGAACACCGCCGCCCCCGCCTCGATCACCAGCGCGTCCCACGCGACCCCCGACCGCCGCTGCCACGCGGTGAGCGCCACCGCCAGAACGAGCCCGAGCAGCAGCGCGTACCGCGCGTCGATCACCCCGATCAGCGCGCTGACCGCGATCCACGGCAGGAAGCTGCGTACGTAGGCCATGAGGTCCCCCAGTCTCGTGACGCCCCCAGGATCACGTTCCTGAGGTGACATGTCGAAAGTAGAACGTCCGGAACCGACATGTCAATAGTGGAACGTCGGCGCTACAGTGGACGCATGAGCCTTCGACACGCACTCCTCGGCCTGCTCGCGGACGGCCCGGCCAGCGGCTACGACCTGCTCGGCACGTTCCGTACGACGCTGGAGAACGTCTGGCCCGCCACCCAGAGCCAGATCTACACCGAGCTGACCAAGCTCGACGCCGCCGGGCTGATCCGGGTCGCGGCCGAGGGCCCCCGGGGCCGCAAGACGTACGAGATCACGGACGACGGCCGGGCCGCGCTGCGCACCTGGCTCCTGGGGGCCGCGCCGAACGGCTACCGCCGCAACGACGTCCTGCTGCGCGTCTTCCTGCTCGGCACCGTCACCCCGCCCGAGGCCCGCGCCTTCCTGCACGGCCGCGCCGAGTCGGCCACGGCCAACCTGGAGGCGCTGACCGCGTTCGACAAGTCGATGGACTGGGGCGACGATCCGCTCTCCCTGTACGGGCGGCTCACCCTGGAGTGGGGCAAGCGGTTCATGGCGATGCAGGCCGAGTGGGCGCGCTGGGCGGAGCGGGAGGTGGCGGGCGCGGGGGAGTGAGGGCCGCCCGGCGGGAGCCGGCAGCGCCGCCGGGGGAGCGGCGGCGCTGCGCCGTCCGGTGCGATGCGTACCGGGATACAAGTTGGTCCAGACCATTGGGCGTGTCAAGGGGGTGGACGTCGGTTCCGGGCCAACCCCGGGGCCGGGTCCGCGTGAACAGTGCGAAGTGGGGTGTTGCCGGGCGCCCTCGTGGATATGGTGCTCAGGCAGGAGCACCGCGCCGTGCGGTACGGCGTGCGGTGCCCCGCGCCGAGCAGGGAGCGCAGAGCGACCGGGGGGTTCACGCGTGCCGACCGCCATAGCCGTCACCGGCCCCGACCTGGTCATCGGTTCGCCGGACCGGCACACGCCGACCGCCGCCGTGCTCCCGCTCGGCGAGCCGCCCGAGACCTACCCGCTCGACCGCGCGATCACCGATGTCCACACCCTGATCGAACAGCACGGGTACGTGATCGCCCTGTGCCCGCACGGATCGACGGACGCGGCCGTACACCGGCTGTACGCGATCCGTTCCGTGCTGGAAAGCGACCGGATCGCCATCCTGCGGCCCGAGTTGCCGCCGCTCGGCCTCGCCGTGCTCGCGCTGCAACTGCGCCAGCTGTCCGTCTGCGACTTCAGCCCCGGCGTCCTCGCCTGCGCCGCCCGGCTGCTCGCCCACTACATCTACGCCGGTGCCGTCGTCGGCTCCGTCGCCCGGCTCGACCGCGTCCCCGTCAGCCTCAAGACGCACGCCAAGTCGTGGTCGCCGGGCGCCCAGTTCGCCGTACTGGCGTCCCCGCAGCCGGAGTTGCTGCGCATCACCGGCGAGGAGACCCCCGCAGGCCCGGCCTTCGCCACCCGCATGTTCTACGCGTCCGGACAGGCCGACCCCGCCTGGGTGACCGAAGTCCTCGCCCCCGCCTGGCGCGTGCAGAGCGTCAGCGAGGTGCGGCTGCCCGCCGACTCGCCGCGCTGGTGGGCCACCGGCAAGGGCAACGGCCCGGGAAAGATCGTGGAGTTCGCCGCCGCCGTCCCCGACATCTCCGTCCTCTACCAGCTTGTCTCCTCCGTGCGGCGCGAGGAGTGCCGCTGGTGCGGGCTCGAACTCATCGGCGACCGCTGCGGGTTCTGCTCCGCGCCGCTGGCCGCCGAGTCACCGCCCGAGCGGCCCGGCGCCCGGCGCGCCTCCCTCGCGCCCGCCGCCGCCCCGGCCCGCGCCGCCCTGCCCCGCGCCCCCCACTGACCCCGGCCGCCCCCGACCCCGTACGACCGCAAGGCCCGTAGCACCGCGAGACCCGTAACCGCAAAACCCGTAAGACCGCAAAGCCCGTAAGGCCCCGACCACGTAAGACCCGTCGTCCGCCCCGCCTAGCAACGAGGTTGTCCGGTCCATGAACTCACGTCAGCGCCGCGGCGTCGTCCTCCTGATCGTCTCGGCCCTGTGCGCCGTCGGCGCCTTCGCCGGCGTGCTCGCCGTGATCAAGGACGTGCGCTCCGAGGTCGGCCCGGAGACCACCGCGTACCGGCTGCGGCAGGACGTGGCGCCGTACAAGGAGCTGACGCAGGACCAGTTCGAGAAGGTGTCGATGCCCAAGCGGTGGCTGTCCGCGACGGCCGTCACCCGGCTCGGCGACATCCGCGGCAAGATCGCCGTCACCCAGCTCAAGAAGGGCTCCCTGCTCCAGTCCGACATGATCGTCCAGCGTCCCCGGCTCAAAGCGGGCCAGCAGGAGATCGCCATCATGATCGACGCGGAGACCGGCGTCGCCGGCAAGATCGACCCCGGCGCCAAGGTCAACATCTACGCCACCTTCAAGGCCGAGAACGACAAGCAGAAGGACCAGTCGAAGGTCATCGTGGAGAACGCCGAAGTCCTCGACGTCGGCAAACTCACCCCCATCGACCAGCAGAACGCCGACGACCGCGGTGCCGCCCGGCGCCAGGGCGAGGCCGTCCCCATCACGTTCGCGCTCGGCTCGGGCGACGCCCAACGCGTCGCGTACGCCGAGTCGTTCGCCTCCCACGTCCGGCTCGCGCTGGTCGCCCCCGGCGACTCCGGCACGATCCCGCCCGGCGACCGCTCGTACACCCTGGACGAGGACAAGTGAGCGCGCCCGCACCCGGAACCGGGCCCGGCGGCATCGGCGCCCCGCGCCGGGGAACCCCGTACGCACCCCGCGCGGCAGCGCACCCCGTGACCCCGGCCCCCCGAAAGGCAGGCGTCCGATGACCACCCGCATCCTCCCGGCGATCGGCGACCCGGAAGGCGCCCGCGCGCTCATCACCCTGCTCTCCCAACTGCCCGACACCGAGCCCGCGCCGCCCGTCACCGACTCCACCGCCCTGCTCGACCTGCTGGCGCGGCTCGCCGCCGAGTCCCTGGACGAGCTGCCCGAGGTCGTCCTCGTCCACGAACGCATCGGTCCCGTACCGGCGTTGGACCTCATCCGCGATCTCGTGCTGCGCTTCCCCGCCGTGGGTGTCGTCCTCGTCACCGCCGACACCAGCCCCGCGCTGCTGACCGCCGCGATGGACAGCGGCGCCCGCGGTATCGTCGCCTTCCCCCTCGGCTACGACGCCCTCGCCGAGCGCGTCCACGCCGCCGCCTCCTGGTCCGCGGGCATGCGCCGGCACCTCGCGGGCGGCAGCGGCGGCGACCTCGTCCCGGCGGGCGGCGGCGGCCGGGTCGTCGCCGTCACCGGCGCCAAGGGCGGGGTCGGCACCACCGTCGCCGCCGTCCAACTCGCCCTCGCCGCGCGGGCGTCGGGCCACAGCGTCGCCCTGCTCGACCTCGACCTCCAGTCCGGGGACGTGGCCTCCTACCTCGACGTGCAGTTCCGGCGCTCGATCGCGGACCTCGCCGCCATCCGCGACATCACCCCGCGCGTCCTCCAGGACGCCGTCTTCACCCACGAGAGCGGCATCGACCTGCTCCTCGCCCCCGCCGACGGCGAACGCGGCGAGGAGGTCACCGACCGCGTCGCCCGCCAGGTCGTCCACGCCCTGCGCGCCCGCTACGAGGTCGTCGTCGTCGACTGCGGCACCCAGATGGGCGCCGCCAACGCCGCCGCCATCGAACTCGCCGACCAGGCCGCCCTGTTGGTCACCCCGGACGTCGTCGCGGTGCGCGCCGCCAAGCGCATGGTCCGGCTCTGGGACCGCCTCCAGATCCGCAAGGCGGAGGAGACGCTCACCGTCGTCAACCGGCAGTCACGCGCCGCCGAGATCCAGGCCGCCCTGGTCGAGAAGGTCACCGGCACGAAGGCCGCCGCGACCGTGATCCCCGCCGCCTACAAGGAACTCCAGACCGCCGTCGACGCGGGCCGCATGCAGGACCTCGACAACCGCTCGACCGTCAAACAGGCGCTGTGGGCCCTCGCCGCCGAACTCGGCCTGGTCGCCGCCCCCGCCCCCGAGCACGGCGGCCGCCGCTCCCGCCGCCGCTCCGACAAAGGCGCGGTCACCCTGGAGTTCGCGGCCATGTTCCCGCTCGTCCTCGTCGTCATGGCCCTGATGTGGCAGTGCGTCCTGTACGGCTACACGTACTCCCTCGCCGGGAACGCGGCGGACGAGGCGGCCCGCGCCGCGACCTCCGCCGAGGCCAGCCACGGCGACAGCGCCGGGGCCTGCGCCGCCGCCGGCCGTTCCCATCTGCCCTCCGCGTGGCAAGGGGCGGACATCGGCTGCGCCGACGACGGCACGGTCATGCGGGCCACGGTCAAGGTCGACGTCCCCCTGTTCTTCCCCGGCGTCAACCCCGGCTGGAAGGTGACGGGGACGGCGGGCGCGGCCTCGGAGACGGTCCGGTGAGCGGGCGGCGTGTGCGGGTCGGAGGGGGCGGTGCTCGGGCGGGCGGTGGCGGGGGGCGCCGGGCCCATGGCCTTCGTACGGGAATCCGGCGTGCCCTGCGTGCGCGGCTGCGCGGGGACCGGGGCGTGTCCATGCTGGAGTTCGCCGGGTTCCTGCCGTTCCTGCTGGTCATCGGCATGGCCGCGATCCAGCTCGGCCTCGTCGGCTACGGCGCCAGCCAGGCCGGGAGCGCCGCCCGCGCCGCCGCCCGCGCCGAGTCCCTGCACCCCGGCACCGCCCAGACCGCCGCCTCGGCCTCGGCCAGTGGCTGGCTCGACCCCAGGGCGACCGTGAGCGGCGGCGACACGGTCACCGCCGAGGTCACCGTCCACGTACCGGCGGTCATCCCGCTGTTCGGCGGCGGCTGGGACCTGCACCGCTCCGCCACCATGCCGAACGACCAGACCGACCGTACGCACGTCACCGGCAGCGCGCACCTCACCGCCCGGCCAGACCTCACCGGCCCCACGATCCTCGCTGATGGCCCGCGCCTCACCGGCCGCAAGACCCTCGCTGACCCCACGCACCTCACCCACCGCACGCCCCCCACCCACCGCACCGACGACGGGAGCCCGCGATGAGCCTGCGCAACCGGGTCGTCGCCACCCGCGACGGCGTCGCCCCCGGCACGCCCCCCGACCGCGACGAGGGCCTGATCGCCGTCTACCGGGCCAAACTCCTGGAGGAGATCGACCTCGCCGAGATGTCGGCGCTCCAGGCCGACGACCGCCGCGTCCGCCTCGAACGCGTCCTCGGCCACATCATCAGCCGCGAGGGCCCCGTCCTCAGCACCGCCGAACGCGCGCAGCTCATCCGCCGCGTCGTCGACGAAGCCCTCGGCCTCGGCATCCTCGAACCGCTCCTCGCCGACGCCTCCGTCACCGAGATCATGGTCAACGGCCCCGACGCGATCTTCGTGGAGCGTTCAGGCCGCGTCGAACAGCTCCCGCTGCGCTTCGCCTCGCACGAGCAGCTCATGCAGACCATCGAGCGCATCGTCTCCACCGTCAACCGGCGCGTGGACGAGTCGAATCCGATGGTCGACGCCCGCCTGCCCTCCGGCGAACGCGTCAACGTCATCATCCCGCCGCTCGCCCTGACCGGCGCCACCCTCACCATCCGCCGCTTCCCGCGCGCGTACAGCCTCACCGAACTCATCGAACTCGGCTCCCTGGACGAGCACATGCTCATGCTGCTCGCCGCCTGTGTCCGCGCCCGGTTCAACATCATCGTCAGCGGCGGCACCGGCTCCGGCAAGACCACCCTGCTCAACGCCCTGTCCGCGCTGATCCCCGCGCACGAACGCATCATCACCATCGAGGACTCCGCCGAACTCCAGCTCCAGCAGGACCACGTCATCCGCCTGGAGTCACGGCCCCCGAACGTCGAGGGCAAGGGCCAGGTCACCATCCGCGACCTCGTCCGCAACAGCCTGCGCATGCGCCCCGACCGCATCATCGTCGGCGAGGTCCGCGGCGGCGAGACCCTCGACATGCTCCAGGCCATGTCCACCGGCCACGACGGCTCGCTCGCCACCGTCCACGCCAACACCGCCGAGGACGCCCTCACCCGCCTCCAGACACTCGGCTCGATGTCCGAGGTCGACGTCCCCTTCGAGGCGCTGCGCGACCAGATCAACTCCGCCGTCGACGTCCTCGTCCAGCTCACCCGGCACGCCGACGGCTCCCGCCGGGTCAGCGAGATCGCCCTGCTCGTCTCGCACGGCCGCGAGCAGTTCACCATCGCGCCCGTCACCCGGTTCGTCGTCCAGCCCTACGTCACCGGCACCACCGACGTCGAACGCCGCCGCGTCCGCGGCTACTACGAGCATCTGCCGCTGCCCCGCCGCGTCGCCGACCGGCTGTACATCGCGGGGGAGTCCGTGCCGCCCGCGTTCGGCGTGGTCGAGTCCGTCGACGCCCGCCACACCAGGGAGGCCACCGGATGACCACCAGCGTCCTCATCGCCCTCGGCGCCACCGCCCTGACCTGCGTCGTCGCCATCGCTGGCGCCCATGTCTACGCCTCGGGCCGCGCCCAGCGCCAGGCCCTCGTGGACCGCCTCGACGACTACGGGGGCGCCCGCTCCGGCGCCGGCTCCCGCACGCGCCGCTTCACCGGCATCGACCGCCGGCTGCGCCGCACCCGGCTCGGCCGCGCCATCCAGCTACGTCTGTCGGCGACGGGCCTGGACGTCAGCGCGGGCGAGTTCGCCGTCTACGTCACCGCGCTCGTCGTCGGCCTGTGGGTGCTCGCCGCGTCCACCCTCGCCCCGTTCTTCGGGCCCATCGCGGGTGCCGTCGCCGTCTGGGCCGCCGTCATCTTCCTCAACTGGCAGCGCCAGAAACGCATCGAGGCGTTCATCAACCAACTCCCCGACGTGGCACGCCTGCTGGCCAACGCCACCGCCGCCGGACTCGCCCTGCGCACCTCCCTCGCCATGGCGGCGGAGGAACTGGAAGCCCCGGCGGGCGAGGAACTGTCCCGCGTCGCCGACCAGTTGTCGCTCGGCCGGTCCGTGGACGACGCCCTCGACGAACTCGCCGCCCGGCTGCCCTCCCGCGAACTCATCGTCCTCGTCACCACCCTCGTCCTCGCCAACAAGGCGGGCGGCACGGTCGTCTCCTCGCTGCGCAACCTCACCCAGACGCTGGAGGACCGCAAGGAGACCCGCCGCGAGATCCGCACCATGCTCTCCGAGGTCAACGCCACCGCGTTCACCGTCCCCCTGCTCGGCGTCGGCTCGCTGCTCCTCGTCAACTCCTCGAACGACGGCGCCCTCGCCCGCGTCACCGGCTCCGGCATCGGCCAGGCCCTCATCCTGATCGCCCTCGGCCTGTACGCGGTCGGGTTCTTCGTCATCCGCCGCCTCGGCAAGATCGAGGTGTAGGCCCGTGTCCGCCGCCCTGCTCTCCCTCCTGCTCGCCGCCCTGGCCGCGCTCGCCGTCCTCGGCGCCTTCGCCGGCGTGCGCATGTACCGCGCCGAGGCCAAGGTCCCCAGTGACCTCGCCCTCGCCCTCGAGGTCGGCGCCAGCCGCGTCTCCGTCACCGGGTCCGCCGTCGACCGGCTCGGCATGCGGTTCGCACCGCTCGTCCTGCGCCTGATGGGGCCCCGGCGCGTCGACGCCAAACGCCGGAAGATCGACATGGCCGGCAACCCGGGCGGCCTCACCATCGACCGCTACGCCGCCCGCCGTGCCGTCTACGGCGCCTTCGGCGTCCTCATGGGGCTCGTCTTCCTCAGCGCGGGGCGCCCGCTGCTCGCGCTGCTCACGCTGGCCTTCGGGGCGTTCGCCGCCGACGCGCTGATCCGGCAGGCGATGCGCGAACGCAAGGACGTCATCGACCGCACCCTGCCCGACTTCCTCGACGTCCTCGCCGTCGTCGTCTCCGCAGGGCTCGGCTTCCGGCAGGCTCTCGACCGCGTCGCCGAGAAGTACGAGGGGCCCTGGGCGGACGAACTGCGGATCACCCTGCGCCAGATGGACATGGGCGTCCCGCGCAGACAGGCGTTCGACGAGCTGCGCCGGCGCAACGCCTCCGAACAGGTCGCCCAGTTCGTCTCCGCGCTCCAGCAGGGCGAGGAGCTGGGCTCGCCCATCGCGGAGACCCTCATCCAGCTCGCCACGGACATGCGCCGCACCGACGCGCAGAACTCCCGCAGGCGCGCGGCGAAAACCGTCCCGAAGGCAACGATGGTGACGCTGGTCTTCATGCTCCCGGCCACGATGATCCTCATCGCCACGGGCATGTTCCTCGGCTCCGGCACCAACTTCGGCTCGATCCTGGGCCGTTGACCCTCTCCTGCTCAGGGCGCCCACTGGCTACAGTGGCTGGAGCAGACCGTTGGCTAACGCGAACTGCGACGCGGGGACGGGAGTGGACACGGGATGACCCTTCGGGCGACGGGACGACAACTTCCGGCCAAGGCCCGCCCCTTCTCCGCCGAAACCGTGTGCGTACGGTCGCACTTCCCGTACGTTGCGTGTGTTGTTCCGGACGACGCGGAGCGTGTGGCGTGTACGGAGTGTGCGGCGGAAGGGGGAACCCGTGATCAAGGACCGACTGCTCGGGGCGTGGCTGACGTGGACGAGTGCACTGGAAGAACGCGTCCGCGGCGAACGCCGCGACTCGGGCGCGGGGTTCGTCGAGTACGCGGGGTTGATGATCCTCATCGCGGGGATTTTCGTGGCGATCGACAGCCTGGGCCTGGACGGGATGATCTCGGGCGCCATCATGGATGCCATCAACAACGTCATCGGCGGCTGACCTTCCGGGCCGCGACGGACGACCGAGGCTCGACGCTCCCGATCTACATCTGGTTGACAGCCGCCCTGCTGTTCGCGGCCTTCGCCTTCTTTGCCTTCGCTCAAGCGGCGTCGGCCCGCAATGGAGCCCAGTCGGCGGCTGACGCCGCCGCGCTGGCAGCGGCGCAGTCCGCGCGGGATGAACTGATGCTCGGTCTGAGCGGGGCTCTGGAAGAGGGCGACGACTGGCTGGGCTGGCTCGACGGCAAGGGGTACGAAGGCGCAGGTGCCTCAGCAGCAGCCTCCCGGCTGGCCGCACAGAACAGAGCTGATGTCGTCGGCGGCCCCGAGGACACCGAGGTCGACGGCTACCCCGGTTACTGGGTGGAGGTACAGACGCAGTACACGGTTGGCGACACGATCATCCCGGGCACGGAGAGCGACAAGGCCAAGGCCCACGCCACAGCGGTGATCGAGCCCAGGTGCAATGTGCCGGCGGACGCCGACCCTGAGAAGGCGCTGCAAATAACCTGCGGTGATCACGAGTTCTCCTTCGACCCAGAGGACTTCAGCTTGGACGACTTGCCGGACGCGGCCGACCTGTTCTCCGTTCATCTGGCCGACTGACGATGCGAACCACGAGGAAGAGGGAAGCCCGAGCCATGAACCTTCGGCATACGACGACGTCCAGGCGCTCTTGGGCCGTGGCTGCGGTCACGGTTGGCCTGGCCCTGACGGTCGGCGGCTGTGGAGGCGGCGACGACGGGGGCACCGACAAGGCGAAGGCGTCACCCACGCACACCGCTGGTTCCCCCGCCGAGGGAGCGGGCCAACCGTCCCCCTCGACGTCGGCCACGTCCGGGGGCAAGATTCTGGCCGAGGTCAAGGGCGAGAACGGCATCTCCCTGACAGTCACGTCCGCGACACGGGACGAAGGCGGCTTCGTGACCGTCCAGGGCACAGCGACCAACGGCTCGGGTAAGGCCTGGGTCCCCGTGGACTGGCGCGGCGACGAACGCGAGTTGATGAGCAACGGCGCTTCGATCGCCGGGGCCAGCCTCGTGGACGTGACGGCCAAGAAGAAGTACCTCATCCTGCGCGACACCCAAGGGCGCTGCCTGTGCACGCGCTTCACCGGCGGACTGCGCAGCGGCCAGACCACAGACTGGTACGCCCAATTCCCCGCCCCGCCCGAAGGGACCCGTAAGGTCACCTTCCAGGTCGGCTCCATGCCCCCCGCGCCGATCGAGATCTCCGAGGGCGAATGACATGCCCCGCCACTTCATGACGACCGCCGCCGCGAGCGCCGTCCTGCTGTTGGTCCTGGCCGGCGCCGCGGGCCCCGCCGTCGCCGATGACGACCCCACCGGCGCCCCGCCCGGCAGCACCACGACGTCGCCGCCTCCGCAGGTGGACGCCAACAGCCCGGGGCTGAAACTCGCGGACGGCGCGACGCTCGCCCCCGCGAAGGTGCTCGACATCAAGTCCGTCGTCGAGGACATGTCGGGGGAGGAGCGCCGTACGGACACCAACGAGGACGTCACCTTCGCCCTCCAGGCCGAAGTCCTCTTCCCCAAGGACAGCGCCAAGCTCAACCCCGACGCGAAGTCCCGTATCCAGGCCATCGCGGACGAGATCGGGAAACAGAAGGCCACCGCCGTCCGCGTCTTCGGGTTCACCGACAACCTCGGCTCGTACGCCCACGGCCTGACCCTGTCGAAGAAGCGCGCGGAGTCCGTGCACGACGCCCTGCAGGCCGCGCTCGGCGCGAACGGCGGGGACATCACCTTCCAGGTGCGCGGCTACAGCGAGGACTACCCCATCGCCGACAACAACACGGAGGAAGGCCGCAAGAAGAACCGCCGCGTGGAGGTCTCCTTCCCCAAGAGCGGCTGACGCCGCCCCCCGCTCAGGACCGGTCCGCGAGCCGCACCGGCAGCGAGTCCACCCCGTACACGATGGACAGCTTGCGGAATTCGAGGCCCGACGGCTCCACCGCCAGCCGCATCGCGGGGAAGCGGCGGACGAGCTGGGGGAACGCGGCGCGCAGTTCCATCTTGCCGAGCTCCGCGCCGATGCACCGGTGGATGCCGTACCCGAACGCCAGATGCGAGGGCACCGGCGGCCGGTGCGGGAGGAAGGCGTCCATGTCGTCGCCGATGCGCGGATCGCGGTCCGCCGCGCTGAGCGACACGATGACGACGTCGCCGGCGGATATGGACACCCCGCCCACGGACGTGTCCGCCCGCGCGAACCGGGGGAACGCCGTCTGCACGACCGTCAGATGCCGCAGGAGTTCGTCGACGAAGGGCGCGGCGACCGCCGCCGGATCGTCCGCGTCCCGCAGCGCCGTGAAGTGCTCGCGGTCCTGGAGCATGATGAGCGTGCCGAGGGCGAGCATGCTCGCGGTGGTCTCCAGGCCGCCGGTGAGGACGCCGTCCGCGAGGCCCGTCAGCTCCTCGTCGGTGAGGGAGTCGCCGTGCTCGCGCACCAGCATGCCGAGCAGCCCGTCGCCGGGTGCGCGGCGCTGCTCCGCGACGACCCCGCGCAGATAGTCGAGGGACTGCGACACCGCCCCGAAGGACGCGCCCGCACCGCCCAGCACGTCGAACCGGGCGACGGAGAACCGCTGGAAGGCGTCCCGCTCCTCGTAGGGCACGCCGAGCAGTTCGCATATGACGAGCGCGGGCACGGGCATGGCGAAGTGCTCGACGAGGTCGGCCGTGCCGTCCGGCGACTCGCCCGCCGCCTTCTCCACCTGCGCGAGCTGCTCCTCGACGATGGCGTGGATGCGCGGCGTGAGCCGGGACAGGCGCCGCATCGTGAACTCGGGGGTGAGCAGCCGCCGCAGCCGGGTGTGGTCCGGCGGGTCGCAGAAGCCGAGCCCGCCCGGGTTCTGGTCGGCCCCGGCGCCGCCCACGCCGACGAGGTGGCGGAAGTCGTTGCTGAACGCCTTGTGGTCGCCGAGGACCGTCTTCGCCTCGTCGTACCCGGACACCAGCCAGACCGTCATGCCGGGGATCGGCAGCTTGCTGACGGGCTCGCGGTCGCGCAGGGCGCCTATCTCGGGGACCGGGTCGACGCCCTCGCGGCGCAGCGGCAGCAGCGCGCCGTCGGGCAGCTTCGACAGCACGGACAGATCGAGGCCCGTGCCCTTCTTCCGCAGCCGGGAGAAGTAGAGACGGGTCAGCCAGGTCGCTATCGCGGAACGTACGGACATGTGCTCGCGTTTCTGCGGTGAGACGGGAGGACGGGCGGCCCGCGGCGCGAGGGCGGGCCGACAGGTGCCGGTGGCGGGGTCCGCCAAGGGTACGTGCGGGCCCAGGGGGTCACGGAAGAGGGGCCAGCCCCCCGATCCGCCCGGGGACAGGCCCCACCCGGGCCCGTCAGCCGCCGGCCGGGGTCCCCGCCCGCGGGGTGTCCGGCAGGGCCGGATGGCCGCCCGTGGCGCCGTCGATCAGCTCCCGCACGATGTCCATGTGGCCCGCGTGCCGGGCGACTTCCTCCACCATGTGCACGAGCACCCAGCGCAGGGACACCCGGCGGCCGTCCCACGCGGTGCCGACCGTCTCCAGCGGCAGTTCGGCGACGGCCGCGTCGGCGGCGGCGCGGGCCCGGGCGTAGAAGCCGAGGATGCGCTCGGTGCTCTCGCCGTCCGCCACGACCAGGTCCTCGTTCTTCTCGGGGTCGAACCACAGCGGCTCGCTGTCGCGCCCGAACGTCTCGCAGAACCAGGAGTACTCAACCGACGCCAGATGCTTCACGATGCCCAGCAGATGCGTCCCCGACGGCGTCATCGGCCGCCGCAGCTGCTCGTCGTCGAGCCCGTCCAGCTTCCACAGGACGACGTCCCGGTGCCGGTCGAGCGCGACGTGCAGGCTCTCCTTCTCGTCGCCCTGGTAGGGGACCTGCCTGATCTGCTGCGTGCCCATGTCTCTCCCCGTTCCCCTCGTTCCGTACGGGCGCTGCCCCTGGCCGGGCCCGTACGCGTCCCCCGCGCGGCTCCCGACGGCGCCGCGTCTCCTTGCCCCTGAACGTAGCAGCGACCACCGACAGCCACCGGTCCCGCGCGTACTCCGGTCCCGGCGCCCCACGCCGCACCAGGGACAAAACGGCTGGTCCCGGGCGTACGGGCCCTGAGAGGATCGCCGTATGGACCACGAGAACACCACGCCCACGACCTATGAGGAACTCGTCGCGGAAGCGGTGGCCGCGCCGACCGAGGGCTGGGACTTCTCCTGGTTCGAGGGCCGCGCCACCGAGGAGCGCCCCTCGTGGGGGTACGCGCGGCTGATGGGGGAGCGTCTTGCCCGCGCGGAATCGGCCCTCGACCTCGACACGGGCGGCGGCGAGGTGCTGAACCTGGCGCCGGTCCTGCCGCCGCGCATGACGGCCACCGAGGGCTGGCCGCCGAACGTGGCGAAGGCCGCCCGGCTGCTCGGCCCGCGCGGGGTGCGGGTCGTGGCGGCGCTCGCCGACGCGCCGCTGCCCTTCGCCGACGCCGTCTTCGACCTGGTCACGAGCCGCCACCCGGTCGCGCCGCCGTTCGCGGAGATCGCCCGTGTGCTGCGGCCGGGCGGCACGTACTTCGCCCAACACGTCGGGCCGTCCAGTGTGTTCGAGGTCGTCGAGTACTTCCTCGGGCCGCAGCCGGAGTCGGTGCGCGGTGCGCGGGATCCGCGCGCCGAGCGGGCGCGGGCCGAGGCGGCGGGCCTGGAGATCGTGGACCTGCGCGCGGAGCGGCTGCGGATGGAGTTCTACGACATCGGGGCCGTCGTCCACTTCCTGCGCAAAGTGGTGTGGATGGTGCCCGGGTTCACCGTCGAGGCGTACGAGCCGAAGCTGCGCGCGCTGCATGAGCGGATCGAGCGGGAGGGCCCGTTCGTCGCGCACAGCACCCGGCATCTCATCGAGGCTCGCCGGCCGGCCGCCGCCCCGGGCCGCGCGTGACGCCCTTGCGAACGGGCGGGCGCGCGGGCGCAGTTGTGGAGGTGCGCCGAGCGGTGCAGACCCGGACTTCGCGGCAGAAAACGGAACGACAGTTTCCGCATCGTTACCAACGAGCTGTCGATCCTCACGCGAACCTCACGTAAGTTCAGACCAACGGCAATTCGCGCGAGCAAAGCTGCGCGGCGGTACCGCGCGGAGGAGGGGGCCGCGCGGTACCGCATGCCACCCCGCGCGCCGCTTCGCCCGACCCGGCGCCGCCGCCCGCCGAAGGCCGCGTCAACCCCGCGCCTGACACGGGAGAGGGATATCCCGGCCCCGCGACACGCCCGCCGCGCACCCCGCCTCACGCCTCCCGCGCGGTCCCCGGGCCCCGCCGTACCAGGGCCGACAGGCCGCCGCCGGGCGTCGCCACGCGACTGCGGAGAGTAGTTGTGGGGCGCCGATGCACGCAGCATCACTTACGAAGGGTTATGGTGGAAACCCCCCCTCGGGCCGGTCCGTCTCCCCCCCCACGGACCGGCCCGTTTTTTCATGCCCCGGCCAGGCGCCCCCGGCATCCCCGCGAGGCGCCCCCGCGCCCCGGCCAGGAGGGTGGCGTCAGCTCCGCCCGGCCCAGATGTTCGTGCCCGGCGTGGAGACGGCGAACGAGTCGATCTCCGTCAGCTCCTCGTCGGTCAGCTTCGGGCCCGCGAGCGCCGCCACGTTCTCCTCGAGCTGGCGGACGCTGGACGCGCCGATCAGCGCCGACGTCATCCGCTCGTCACGCAGCACCCAGGCCAGCGCGAGCTGCGCGAGGGACTGACCGCGCCGCTGGGCGATCTCGTTCAGCCCGTTCAGCCGGCGCAGGACCTCCTCGCTCAGCAGGTCCGGGTCGAGCGACTTGCCCTGCGTGGCCCGCGAGCCCTCCGGGATGCCCTTGAGGTACTTGCCCGTCAGCAGACCCTGCGCGAGCGGCACGAACGAGATGCAGCCCATCCCGGCCGCCTCCAGCGTGTCCAGCAGGCCGTCGTCCTCGATCCAGCGGTTGATCATCGAGTACGAGGGCTGGTGGATGAGCGCCGGGACGCCCATCTCCTTCAGCAGCCGCGCCGCCTCGGCCGTCTGCTCGCTGGTGTACGAGGAGACGCCCACGTACAGCGCCTTGCCCTGCCGCACCGCCGACGCGAGCGCCCCCATCGTCTCCTCCAGCGGAGTGTCCGGGTCGGGGCGGTGCGAGTAGAAGATGTCGACGTGATCGAGGCCCATCCGCTTCAGCGACGCGTCCAGCGAGGAGAGCAGGTACTTGCGGCTGCCCCACTCCCCGTACGGGCCGGGGTGCATGAGGTACCCCGCCTTGGTCGAGATGACCAGCTCGTCCCGGTACGGCGCGAAGTCCTGGGCGAAGATCTTGCCGAAGTTCAGCTCGGCGCTGCCGGGCGGCGGCCCGTAGTTGTTCGCCAGGTCGAAGTGGGTGACGCCCAGGTCGAAGGCGCGGCGCAGGATCGCGCGCTGCGACTCCAGGGTGCGGTCGTCACCGAAGTTGTGCCACAGGCCGAGGGAGATCGCGGGCAGCTTCAGGCCGCTGCGGCCCGAGCGGCGGTACTCCATCGCGTCGTACCGGTCCGCCGAGGCGGCGTAAGGAGAGGTGTCGTTCATGGGTACGAAGCTACGTCAGCCCGCTGACACCCCGCAGCGGACGCCCCCTCGTACGGGAGTAGGCTTTCGCCCTCGGGGACTGCCGTCTGCACGGAGGGGCGAAAAAGACCGTGAACCTGCGCGACAGGCTGCGCGGCCTGCTGGTCAGGCTGTACGCGCGCCGGGTGGAAGGCCACCTGGACCACGATCAGGTGCCGGGGCACATCGGGGTCATCATGGACGGCAACCGGCGCTGGGCGAAGGCCGCCGGCTCCACCACCGCCCAGGGCCACCGGGCCGGCGCGGACAAGATCGAGGAGTTCCTCGGCTGGTGCAGCGAGACGGACGTCGAGGTCGTCACGCTGTGGCTGCTCTCCACGGACAACTTCGACCGCGCCCAGGAGGAACTGGGCCCGCTGCTCGGCATCATCGAGGACACCGTCCGCTCGCTCGCCGCCGACGGCCGCTGGCGCGTGCACCACGTGGGCGCCACCGACATCCTGCCCGGCGGCATGCAGACGGTGCTCAAGGAGGCCGAGGAGGCCACCGCCCACAACGACGGGATACTGGTCAACGTGGCGATCGGCTACGGCGGCCGGCAGGAGATCGCCGACGCCGTCCGCTCGATGCTGCTCGACGCGGCCGACAAGGGGCAGTCCCTGGAGGACGTCGCCGAGGCCGTCGACATCGACCTCATCGGCAAGCACCTCTACACCAGCGCCCAGCCCGACCCGGACCTCGTCATCCGCACCAGCGGCGAGCAGCGCCTGTCGGGCTTCATGCTGTGGCAGACGGCGCACTCCGAGTACTACTTCTGTGACGTCTTCTGGCCCGCGTTCCGCAAGGTCGACTTCCTGCGCGCCCTGCGCGACTACGCCGCGCGGCACCGGCGTTTCGGCGGCTGAGGACCCGTCACCCCGGATACGGGACGTACGAGGGTCACCAGGAGTTAACACACGCGCCGTCATATGCCCTGGCATGGCCGCGCGTGGAAGAGGGAATAAGCCTTCCAGGTCGGCGTCCGAACCACGGACGCCGGATCTCAGCGGACGGCACGGGGCCGTCCGCCCGGGAGGCCCTTTGCACCAGGACGACCGCGCGAGATCCCGCGCGGAAGACGACTTGGAGGGCCGGCTCTCGGCCCGCGCAGCGCGGCCGTCGACCGGCGAGTCTCTCCCGTTCTCCCGGCCCAGCATTCCCTCCGTCGCTCCCCGACCTCATCCGAGGGGGTACGTCCTTCCGTGGTGACCAGCAACAAGCGCCTTCGCAAGCCCGACCGGCGCACTTATGTTCTCGACACCAGCGTCCTGCTGGCCGATCCGAACGCCATGACCCGATTCGACGAGCACGAAGTGGTGCTGCCCGTCGTCGTGGTCACGGAGTTGGAGGCCAAGCGACAGCATCCGGAGCTCGGTTACTTCGCCCGGCAGGCACTGCGCCTGCTGGACGACTACCGCATCCGGCACGGACGACTGGACGCCCCGATCCCCACCGGCGACCTGGGCGGCACGCTGCGCGTCGAGCTGAACCACTCCGACCCCAGCGTCCTGCCCTCGGGCTACCGGCTGGGCGACAACGATTCGCGCATCCTCGCGGTCGCGCGCAATCTGCAGGCCGAGGGATACGACGTGACCGTCGTCTCCAAGGACCTGCCACTGCGGATCAAGGCGTCCTCGGTGGGCCTGCTCGCCGAGGAGTACCGCGCCGAACTCGCCATCACGGACTCCGGCTGGACCGGGATGTCCGAACTGACGCTCCCCGCCGAGCAGGTCGATCTGCTGTTCGAGGAGGACAGCGTCTACGTGCCCGAGGCGGCGGACATGCCCGTGCACACCGGCCTGACGATCCACTCCGAGCGCGGCAAGGCCCTCGGCCGCGTCACGCCCGAGGGGAACGTACGGCTGGTGCGCGGCGACCGGGAGGCGTTCGGCCTCAAGGGGCGCAGCGCCGAGCAGCGCATCGCGCTCGACCTGCTGCTCGACCCGGACGTCGGCATCGTCTCGATGGGCGGCCGGGCGGGCACCGGCAAGTCCGCGCTCGCCCTGTGCGCGGGCCTCGAAGCGGTCCTGGAGCGCCGGCAGCACAAGAAGGTGATGGTCTTCCGTCCGCTGTACGCGGTCGGCGGGCAGGAACTGGGCTATCTGCCGGGCAGCGAGGCCGAGAAGATGGGGCCGTGGGCGCAGGCCGTCTTCGACACCCTCTCGGCGGTCACCTCGCGCGAGGTCATCGAGGAGGTCACCGCGCGCGGCATGCTGGAGGTCCTGCCGCTCACGCACATCCGGGGCCGCTCGCTGCACGACGCGTTCGTCATCGTGGACGAGGCCCAGTCCCTCGAACGCAACGTGCTGCTGACCGTCCTGTCCCGCATCGGGGCCAACTCGCGTGTCGTGCTCACCCACGACGTGGCCCAGCGCGACAACCTCAGGGTCGGCCGGTACGACGGAGTGGTCGCCGTCGTCGAGAAACTGAAGGGTCATCCGCTGTTCGCGCACGTCACGCTGACGCGCTCGGAGCGGTCGCAGATCGCCGCCCTGGTGACCGAAATGCTGGAAGACGGTCAGATCTAGCCCGTTTCGCGGTACTTGGCGCCGTCCGGCAAAGCGAGAGAGCTTAGCCGGGCGGCGTCTCGGCGTGCGAGCATTTCCGTAAATCGCTTAGGACAAACGAGGTGTGACGTTTCCCACGCAGGACAGAATTGCCTCGCGGCGTACGGATACGGCAGAGTCACGGTCCTGTCAGGCCCCGCATACGACACATCTGTACCCCCAGCTCTATGGCTGCACCGTGGCACCAGCCGCGGCTCGAACTCCATAACGAACGTCGTATGCCGCCCGAGCACCACGCGGCGCTCTCCCTGAGGGAGTTGCCCACCGGGCCCGTGCCTCCCGTGACCCGTCAGTTGGGAGGCCAGTGTCAGGGGCACGATTGCGTCCGCGAGGGTCACACCACAGCGGGCGACGCTGGAAGGAAACCGTGTGAGCCGGATTTCGGTCCGGGGATTCGCAGTGGCCTCGGCCACCGCGGTCACCACTGTCGGCGCCGTCGTGGGTGTTGCCTCGGGCAGCACCGGTCAGCCCTCGAACGAGGCCGCTGAAGCCACGGCGAGCGGCGCGACCCTCCTCGCAGACATCCCTGCCGGCCAGCAGGCGCAGGTCCAGACCTCGTCGCTGCAGCAGCAGGCGCAGACGCAGGCCATCGCCGCCGACACGGCTGCGCAGAAGTCCGCGGAGGAGGCGGCCCGTAAGAAGGCCGCCGAGGACGCGATCGCCAAGCAGCAGGCCGCCCAGGACGCCAAGGACAAGGCGGAGAAGGAGGCCAAGGAGCGCGCGGAGGCCAAGAAGAAGGAAGCCGCCAGCCGTTCCGCGACCCGCGACGCCAGCAGCTTCGCGGCCCAGGGTTCCTACTCCGTCGCCCAGATCCAGGCCATGGCGCGCCAGATGGTGCCCTCCGGTCAGTTCCAGTGCTTCAGCAGCATCGTGAACAACGAGTCGAGCTGGAACTACAAGGCCGTCAACGCCTCCTCGGGCGCCTACGGTCTCTTCCAGGCCCTGCCCGGCTCGAAGATGTCGTCGGCCGGCGCGGACTGGCAGACGAACCCCGCGACGCAGATCAAGTGGGGTCTCAACTACATGAACGGCCGCTACGGCAGCCCGTGCGAGGCCTGGACCTTCTGGCAGGCCAACCACTGGTACTAGGTCATCGACGGCGCCCCGCCGCGCCGTTGTGGCTTTTCCGAGCCCCTCACCGTCCCGACGGTGGGGGGCTCGGGCCGTTCACGAGGTACGGTCGGAGCCACAGGCTTCGGGGGAGTGGTCGGTGCACGCGGGCGGAGCCCGCGGGGGAACAAGAGGACGGATGATGTCGAGAGTGCCAGGCTGGCTCGGCCGGGTCGGTGCCGGAATCAGCAAGGTCGGCGAGCGCCTCGACGAGCGCCGCGCCGAGGCCGAGCGGGCGGACGCCGAGGATCTGCACGAGGACCACGGGCCGCCGCCCGGCCATGAGCCCCCGGACGAGCACGGGCACGAGGACGCCCGGGTACCCGCGCCGCCCGCGTACGCCCCGGCCGTCGCCGCGCGCCCCGAGCCGGCCGCCGCCGTGCCCTGGGGGCTGCGGGTCGCCGCCGAGGCGGGCTGGCGGCTGCTGATCCTCGCGGGCGCCCTGTGGGTGCTGATGAAGGTGATCAGCTCGGTGCAGCTCGTGGTGTTCGCGTTCGTCGCGGCGCTGCTGATCACCGCGCTGCTCCAGCCGACCGTGGCGCGGCTGCGCCGGCGCGGGGTGCCGCGCGGGCTCGCCACCGCGCTCACCGCGATCCTCGGCTTCGTCATCATGGGCCTGGTCGGCTGGTTCGTGGTCTGGCAGGTCCAGGAGAACATCGACACGCTCTCCAGCCAGCTCCAGGACGGCATCGACGAACTGCGCAAGTGGCTGCTGAACAGCCCCTTCCACGTCACCGACAACCAGATCAACGACATCGCCAAGTCGCTGCGCGAGGCGGTCGGCGCCAACACCGAGTCGATCACCTCGGCCGGTCTCGAAGGCGTCACCGTCATCGTCGAGGCGATGACCGGCATCCTGCTGGCGATGTTCTCGACGCTGTTCCTGCTCTACGACGGCCGCCGCATCTGGGAGTGGTCGCTCAAGCTGGTCCCGGCGCAGGCGCGGCCCGGCATCGCGGGCGCGGGCCCGCGCGCGTGGCGGACGCTGACCGCGTACGTGCGCGGCACGGTCATAGTCGCCCTGATCGACGCCATCTTCATCGGCCTCGGCATCTTCTTCCTCGGCGTACCGATGGCGGTGCCGCTGGCCGTGTTCATCTTCCTGTTCGCGTTCATCCCGCTCGTCGGCGCGGTGGTGTCGGGGGCGCTCGCGGTGGTCGTGGCGCTCGTGACGCAGGGCGTGTTCACGGCCTTCATGGTGCTGGTCGTGGTGCTCGCCGTGCAGCAGATCGAGGGGCACATCCTCCAGCCGTTCATCCTCGGCCGCGCCGTGCGGGTGCATCCGCTGGCGGTCGTGCTGTCGGTGGCGGCGGGCGGCATGGTCTCCGGCATCGGCGGCGCGGTCGTCGCGGTCCCGCTGGTGGCCGTGACGAACACGGTCGTCGGGTATCTACGGGCCTGGTCGCGCGGCGAGACGCTGCGGCAGACGCCCGTGCCGCGCGGCGCGACGGCGTCCTCGTCGGCCCCGTCCCGACAGGAGCAGCAGGAGTCGCAGGAGTCGCGGGAGCCGCAGGAGTCGCGGGGAGCCCAGGAGCCTCAGGAGTCCCGGGAGGCCCGGGAGCCGCGGCAGGAGCCCGGGCAGGACGAGTAGCCGGCCCCGGCCCCCGCATACGGGAAAGAGCCGGGCTCCGACGCGTGGTGCGTCGGGGCCCGGCTCTTTCCCGTATGCCGCTCGCGCGAGGGGTGTGTCCCTTACGCGAGGACGTCCTCGGCGTCGAGGGTGACGGCCACGGCCTGGATCACCGAAGCGATCTTGAAGGCCTCCTGGATCACGTCCCGCTCGACCCCGGCCTTGCGCAGCACCTGCTCGTGCGAGTCGAGGCACATGCCGCAGCCGTTGATCGCGGAGACGGCGAAGGACCACAGCTCGAAGTCGACCTTGTCGACGCCCGGGTTGCCGATGACGTTCATCCGCAGGCCCGCGCGCATCGTCCCGTACTCGTCGTCCGAGAGGAGGTGACGGGTGCGGTAGAACACGTTGTTCATCGACATGATCGCGGCGGCCGACTTGGCGGCCTGGAACGCCTCGGGCGACAGGTTCGCCTCGGCCTCGGGCGCCAGCTCGCGCAGGACGCGCGGCGAGCGGGAGGCGATGGCGGTCGCGAGGACGGTGCCCCAGAGCTGCTGCGCCGGGAGGTCCGAGTTGCCGATGACCGAGCCCAGGTTGAGCTTCAGGTCCTTGGCGTAGTCCGGTATGGCGGACTTCAGTTCGTCGAGGGCCATGTCAGATCACTCGCCCGAGAGCAGCGCGACCGGGTCCAGGGTCTCGTCGCCCTTGCTCCAGTTGCACGGGCACAGCTCGTCCGTCTGGAGGGCGTCGAGGACCCGCAGGACCTCCTTGGGGTTACGGCCGACGGAGCCGGCGGTCACCATCGTGAACTGGATCTCGTTGTTCTGGTCCACGATGAAGACGGCGCGCTGCGCGAAGCCGTCCTCGCCCTCGATGCCGAGGGCACGCATCAGCTCGTGCTTCGAGTCGGCCAGCATCGGGAAGGGCAGGTCGGTCAGGTCCGGGTGGTCCTTGCGCCAGGCGTGGTGCACGAACTCGGAGTCACCGGAGAAGCCGAGGATCTGGGCGTCACGGTCGGCGAACTCGTCGTTCAGCTTGCCGAACGCGGCGATCTCGGTCGGGCACACGAAGGTGAAGTCCTTGGGCCACGCGAAGACGATCTTCCACTTGCCTTCGTACGTCTTGTGGTTGATCTGCTCGAACTCCTTGCCCTTCTCCAGCGAGACACAGGCAGTCAGGTCGAACTCGGGGAACTTGTCACCGACAGTGAGCACACGTACTCCTTGCAACTAGAAACGCCCCTTTTGGGGACCTTTCCATGGGTTGGACTGGTTCCGATCGTGGCACAGAGTGCATTGATTATGGAAATAGCTAGACTCGGTCGTGTTGATCGGAGGTGGCTATCAGTGGCCGTACAGAACGGAAAGCGCAGACAGCCGAGTCTCGCGCAGCTCAGAGCGTTCGCCGCTGTCGCGGAGCAGCTGCACTTCCGCGACGCCGCCGCCGCGATCGGAATGAGCCAGCCCGCCCTGTCGGGCGCCGTCTCCGCGCTGGAGGAGACGCTCGGGGTGACCCTGCTGGAGCGTACGACACGCAAGGTGCTGCTCTCGCCGGCCGGGGAGCGGATCGCGCAGCGCGCCCGGGCCGTGCTCGACGCGGTCGGCGCGCTCGTGGAGGACGCCGAGGCCGTGCGGGCGCCCTTCACCGGGGTGCTGCGCCTCGGCGTCATCCCGACCGTCGCGCCGTATCTGCTCCCCGCCGTGCTGCGCCTCGTGCACGAGCGCTACCCGGACCTCGACCTCCAGGTGCACGAGGAGCAGACGTCCTCGCTGGTCGACGGGCTCGCCGCGGGCCGCCTCGATCTGCTGCTGCTCGCCGTGCCGCTCGGGGTGCCGGGGGTGACCGAACTGCCGTTGTTCGACGAGGACTTCGTGCTCGTCACTCCGCTCGACCACTGGCTCGGCGGGCGCGAGGGCATCCCGCGCGACGCGCTGCGCGAGCTGAACCTGCTGTTGCTCGACGAGGGGCACTGCCTGCGCGACCAGGCCCTCGACATCTGCCGGGAGGCGGGCCGCGCCGACGCGCCCGTCACCACCACCGCCGCCGGACTCGCCACCCTCGTCCAGCTCGTCGCGGGCGGGCTCGGGGTGACGCTGCTGCCGCGTACCGCCGTCGCCGTGGAGACCAGCCGCAGCAGTCAGTTGCTCACCGGCTACTTCGCCGACCCCGCGCCCACCCGCCGCGTCGCCCTCGCCATGCGCGCCGGCGCGGCACGCGGTGCCGAGTACGAGGAGCTGGCGCGGGCGCTGCGCGGGGCGTTGCGGCATCTGCCGGTGACCATCTGCCCGGCCACCGCCACCGGTTGACGCCGGGCCGGGTCGGTTCCGGGCCGGGTCGGCTCCGGGGCGGTGGCCGGGCGGCGCGGGCCGGGGGTCACTCCGTGCGGAGGCCGTCCGCCCGCATCAGGCGCCACAGCGCCGGCAGGCTCAGCAGCGTGACCGCCGCGATCAGCGCGCCGGCCACCCCGGTCAGCGGCGCGAACAGCAGCCAGTCGCTCACCGGCTTGCCGACCATGCGCAGCATCAGCCAGCCGAGCCCGAGCCCGCTCACGACGGCCAGCGCCATGCCGAGCGCCACCGGGATCGCCGTCTGCCACAGCACCGACCAGGCGAGCGTGGAGCGCCGGGTGCCGTACGCGACGAGCACCGACAACAGCCGCTTGCGCTCCCGCAGTTGCTCGATCTGGGAGACCAGCATCGACGCCGCGATCAGCGTCATCGTCAGCGCGGCGGCCGTGAACAGGCCGGTCCGGATGCTGGAGTAGTGCCGGTCCTCCTGGACCATCTGGAACGTCCACATGTGCATGCTCGGGTCCATCCGGAACCCCGCGTTGCGCACGCGGTCGTACGCGTCCGGCACGCTCTCGTCGACCTGTACCTGCGCCTGTGTGGAGGCGGTGTGCAGCGTGGCCGGGTCGAGGGCGCCGGGCGTGGTGAGGATGCCGCCGAAGTAGTTGCCGGCCGGGTCGCGCCGCGAGGCGACCGTCCGTGCGTCCTTCGGCAGCGTCCAGCGCACCGGCGGCTGGTCCTTGCGGCCGGGCAGGTACGCCTTGCCGTCGTCGACGGTGAGCCGGGTGCCGGGCACCGCGACCCGCTTCAGCAGTGCGTCCGAGTCCTGGTCGTGCGAGGCGCCCACGCGGAACGTGTCGCCGTCGTGGCAGCTCTCGATCCGGGCCAGTTCGCGCAGCGAGGCGCAGGAGCCGACGGCGAGGGAGACGCCGGGCACGTACCCGTCCGCGTCGGGCTTGCCGTTCGCCGGGCTGGCCGAGGTGCCGACCGTGCCGACGACCCGCTTCACGCCCGGCGTCGCGCCGAACTCGCGCACCATGCGCGCCGCCAGGTCGCCGCTCGCCACGTCGGCGGTGGCGCCGAGCTGGGCGCGCCGGGTGTCCTCGCCGGTCAGCTTCTTGAAGTCGGCGTCGATGCCGACGACGAACATCTGGAGCGCGATGCCGCCCGCGACGGCGATCGTGATCCCGGCCACCGCGCGGGTGGCGCCGCTGCTGTTCAACTGGAGCCTGCGGGTGGCCAGTTGCCACGGGACCGCCCCGCCGCGCAGCCGGTGCACGACGGCCTCGACCAGCCACGGCAGTACGGCGACCAGGCCGACCAGGGTGAGCGCGATGCCCGCGGTGACATGGACGACACCGCCCGTCCCGAGCGAGTCCTCCGCGTTCGACGTCAGCAGCAGGGCGATGCCGATCACCGGCATCGGCAGCCGCCACCACAGCCGGCGCGAGCGGGTCCGGCCACGGCGCATCACGCCCAGCGGCTCGATGACCACCGAGCGCAGCGCGAACAGGGTGACCGCGACCGCGGAGGCCGGCACCGCGAGCATGATCAGCACGGCCAGCGCGGGGGAGGGCGTGAAGTCGGACGGGAACGCGGAGAGCCGGTAGATGCGTACGACGTTGAAGAGCTGGCGGGCCGCGAGGAACACCCCCATGCCCACGAGGAGCCCGGCGAGCGTGCCGAACAGCGCCTCGCCCGCCGCGATCCACCGCGTCATCCGGGCGTCCGCGCCGACCAGCCGCAGCGCCGCGAGCCGCCGGTCGCGCCGCTCACCGCCGAACCGTACGGCCGTGGCGATGAAGATGCCGACCGGTATGAGCAGCACCACGCACGCGAGCACCACGAGCAGCACCAGCGAGGGGCTGGCGGCGTCGCTCATCGGCCGGGCGCCGAAGCGGTCGACGCGGGCGCCGTTCTCCCCGGCGACGAGCTTGCCGTCGCCCGCGTACATGTACAGGTCGAACGGGTCGGTCAGGCCGGACTCGCCGATCGTGCCCACGATTTCGTAGTCGTAGCGCTCGCGCAGCAGCTTGCCCTCGTCGGAGTCGAGGAGCTTCTTCAGCGCGGGCGAGACGATCATCTCGCCGGGGCGGGGGAAGGTGTCGACGCCCGGCGGCAGCACCGGATGGGCGCCCTCCGCGCGCAGCAGGTAGCCGCCCACGGACTTGTCGCGGTAGTCGGAGGAGCCGTCCGCGTAGACGACGGTCCGGTCGGTGGCCCGCGCGAGGGAGCCCTCGGGGGCCATGCGGGCCGTCGCGCGGTCGTCGCGGTGCGCCAGGAAGTCCGGCACGGACGCCGCGCCGAGCAGCAGCGCCACGCCGAGGCCGACGCCGACCGCGGTCAGCAGCGTACGTATCCAGCCCTCGCGGCCCCCGGACGCGGCGAAGCGCAGGCCGAGCGCGAGGTCGCGCAGCCGGGCCCGGGCCCCGCTCGTCTCCGGGGCCTGGGCGCGCGGGGCGGCGCTCGCGCGGTCGTCGAGGAGGGTCATCGGGCCGGCTCCATGTCCCGCGCGCGCCCGTCGCGGACGACGATCTCGCGGTCGGAGTAGGCGGCGACCCGGGTCTCGTGCGTGACGAGGACGACGGCGGTGCCCGCGCCCCTGGCCGCCTCGGTGAGCAGCTCCATCACGCGCTCGCCGTTGAGCGAGTCGAGCGCGCCGGTCGGCTCGTCGGCGAACAGCACGCGCGGGTTCGTGACCAGCGAACGGGCCACGGCCACGCGCTGGCCCTGGCCGCCGGAGACCTCGCCGGGGCGCTTGCGGGCGAGCCCCTCGACCTCCAGCTTCTCCAGGCACAGCAGCGCCCGGCGCTCGGCGTCCTTGCGCTTGACGCCGGTCAGGCGCAGCGGGAGCGCCACGTTCTCGACGCAGGTCAGCTCGGGGACGAGCTGGCCGAACTGGAACACGAAGCCGAACTCCGTGCGGCGCAGCGCGCTGCGCTCGGCGTCCGACATCGCCGTCAGGTCGCGCCCGTCGTACGTGATCGTGCCCGCGTCCGGAGTGACGATCCCGGCGAGGCAGTGCAGCAGGGTCGACTTGCCCGAGCCCGAGGGGCCCATGACGGCGACGACCTCGCCGGCGTGGATGGTGAACGACGCGCCGTCGAGCGCGGGCGTGGGCCCGTAGGACTTGCGCAGATCGCGGGCGGTCAGCAGGGAACCGGCGGGAATCATGAGGGGCGCACCTCCGCGGCGAGCCGGTCGAGGCGGGCGGCGGCCAGTTCCAGCCAGCGCAGGTCCGCTTCGAGGTGGAACAGGGCGTGGTCGCAGATGAGCTGGTCGGCGAGGTCGCCCTTGCGCTTGCGGTCGGTCAGGATGCGCATCATCCGCAGGTGTTCGGCGCGCTGCACGTCGAGCAGTTCGGCCGCGTCGCGCTCGGTCAGCAGCGCGAGGACGACCTTCGTGTAGAGCGTGGACTGCAGGTACGGCTCCGGCTTCTCCGGGGTCGCCAGCCACTGCTGTACGTCGGTGATGCCGGCCTCGGTGATGGCGTACCGCTTGCGTTCGGGGCCGTCGCCCGCCTCTATGCCGTCGACCTCGACGAGGCCGTTCTTCAGGAGGCGGGACATGGTCGAGTAGACCTGCCCGTAGTGCAGCGGCTTGTCGTGACCGAAGGTTTCGTCGAAGGTGCGCTTGAGGTCGTATCCGTGGCGGGGGCCGGATTCGAGCAAGCCGAGGAGGGTGTGGCCGATGGACATGGCGGCCACTGTACACGGCGTGTATACCCGCGCTGTATACCCGGGGTGTATAAGCCCCGAGGGGCGCCTTTGGGTGCGGTTCTCCGCCCTCGGGTGGGTGGGGCTTCTCGCGCAGTTCCCCGCGCCCCTGACGGGGCGCTGCCCCCTGGGGCGGGTGGTCATCTTTCGGCCGGTGGCGGGCTGGTCGCGCAGTTCCCCGCGCCCCTGGAGGCGGGGCTACGCCCCAGCCTCCCCCGGTAGTCCCCGGAGGCGGGGCTTCGCCCCTGCCTCCCCGGATGGAGGTAGCGCACGAAGTGCGCACCGAAGGGGCGCGGGGAACTGCGCGAGCGGCCACGACGAAAGCCGAGGATGTCCACCGGGCGGGACCACCCACCCACCTACCTAGCGGCGCCGGAGAAGTAGGGGAGGTCAGTTCTCGTTGGGCGGCGGAGCCGGGGGGCGGCCTCGGCGCGGGAGCGGACCCGCGTCGGAGGGGAGGCGGCCCGCCTCGGTGAGCGCCCTGCGCAGCAGGAACTCGATCTGCGCGTTGGCGGACCGCAGATCCTCCCCGGCCCACCGAGCAACCGCCTCGTACACCGAGGGATCAAGCCGCAACAAGACCTGCTTACGCGGCCGCGACGCCGGCGTCACTGGTAGAGCGTCCCCGTGTTGACCACCGGCTGCGCCGCACGATCCCCGCACAGGACGACGAGCAGATTGCTGACCATGACGGCCTTGCGCTCCTCGTCCAGCGCGACGAACCCCTCCTCGGTGATCCGGGTGAGCGCGTCCTCGACCATGCCGACGGCCCCGTCCACGATCTGCCGCCGCGCGGCGACGACCGCCCCCGCCTGCTGCCGCTGAAGCATCGCCGAGGCGATCTCGGGCGCGTACGCGAGGTGCGTGAAGCGGGACTCGATGATCTGCACGCCGGCCGCCTCCACGCGCGCGTGCAGCTCGACGGCGAGCTTCTCGGTGATCTCCTCCGCGTTGCCGCGCAGCGACAGGCCCTCCTCGTCGTGCGCGTCGTAGGGGTACTCGATGGCGATGTGCCGTACGGCCGCCTCGGTCTGCGTGGAGACGAACTCCAGGAAGTCGTCCACCTCGAATGTCGCCTGCGCGGTGTCCTCGACCTTCCAGACGACGACGGCGGCCAGCTCGATCGGGTTGCCGTAGGCGTCGTTGACCTTGAGGACGGCGGTCTCGTGGTTGCGTACGCGCGTGGAGACCTTGGTGCGGCTGGTCAGCGGGTTGACCCAGCGCAGCCCGTCCTCGCGGATCGTGCCCCGGTAGCGGCCGAACAGCTGCACGACCCGCGCCTCGCCGGGCGCCACCATGTTCAGCCCGCCCATGGCGAACAGCGAGGCGATCCCGAGGAGGATCCCGCACACGACGAGCGCTGCCTTGGCCGCGTCGCCGGCGGAGGAGGTCGAGCCGATGCCGACCAGCGCGACGCCCGCCAGCAGGCCGATCAGCCCGAGCAGCAGGGCGAGCCCGCCACCGATGCTGTGGGCCGTGAACTCGCGCACGCGCGCCTTCGGCATCGCCGGTACGTCAGGTGCGGTGTCCGCGGATGTGGTGTCCGTCTCGGTCATTTCGGTCCCCGTCTCTGTGAACTGGCGGTTCGTGCCTCCAGTGGCCCGAACCTGCTCTATCAAAGTGATATCACTTTGACGCCCCTGGCAACCATCCGCCTCCCTGGATCGTCGGTTCCCATGGGGCAGGTGCTGATTGTCACGTCCGGAAATGCCCGGAACGGCAGGGTTTTGCCTTAAGTGACGGTGTTAGCTTCATGAGCTGATCGGAGCTGATTCGCCACGGGTGAGCACGAGTGAGCACAGTGAGCACGGTGAGTACGTCGTCCGGCGTACGGCGAAATGGTCGAAGCGAGAAGCGGAGCAACTGAGGTCATGGGCCGAGCGGAAGCAAGAATGGCGCGCAGGCGCGCGTCGCGGCCGTCGGGCATACGCCGCTTCTTCACCTGGAAGAAGCTGCTGGGTGCCTTCTTCGGGGTCGTACTGCTGATCATGGGCGCGTTCGTCGTGCTGTACATGGTGATCGACATCCCCGAGGGCAACCCGGAAGCCGAGCTCCAGAGCAACGTCTACAAGTACAGCGACGGCTCGACCATGGCCCGTACCGGCCAGGTCAACCGCGAGATCGTCGATCTGTCCGAGATACCCAAGCCCGTCCAGCACACCTTCGTCGCCGCCGAGAACAAGTCGTTCTACCAGGACAAGGGCATCGACCTGCGCGGCACCGCGCGCGGCGTGCTCAACACGCTCACCGGCAAGGGCAAGCAGGGCGGCTCGACGATCACCCAGCAGTACGTCAAGAACTACTACCTCACGCAGGACCAGACCGTCTCGCGCAAGCTGAAGGAACTGGTCATCTCGCTGAAGGTGGACCGCAAGAAGTCCAAGGACGACATTCTCGCGGGCTACATCAACACCAGCTTCTACGGCCGCGGCTCCTGGGGCATCCAGGCCGCCGCCCAGGCGTACTACGGCAAGGACGCCTCCCGGCTGAGCGTCTCCCAGGGCGCCTACCTCGCCGCGCTCCTCCAGGCGCCGAACCAGTACGACTGGGCCAACGCGACGGACACCGGCAAGCGGCTGGTCAAGGCCCGCTGGAACTACGTACTGGACAACATGGTCGAGAAGCACTGGCTCGGCGCGAGCGAGCGCGCGGGCCTGACGTTCCCGACGCCGCGCGAGCCGAAGGCCGCCGCCGGGCTCAAGGGCCAGGAGGGCTATCTCTTCGAGGCCGCCAAGGCGGAGGTCAAGAAGCAGCTGAACCTCTCCGACGCCCAGTTCGACGCGGGCGGCTACACGATCACCCTCAACATCGACCGCAAGAAGCAGAAGCAGCTGGAGAAGTCGGTCAAGGAGCAGCTCAGCGACCACCTCGACCGCAAGCGCAACAAGGCGGACGCGGTCGTGCAGGCCGGCGCCGTCTCCGTGGCGCCCAAGAGCGGCAAGGTGCTCGCCCTGTACGGCGGCGAGGGCCTGACCAAGCACTGGCAGAACAACGCGACGCGCACCGACTACCAGCCCGCCTCCACCTTCAAGCCGCTGATCCTCGCGGCGGCCCTGGAGTCCAACGCGAAGACGCAGAGCGGGCAGTCCATCGACGCCGACACGATCTACGACGGCACGAGCCGCAGGCAGGTCGTCGCCGACGGCAAGAAGGTCGGCTTCGCGCCGCCCAACGAGGACCGCCACAGCTACGGCCCGGTCACCGTGCAGACCGCGATGAACAAGTCGATCAACTCCGTCTTCGCGCAGATGGGCGCCGACGTCGGCATGGACCAGGTGATGGAGACGGCCAAGAAGCTCGGCATGGACAGCGCCGACCTCAAGCCGTTCTACGCCCAGACCCTCGGCACGATGGGCGCGAGCCCCCTGGAGATGGCCGGCGTCTACGCCACCCTCGACCACCACGGCAAGCTGGTCACCCCGCAGATCGTGAAGTCCGTGTCCAAGCAGGGCGAGAAGCTGAAGCTGCCGAACGCCATCGGCGAGCAGGTCATCAGCCGCGCCGCCGCCGACTCCGTCACCTCCGTGCTCACCGGCGTGGTCGACGACGGTACGGCCCAGAAGTCGGTCCGCGACAACCCGGCCCGCGACGGTCAGCAGGTCGCGGGCAAGACCGGTACCTCCGACGACAACAAGTCGGCCTGGTTCACCGGCTACACCCCGGACCTGGTCACCTCGGTCGGCCTGTTCGGTGAGGGTGCGAGCGGCGCCGAGAAGGGCGCGCACGTCTCGATGCGCGGCGCCGGCGGCCTGCCCCGCGTGGACGGCGGCAGCTTCCCGGCCCGGATCTGGGCGCAGTACACGTTCGCCACGGCCGCCGCCAACAGCAAGTTCGACCTCGACACCGAGATGGGCGCGGGCGTGCAGCCGACCTCGCAGCCGCCGACGCAGACGCCGTCCGACGAGCCGTCCGAGACGATCACGCCGAGCGAGACGCCGTCCTCGACGCCGCCGACCACCCCGACGACGCCGAGCCGTACGCCCACCAGCGAGACGCCGACGACGACGCCGCCGTCCACGCCGCCCACCCGGCCCACCGACACCGGCGGCCCGAGCGACGGGGTGCCCGTCGACCCGGTCGACCCGGCGGGCAACGCGGAGAACGGCGCGCGGAACTGACCGGCACCACGCCGAACTGACCGGCACCACGCGAGCGGGGCGCCACCGGGGACCGACCCCCGGTGGCGCCCCGCTCGCGTGGCGGCGGCCCGTCAGCCCCCTGCGGGGCGGGCCAGCTCGAACCAGACGACCTTGCCCGTCGACAGGCGCGTCGCGCCCCATCGCCGGGCCAGCCGGTTCACCAGGAACAGGCCGCGCCCGCCCTCGTCGGTGGCGCGCGCCTGCCGCAGCCGCGGCAACTGCGGCACGTCGTCCCCGACCTCGCAGCGCAGCACGTCCGTCCGCAGCAGCCGCAGCGTCACCGGCCGCGACGCGTACCGTACGGCGTTGGTGACGACCTCGCTGACCAGCAGCTCCACCGAGTCCGACAGCTCCTCGAGGCCCCAGCGGGCGAGCGCGCTGCGGGCCAGGCGCCGGGCCCGGCCGGGAGCCGCGTCGTCCGGGTCGAGGAACCAGTACGCGACATCGCTCGGCGCGATCCCGTCGAAGCGGGCGGCGAGCAGCGCGATGTCGTCGTCCCGGTCGCCGGGGCCCAGCATGTCGAGCACGTCGTCGCAGAGCGCCTCCAGCGGCGGCGGATGGTCCGGGCCGGTCAACTGGGCGGTCGCCGCCAGCCGTTCACGCAACTGCTCTATGCCGGTCCACACGTCCCGCAGCCGCGACTCCACCAGCCCGTCCGTGTAAAGCAGCAGCGTCGCCCCGGCCGGCGCGTCCAGCTCGACGGCCTCGAAGTCGACACCGCCCACGCCGATCGGCGCGCCCGGCGGCACCCGCAGCACCTCGGCCCGGCCGCCCAGGTGCAGCAGTACGGGCGGCGGGTGGCCGGCGTTGGCGATGGTGATGCGGTGCGAGACCGGGTCGTAGACCGCGTACAGGCAGGTCGCCATGCGGTCCGTGCCGAGCCGCTGCGCCTGCTCGTCGAGGTGGTGCAGGACCTCCTGCGGCGGCAGGTCGAGCCCGGCGAGCGTCTGCGCGGTCGTCCGGAGCTGGCCCATGATCGCCGCCGAGGTCATGGAGTGGCCCATGACGTCGCCGACGACGAGGGCGACCCGGCTGCCCGGCAGCGGGATCGCGTCGTACCAGTCGCCGCCGACCCGCGCCGTCTCCGCCGCGGGCAGATAGCGCGAGGCGAGCCGCACCCCGGTCGGGCGGGGCAGCGTCTCGGGCAGCATGGTCCGCTGCAACTCGTCCGCGATGTACGCCTCGCGCCCGTACAGGACGGCCTTGTCGATACCGAGGGCGCTGTGCGTGGCGAGCTGCCCGGCGACCAGCAGGTCGTCGGCGTCGAACGCGGGCCGGTCCGGGCGGCGCAGGAACACGGCCGCGCCGATCACCCGGCGCCTGCCGCGCAGCGGCGCGAGAATCGCGCGCCGGCCGGTGGGCAACGACCGCTGCCCGCCCAGCAGTTCGGGCAGCGCGCCCTGCGCGGCCGGGGCGTCCGCGAACACCGGGCGCACCCCGCGCAGCACCTCGGCGAGCGCGCCGCCGAGGCGGACCTCGCACAATTCCTCGCAGCCCGCCGCCAGTTCGGCCTGCGCGGCCGGCGCGGGCGCGGGTCCCGGGCCGCTGTCGGTCTCGGTGTCGTCCACGGCGTCGGGGATGCGGTCCGAGCGGCGCAGCCGCAGCACCATCGGTCCTGTGGGCCGCTCGTCGCCCACGGGCAGCGGCTCCCGCAGATAGACGAGGATCGCGTCGGAGAACGTGGGCACGGTCGCCCGGCACAGCCCCATGACGATCTCGTCGAGGTCCATGCCGCGCGCGATGCGCCGGGTGGCGGCGCCCACGAACCGCAGCCGGTCGCCGTCGCGGCGCATCGCGGCCGGCTGACCCGCGGGGCGCGGAAGGCCGGAGCGGCGCTCGGTGCCGTCCGGCGGGCCCGCGGGGCGCACCGGCTCGGGGGAGGGCGCCTCGGGCTGGGAGTGCTCGGCGTCGGCGGGGTCCTGGCCGCCCGGCGGACCCGCCGGGGCGTCCGAGGCCGGGGACGACGGGGACGACGCCGACGACGGGGACGGGGATGACGCCGAGGAGGCCGCGGCCGACGGCGGTGCGGGCCGGCGCGGCTGTTCCGGTAAGCCGGAGGGCGTGGCGCCCGCCGGGTCGTCCTGCGGGGCACGCCGGAGCGCCCCGCGGGGGTCGGCGGGGCGAGCCGCCGCCGTGCCGTGGTGGCCGCCTTCGTAGGAGCCTCGATACGAGGCCGGTTGCTCCGTCACGCGTGTCGATTCCGTCCGTCCGGGGCTGCGCGCCGTGTCACTGACCAGTGCGTCGGCAGTTGAGGAACAGTTGGTGCTCGGGTGGGGCGTCCGTGCTGGCGGGAGCGTACGCGTACGTCTCCGCCCCGGTGATCTCGAAGCCCGTATCGCGTACGACCTGGTGCAGTTCGTCCCGCAGGAATCCCGATACCCGGATCGTGTGCCCGAGGAACGGGATCTCCGTGTCGTCGAGGTCCGCCTCGACCATGGACAGCGCCAATCGGCCACCGGGGCGCAGCAGGGCGTGCAGCCGCCGCAGCGCGCCGGGGATCTCGTCGCGGCCCAGCATGAGCAGCGTGAAGAAACAGGTCACCGCGTCGAACGTCCCCAGGCCGTCCGGCCCTTCGGCGGTGAGCGCGGTGACGTCGCCCTGCCGGAACTCGGCTCCCGGCACGTTCTTCCGGGCCAGCTCCAGCATGCCGGCGGACAGATCGACGCCGACCACGCCGTGGCCCGCCTCGACGAGCTGGCGCGCCGTGGGCACGCCCGTGCCGCAGCCCACGTCGAGGACCCGGGAGCCGGGCTCCAGCTCCTCCAGGAGCCTTTGTACGGCGGCGAGTTGGCCCTCCTTGTGCGGGAACGCCTCGTCGTAGCGCGCGCCGATCGCGTCGAACGCGGCGGCCTGTCCCGACCTGTCCGGTCCCTGCGGACCGACCGACCGGTCCGTCCTGTCCGCTCCACCCACGTTCACGGTCTTGCCGCCCCTCGATGGCCCTCGTCGACATGGTGCCGGGCCTGGCGCGCGCGCCAGGCGTCGTCGCCCGTGGTGCTTCCCGTGCGACCCGACGCGCCCCTGTTCCCACGTGCGGAGGAAGATCCTACGGTTCCCCCCTGGGGGCGCATCAAGGGTCTCATGAGGACACGTGCGCGGGCGTACGGTCCCAGTCCTCCGTGAGCGGCGGGACCGGCCACGCCGGGTCGGGGCGCCAGTGCTCCCAGCCGTCCGCGAACGGGTGGCCCCACGCCTCGATCGCCGCGACCGCCCGGCGTCCCGCCTCGCGTACCCCGGCGGCCTGCTCCGCACTCATCAGGCCGTCGGCCTGGGCCTGCGCGAACTCGTCCTCGTCGTGCCAGCGCCAGTCGCGGTCCGGGTGGACGGACAGGTCGAGGAAGTGGTCCTCGGAGTCCACGCCGCCGGACCAGCGGGCGCGGGGTGCTTCCAGGTTCACGTACCAGTTGCGGAAGGTCCAGTCCTGCTCCCAGAACAGCCATACGGACCAGGGCTCGCCCGGGCGGGCCAGTTTCAGGACGCCGGTGCCTGACCAGTGGCCTCTGGCGAGGGTGCGGGGGCGGGTGTAGCGGGTGGCCAGGGGTTCGCGGTGCGGGGGTGTGCCGTCGGCCAGGACGGGGCGTACGCATTCCGTGCCGGGGGCCAGCCAGGCGGCCAGGAGGTCGGGGGTGTCCTGGACGACCGTCACGGGGCGGCAGATGTGGAAGCCGGGGTGGGCGTTGGCGCGGTACCGCCACAGAATCCGGTCCCCGGGTGCCCAGCGCCCCCCACCGGTGTCATCGGTCATGCGCCAGATCTTAGATCCGGGTTCCCGGGGTTGGCCTCGGCCCCAACTCCCAGCCCCTCCGGCGCTTGAGGAGCGGGGGCTGGGGCAGCGCCCCAGAGTGCCGGGTGCGTCGTGGCCGCTCGCGCAGTTCCCCGCGCCCCTGGCGGGGCTGCCAGCGCCGGCACTTCTTCGGCGCCCCCGCCGCCTTGGGCAGTCTGCCGCCTGGGGCGGCACGGGTGGGCAAGGCGGCACCCAGCGCCGGGTGCGTTGATGTTGTACGTCCAGTTCAGCCCCGGTGGGGCTTCTCGCGCAGTTCCCCGCGCCCCTGGCGGGGCTGGTCTCAGCGTGCCTTCAAGTGGCAGCGGCGTTGGGCCTCTGAGGAGGCTGACCTCAGCGTCCCTTTCCCAGCGGAGCGTCAGGGGTGGGTCATGTTGAGGACGTTCAGGGCATCGTCCAACTGGGGTTCCGTCAGGGCGCCCCGCTCCACGTAGCCGCCCTCCAGCACAACCTCCCGGATGGTCTTCCGCTCGGCCAGCGCCTTCTTGGCGACCCGCGCGGCCTCCTCGTACCCGATGTACTTGTTGAGCGGCGTCACGATGGACGGCGAGGACTCCGCGTACTCCCGCGCCCGCTCCCGGTTCGCGGTGATCCCGTCCACCGTCCGGTCGGCGAGCAGCCGGGAGACGTTGGCGAGGAGCCTGATCGACTCCAGGACGTTCTTGGCGATGACCGGAAGCATCACGTTCAGCTCGAAGTTCCCGGCGGCCCCCGCCGTCGCCACCGTCGCGTCGTTGCCGATGACCTGCGCCGCGACCATGAGCGTCGCCTCGGGGACGACCGGGTTGACCTTGCCCGGCATGATCGAGGACCCGGGCTGGAGGTCGGGCAGGTTGATTTCGGCCAGTCCGGTGCGCGGCCCCGACGCGGCCCACCGCAGATCGTTGGCGATCTTGGTGAGGCCGACCGCGATGGTCCGCAGCTGCCCGCTGGTCTCGACGATGCCGTCCCGCGCGCCCTGCGCCTCGAAGTGGTCGCGGGCCTCGGTCAGCGGCAGCCCGGTGACGCGGGCGACCTCGGCGATGACGGCGGCGGAGAACCCGGGCGGCGTGTTGATGCCGGTGCCGACGGCCGTGCCGCCGAGGGGGAGTTCTGCGAGCCGGGGCAGCGAGGCGTTCAGCCGTTCGACGCCGTACCGGATCTGGGCCGCGTACCCGCCGAACTCCTGCCCGAGCGTGACCGGGGTCGCGTCCATCAGATGCGTACGGCCCGCCTTGACCACGTCCGCGAACTCGGCCGCCTTGCGCTCGAGCGCCTCGGCCAGATGGTCCAGGGCCGGGATGAGGTCCTGGGTGACGGCGGCCGTCGCCGCGATGTGGATCGAGGAGGGGAAGACGTCGTTGGAGGACTGGGAGGCGTTGACATGGTCGTTGGGGTGGACGTCGCGGCCGAGGCGCTCGGTGGCGAGGGTCGCCAGCACCTCGTTGGTGTTCATGTTGGAGGACGTGCCCGAGCCGGTCTGGAAGACGTCCACGGGGAACTGGTCGTCCCAGCGGCCCTCCGCGACCTCGTCCGCCGCCTCCGCGATGGCCCGCGCGATGTCCTCGTCGAGCACGCCGAGCCGCGCGTTGACCCGGGCGGCGGCGCCCTTGACGCGGGCCAGGGCCTCGATGTGGGCGCGCTCCAGGCGCTGGCCGGAGACGGGGAAGTTCTCCACGGCCCGCTGGGTCTGCGCGCGCCACTTGGCGTCGGCCGGGACGCGTACCTCGCCCATGGAGTCGTGTTCGATCCGGTACGTGGTGTCGTCGTTCGTCATCGCCGCGAAACCTCCGAATTGCCGTGAACTGTGCCTGCGGGCCGCTAAAAGTTGAGCAGTTGTCTTGTTCTGGCTATTCCCAACGCGCCTACCCACCAGTAAATACCTCGGGTAACACCGAAGCCGGGGAGGCGTCATGCAACGCACCAGACCCAGAATCCGCTGTACGGCCGCCGCTGTCGCGATGACAGCCGCCGTACTCGGGTTCGCGGCCCCCACCGTGAGCGCGGCCCAGCCCGCGACCGCCGGGGTCACCGCGAGCACCCCCCTCCCGCCCGACCTGGAGAAGATCCGCGCCGCCGAGGCCACCAAGCTCTACGGCGACCCCGCCGAGCGCCCGCTCGCCGACCGCAAGTCCTCGCTCGTCTCGCTCGGCGACAGCGAGATCTCCGGCGAGGGCGTCGGCACCTACGAGTCCCCCACCAACGGCCCCGACAACTGGTGCCACCGCTCTCCCGACTCCGCCATCCACCACACCGGCATCGCCGCCGACGTCACGTACAACGTCGCCTGCTCCGGCGCCTACACCGGAAACATCAAGATCGGCGGCAGCAAGCAGTACGCCGACGAACTCGTCCAGAGCGACAACCTCGCCGTGAAGGCCCGCAACACCAAGGTCAAGATGGTGCTGCTCGTCGCGGGCGCCAACGACGACCTCCAGTTCGGCCCGGTCATGACCGACTGCGTCGAGCGCTATCTGCTCTCCCAGGGCCCCTGCGAGTCCAAGTACGCGCCGGGCTGGCAGGCCCGCGTGGACGCGCTCGTGCCCAAGGTCGAGCAGACCGTCCGCGACCTGCGCACCACCATGCGCGGCGCCGGATACGCCGACGGCGACTACAAGCTCGTCCTCATGGGCTACCCGAGCCCCATCGGCCCCGACTTCCGCGACAACCCGAACTTCCCCGGCAAGCTCGTCTGCGGCGGCATGGGCTACGACTCCGACACCGCCTGGGGCCGCAACGTCGCCGTCCCCGCCTTCGAGCGCGGCATGCGCAAGGCCGCCCAGGACACCGGCGTCACCTTCCTCGACAACTCGCGCCTCTTCCAGGGCCACGAGGTGTGCAGCGAGGACCCGTGGGCGCGCGGCCTGTTCATCGACGTCACCAAGCCGGGCCTGCCCGACGAGAACTCCGTGCGCCAGTCCTTCCACCCCAACACCCGGGGCCACGCCGCCTTCGCGTCCTGCCTGACCCAGCTCTACGCCTCGGGCCTGAAGGAAGCCAGTTGCGCCGACGTCGACTCGGCCGGCAAGCCCACCCTGTTCCCGCTCGCCTGGGACGACGTCTACCGGCCGCTCAAGAACGCCGCGACCGGCAACTGCCTCGACGCCGACAGCTCCAACAGCGCCAACGGCACCCGCGTCCTCGGCTGGGACTGCGCGGGCACCCGTAACCAGACGTGGTGGTACGACACCGCGCGCCAGACCCTGATCACCGGGCTCACCCAGGACCGCTGCCTCGACGTGCCCGGCAGCGCCTACAAGGCCGGCACCGCCCTCAACCTGTGGAACTGCCACGGCGGCGCCAACCAGAAGTTCGTCCGCACCGGGCAGACCATCCGGCCCGCCTCCGCCACCACCCTGTGCCTGACCCACGCGGCGGCCCGCGAACCGGTCCGCCTCCAGACCTGCGACGGCTCCGCCGGCCAGAACTTCACCGGCTGACCCGCCCGCACCAAGCCGGACGGCCCCGCCCACCCGGAGGTGAGCGGGGCCGTCCACGCCCTAGCGGCTCACAGGCCCGGGCCGCGCACCGGGATGTGCGTGAACGTCGGCTCGGGCGCCGGGTTCTGGAAGAAGTCGTTGCCCTTGTCGTCCACGACGATGAACGCGGGGAAGTCCTCGACCTCGATCTTCCACACCGCCTCCATGCCCAGCTCCTCGTACTCGACGACCTCGACCTTCTTGATGCAGTCCTGCGCGAGCCGCGCCGCCGGGCCGCCGATCGAGCCGAGGTAGAAGCCGCCGTGCGCGTCGCAGGCGTCGGTGACCTGCTGCGAGCGGTTGCCCTTCGCCAGCATCACCTTCGAGCCGCCCGCCGCCTGGAACTGCTCCACGTACGAGTCCATGCGGCCGGCCGTCGTCGGGCCGAACGACCCCGACGCGTACCCCTCGGGCGTCTTCGCCGGGCCCGCGTAGTACACCGGGTGGTCCTTCAGGTACTGCGGCATCTCCTCGCCCGCGTCAAGACGTTCCTTGATCTTGGCGTGCGCGATGTCACGGGCCACGACCAGCGGGCCGGTCAGCGAGAGACGGGTCTTCACCGGGTACTTGGTCAGCTCGGCGAGGATGTCGTCCATCGGCCGGTTCAGGTCGATCCGCACCACGTCCTCGTCGGACAGGTGCTCGTCGGTCGTCTCCGGCAGGAAGCGCGCCGGGTCCGTCTCCAGCTGCTCCAGGAAGACGCCCTCGGCGGTGATCTTGGCGACGGCCTGGCGGTCCGCCGAGCAGGACACGGCGATGGCCACCGGGCAGGACGCGCCGTGCCGGGGCAGCCGCACCACACGCACGTCGTGGCAGAAGTACTTGCCGCCGAACTGCGCGCCGATACCGATCTTCTGCGTCAGCTCGAAGACCTTCTCCTCCAGCTCCTTGTCCCGGAAGCCGTGGCCCAGCTCGCTGCCCTCGGCCGGGATCTCGTCCAGGTAGTGCGCGGAGGCGTACTTCGCGGTCTTCAGCGCGTACTCGGCGCTCGTCCCGCCGACGACGATCGCCAGGTGGTACGGCGGGCAGGCGGCCGTGCCGAGCGAACGGATCTTCTCCTCCAGGAACTTCATCATGGAGGACTCGTTCAGGACGGCCTTCGTCTCCTGGTACAGGAACGACTTGTTGGCGCTGCCGCCGCCCTTCGCCATGAACAGGAACTTGTAGGCGCCGCCGTCCGTCGCGTACAGCTCGATCTGCGCCGGCAGGTTCGAGCCGGTGTTCTTCTCGTCCCACATGGTCAGCGGGGCCATCTGCGAGTAGCGCAGGTTCAGGTTCTGGTAGGCGTCGTAGATGCCCTTGGACAGCGACTTCTCGTCCTCGCCGGCCGTCAGCACGTTCTGCCCGCGCTTGCCCATGACGATCGCCGTGCCCGTGTCCTGGCACATCGGCAGCACACCGGCCGCCGCGATGTTCGCGTTCTTCAGCAGGTCGAGCGCCACGAACTTGTCGTTGGACGACGCCTCCGGGTCGTCCACGATCCGCCGGAGCTGCGCGAGGTGCGCCGGGCGCAGGTAGTGCTGGATGTCGTGGATGGCCTCCTCGGCCAGCTTGCGCAGCGCCTCCGGCTCGACCTTGAGGAACGTGCGCCCGTCCGGCCCCTCGACCGTGGAGACGCCCTCCGAGGTCACCAGGCGGTACGGGGTGGTGTCCTCGCCCTGGGGGAGCAGATCGGTGTACGCGAACTCAGGCATCTCGCCCATTCCTCTTTCGGCAGGTGTAGCTGGCATCCGTTGGCAGCGCCAACCAGCGTAGAACCTGACGCACCCGCCGCACCTGTGAGGTAAGGCTCAGTTCGCGCGCACCTGTCGCGTTCGCTCCCTGGTCGCGTTCTATCGCGTCTGGGTACGCTGCTGCCGTGGACCTCGACAAGCGCCCCCAGAGCGGCGCCGCCCCGGCCGAACCGACCGACCTGCGCGCCTCCGACGCCGACCGCGACCGCGTCGCCGACATCCTGCGGGAGGCGCTCGCTCAGGGGCGGCTCGACCCCGAGGAGCACGCCGAGCGCGTCGACGGCGTCTACCGCGCCAAGACCGTCGGCGAGCTGGAACCCTTCGTACGGGACCTGCCGGGACCGCACACCGAGCGCCCCCGCGCCGCCGCCCCGCGCCCGGCCGCCGCGCCCGGCCCCTATCCGCTGCCGCCCGCCGAGAACCTCGTGGCCGTCTTCAGCGCCAGCGTCCGCCGTGGCCGCTGGCGGGTGGGCCGGCGCACCCAGGCCGTCGCCGTGTTCGGCAGCGTGGAGATCGATCTCAGCGAGGCGATCTTCGAATACCCCGAGGTCCACATCAAGGCGGTCTCCGTCTTCGGCAGCGTCACCGTCCGCGTCCCGGAGAACGTGTCGCTGCGCGGCACCGGCGGCGGCGTCCTCGGCAGCTTCGAGGTCGACACGCTGGACGCGGCGGACCCCGACGCGCCCGTCGTGCACGTGGAGGGCGCCGCCGTCCTCGGCAGCGTCGAGGCCAGGCCCCGGCGCGGCAAGCTTGTCGCGGATCTGCACAAGTACGTGGGCCGCGCCGTCTCCAAGCACATGCGCAAGCACCTCGACTGACCCGCCCGTCCCGGCCGGCCCGGGCCGAACTCCCGTATGCGCTCGGGAACTTCCACGCTCGGAACTCAGTGCATAGGCGCCGACACAGCGGGTAGAGGTTGCTGCATCGTCTCTCGCTCGCGAAAGCCGTCGTACGCCGTCGTCAGGAGTAGACCGTGCTGCATCCGCCGCATCAGTCCCTGCAGGTCTCCGCCGTTCCGCAGCAGCGCGTGCCAGTGGGGGACCGGGACCAGGACGCGCCATGGCACACGGAAGCCGTGTGCAGGCGCGACGAGGCGGGCCTGTTCTTCGCGCCGTCCAAGGAGCCGACGGCCGCGCGCCTCGCCCGCGAGGAGGCCGCGAAGCGGGTCTGCGCCCGCTGCCCGGTGATGGTGGAGTGCCGCGAGCACGCCCTGCTCCAGCCCGAGCCGTACGGCGTGTGGGGCGGTCTGACGGCCGCGGAGCGCCGCGTGGTGCTCGCCCGCCGCCGGCGCCGCGAGGTCGAGCTCAAGCAGGCGGCGCGCGCGATAGCCGCGGCCGGCTGACCCGCCGGCCCACCCCGACGACACCGAGGGCGCCCCGCGTCACGGGGCGCCCTCGGGCCTGTCCTTCGGATCATGCCGGGCTCGCGCTCACTTCGCGCGGTCGAAGTCGATCGCGCTGTACGCGCGCAGCTTGCTCAGCCGGTGCTCCGAGTCGATCTGCCGGATCGTGCCGGACTTCGAGCGCATCACGAGGGACGACGTGGTGGCCGTCTCGGGGCGGTAGCGCACCCCGCGCAGCAGCTCGCCGTCGGTGATGCCGGTCGCCACGAAGAACACGTTGTCCCCGGAGACCAGGTCGTTCGTCGACAGGACGCGGTCCAGGTCGTGCCCGGCGTCCAGCGCCCGCTGCCGCTCCTGCTCGTCCTTCGGCCACAGCTTGCCCTGGATCACGCCGCCCAGGCACTTGATCGCGCAGGCCGAGATGATGCCCTCGGGGGTGCCGCCGATGCCGAGCAGCATGTCGACGCCGCTGCCCTCGCGCACGGCCAGGATCGAACCGGCGACGTCGCCGTCCGAGATGAGCTTGATCCGGGCGCCGGTCTCCCGGATCTCCTTGATGATGCCCTCGTGGCGCGGCCGGTCCAGCAGCACGACGGTGACGTCCTCGGGGGTGGCGCGCTTGGCCTTGGCCACCCGGCGGATGTTGACCGACACCGGCGCGTCGATGTCCACGTAGTCGGCGGCCTCGGGGCCGGTGACCAGCTTGTCCATGTAGAACACGGCCGACGGGTCGAACATCGTGCCCCGGTCGGCGGCGGCGAGCACGGCCACCGCGTTCGGCATGCCCTTCGCGGTGAGCGTCGTGCCGTCGATCGGGTCGACGGCGATGTCGCACTCGGCGCCCGTCCCGTCGCCGACGTGCTCGCCGTTGAACAGCATCGGCGCCTCGTCCTTCTCGCCCTCGCCGATGACGACCACGCCGTTCATCGACACCGTCGAGACGAGGGTCCGCATGGCGCGCACGGCCGCGCCGTCCGCCCCGTTCTTGTCCCCGCGCCCGACCCAGCGGCCGGCGGCCATCGCCGCGGCCTCGGTGACCCGGACGAGCTCCAGGGCGAGGTTGCGGTCCGGGGCCTCGGAGGGGACCTCGAGTTCGGACGGAAGCTGGTGATGCTCGGTCATCGAGACGCACCTTTCTGTTCCGGCGTTTTCTGGCGTTCACCGGGATACGACGACGGCCGGATGAGGGTTGTGGTCGAACTCTATCGTCAGTCCGACAATCTGAGCAGGGCACCCCACGGATGAGCGGGGGCCGTTCCTGCCGGACGGGACGTTTTCGGACCTCCCGGCAGTGATCCAGAAGCGACCTGCGACGATGGGCGCGTGGCAGGAAGAAATGGCAAGAAGACGGTCGGCAGCCTGGTGCTCTCGCTCGGCGTCTGCGTCGTCGCGGCGGGCGCCGCCTATGTGTTCATCCCGCACGACGATTCCAAGGAGCCGCCGCTCAAGCGCGTGGACTACCGGGTCGAACTGCTGACCGCGCGCCGCGCCGCCTCCTACCCGGTGGCCGCGCCCACGGGGCTCTCCAAGGACTGGAAGGCGACGTCCGTCCGCTACGACGGCGCCCAGAACCAGGCGTGGCACCTGGGCTTCCTCGACCCGAGCGGCGAGTACGTCGCGGTCGAGCAGTCCACCGACAAGCCCACCCGCTTCATCGCCGACGCGAGCAAGGGCGCGAAGAAGTCCGGCGGCGCGCGGGAGATCGGCGGCGAGTCCTGGCAGCCGTACAAGGGCGAGAAGTACGACGCCCTGGTGCTGCGCAAGAAGGGCTCCACGACCGTGGTCACGGGGACGGCCGGGCTCGCGGGGCTCACGAAGATGGCCGAATCGCTGGAGCTGAAGCACGACGCGGAGGCGAAGCCCCCGGCCCCGAAGGACTCCGCCGGGACCAAGGACTCCGCCGACGCGAAGGACTCCGCCGCCGCACGCTTTCCCGTGCGGGCGTGACGGGCTCTCTCGTACAGGCATGACGAAGGGGCCCCGCCGTGACGGCGGGGCCCCTTCGGTGTGCGCGGGGGTCGGCCCGGGTGGGCCGGGGCGCGGCTCAGACGGACGTGACGACCTGCTCGTGCTTTAGGCGCGGGGAGCGCGGGAACCAGGCGTTCTCGCCGGGCTTGCCGATGTTGATGACCATCAGCGGGGTGTGGTCGTCGTCGAGGAACTCCTTGCGGATGCCCTCCAGGTCGGCGCCGGTCATCGGGCCGGCGGCCAGGCCGGCGGCGCGCAGGCCGATGATGAAGTAGCCGGCCTGGAGCGTGGCGTTGAGGGCGGCGCTGCCCTCGCGGGCCTCGCGGCCCATGCCCTCGAACATGCCCTTGGCGCCCTCGAAGTGCGGGAAGAGCTGCGGCAGCTCCTCGTGGAACTCGTTGTCCGCCGAGAGGATGGCGACCAGCGGGGCCTTCGCGGTCTTCTCCTTGTTGCCGTCGGCCATGAGGGCCACCAGGCGCTCGCGGGCCTCGGCGGAGCGCACGAGGGTGACGCGCAGCGGCGACTGGTTCATCGAGGTCGGGCCGAACTTGATCAGGTCGTAGACGGCCTGCATCTGCTCGTCGGTCACCGGCTCGTCGGTGAAGGTGTTCGCGGTGCGGGCCTCACGGAACAGCAGGTCCTGGGCGGCGGGGTCAAGAACGAGCGACATGATCAACCTTCTCGGTGCGACGTGGCGGCCAGGCTGGTCCGAACCTCCCGGACCGACCGCTTCCATGAGCGTACGCCGATGAGGTTGAAGCTTCAACTAGAGTGGGAGTGACCCACGCCACTGCGTCACGTCACTGCTCCCGCGCACCCGCCCGCGTCGCCTACCGGTCGTCCTCCTCGGCGTCCGTCTCCTCCTCGGTGTCCGCCGCACCCGCCGCGTCCTCCTGGGCCAGCGCCGCGTCCAGGCGGGCGCGGGCGCCGTCCAGCCAGCGGCGGCAGACCTTCGCCAGCTCCTCGCCGCGCTCCCACAGCGCCAGCGACTCCTCCAGCGAGGTGCCGCCCGCCTCAAGCCGCCGTACGACGTCGATCAGCTCGTCGCGCGCCTGCTCGTACCCGAGCGACTCCTCGGCCGCCCGCTCCGTCTTGGTGTCCGTCATCGTCATCCGTCCTGTCACCGCGCCGGTCGCGGTCGTCGTGTGGTCATGCGGTCATGCGGTACGGGGGCGGGAGGAGCCACCCCGGTCGCCTACGAAGGCTCGGTCTCCGTCACCCGTACGGTGAACTCGCCCTCCGCGACCCGGGCCCGCAGCTCCGCGCCGGGCTCCGCGTCGGCGGGGGCGCGCACCACGTGTCCGTCCGGGCGCTGGAGCACCGCGTACCCGCGCTTCAGCGTGGCGGCGGGGGAGAGGGCGACCACCCGCGCCAGCGTGTGCGTCAGCTCCGACTCCGCGCGGTCCAGCAGATGCCCGAGCGTGCGCCGGCCGCGGTCGGCGAGCGCGCTCACCTGCTGCTCCCGCTCCTCGATCATCCGGTGCGGGTCCTGTATCGACGGCCGGCCGAGCGCCGCCGCGAGCCCCCGCTCCTCGCGCTCGATCAGCGCCTCGACACCGCGCCGCGCCCGCTCCCGCAGCCAGCGCACCCGCTCGTACTCCTCGCCGACGTCCGGCACGACCTTCTTCGCCGCGTCCGTCGGCGTGGACGCGCGCAGGTCGGCCACGAAGTCGAGCAGCGGCTGGTCCGGCTCGTGCCCGATCGCCGAGACGACCGGCGTACGGCAGCCCGCCACCGCCCGGATCAGCTGCTCGTCGGAGAACGGCAGCAGGTCCTCCACGCTTCCGCCGCCGCGCGCCACGACGATCACATCGACCTCGTCGTGCGCGTCCAGCTCCTTGACCGCCTGCACCACCTGCGGCACCGCGTGCACGCCCTGCACCGGCACATTGCGCACCTCGAAGCGGACGGCGGGCCAGCGGTGCCGCGCGTTCTCCAGGACGTCGCGCTCGGCGGCCGACGCGCGCCCGCACACCAGGCCGATGAGCTGCGGCAGGAACGGCAGCGGACGCTTGCGGTCGGCGGCGAACAGGCCCTCGGCGGCCAGCGACTTCTTCAACTGCTCCAGGCGCACCAGCAGCTCGCCCATGCCCACCGGCCGGATCTCGGCGGCCCGCAGCGAGAGCTGCCCTCGCGGCGCGTACCACTCGGGCTTCGCGTGCACGACCACGCGCGCGCCCTCGCTCACCACGTCCGCCACCGCGTCGAACACCTGCCGGTAGCAGGTGACCGAGATCGAGATGTCGTACGAGGGGTCGCGCAGCGTCAGGAAGACGACACCGGCGCCCGGTCTGCGGGAGAGCTGGGTGATCTGCCCCTCCACCCACACGGCACCGAGCCGGTCGATCCACCCCCCGATGAGCCGGGAGACCTGCCCCACGGGGAGCGGGGCGTCCGGGGACGTATTGGCAGCCATGCCGCGAGCGTAGCGGCCGCCACCGACATCGCCGCCCCGCGCACGCCCCGGCCCCCGCCCCGGCTCACGCCCGCCCGGGGTTCACGGGCGGGGACCAGGGGCCCCGGAGTTCACCGCCCCGGGGCCGTGGCGTCGAGCGGGGCCGGGTCGCCGTCGTTCCCGCCGCGCGTCTGCACCGCCAGCACCACGAGCCCCACCGCCAGCCAGATCGCGCCGACCACCTGGGCCGTCGCCGACGCCTCCACGATCACCGCGATGGTGATCGCCGCGCCGACCACCGGCACCAGCAGATGCCGCCACCAGCTCACCGTCCCGCCCTTGCGGCGCACCGCGAAATAGCCGACCACGCTCGCGTGCAGCAGCGTGAACGCCGTCAGGGCGCCGATGTCGACCACCGAGACGAGATGGTCCATGCCGTCGTCACGGCTCGCCGCCCACACCGCCGCGACCAGCGTGATCACCGCCGCCACCAGCAGCGCGACCCGCGGCACACCCCCGTCCGTACGCGACAGCACCCTCGGCAGCCGCCGGTCGCGCGCCATGGCGAACAGCAGCCGGCCCGCCGCCGCCTGCCCGGCCAGCGCCGCGAACGCCGCTCCGATCGCCTTGCTCACCGCCACCAGGTCGTGCAGCCAGCCCCCGACCGACACGTCCACCGCGTCGTAGAACGCCGACCCCTGCTTGCCCGGGTCGGCGAGCAACTGCGCCGACGTCACCGGTTCGAGCAGCGCCACCAGATAGGTCTGCGCCACGAACAGCACACCCGTGAACGCCAGGCAGAACAGCACCGCCCGCGCCACCTTCGCCGAGCCGCCCGTGACCTCCTCCGCGAACGTGGCGATGGCGTCGAAGCCCAGATACGACAGCACCGCGATCGACACCGCCCCGATCACCGCGGACAGCGCGAACGCGCCCTGCGTCCCGTCCCCGGTCAGCGGCGACAGCCAGTCCCGCTGCGCGCCGTCCCGTACGAGCACCACGACCGCCGACACCACGAACACCAGCAGGACGATCACTTCGAGGGCCAGCACCGCGAAGCCGACCCGGGCCGCGGCCCGTACGCCCCACAGGTTCAGCAGGGTCGTGATCACCACCGCGAGCGCCGTCCACACCCACCGCGACACGGACGGCACCAGCGCGTTCATGGCGATGCCGGAGAAGAGGTACGCGACCGCCGGGATCAGCAGGTAGTCCAGCATCGCCATCCAGCCCGCGACGAAGCCGGGACCGCGACCGAGCCCCACGCGCGCGTAGGCGAACACCGAGCCGGCCTGCGGGGCCACCCGCACCATCTGCGCGTAGCTGAAAGCGGTGAACGCCATCGCCACCGTCGCCACGATGTACACCAGCGCGACGGCGCCGTGCGATTTCGCGTCCAGGGTGCCGAAGACACCGACCGGGGCCATGGGCGCGATGAACAGCAGCCCGTAGACCACCAGGTCACGGAAGCCGAGATCGCGCCGGAGCTTGCCGGCGGGCGCCTCGGGCTGCTCGGCGCTGTCGGGGGCGGCTGCTGTCGACATCGTGCCTCCGGAGTGTCGCGGATGCTCCCAGTGTTCACGGACGGGCGATCTTTGGCCTGCTGGGCTCGGCCTTACGATGGGGGACATGACTGCTACGACTGGCTCCCGCCGTGTCCTGCTCGCCGCCCCCCGTGGCTACTGCGCCGGTGTGGACCGTGCCGTGATCGCCGTCGAGAAGGCCCTGGAGCGGTACGGGGCCCCGATCTATGTACGCCACGAGATCGTGCACAACAAGTACGTCGTCCAGACCCTGGAGCGGAAGGGCGCCATCTTCGTCGAGCAGACGGACGAGGTACCCGAGGGTTCCATCGTCATGTTCTCCGCGCACGGTGTCGCCCCGACCGTCCACGAGGAGGCCGAGCGCGGCAGGCTCGCCACCATCGACGCGACGTGCCCGCTGGTCACCAAGGTCCACAAGGAAGCGATCCGCTACGCGAGCGACGACTTCGACATCCTCCTGATCGGCCACGAGGGCCACGAGGAGGTCATCGGCACCTCCGGCGAGGCCCCCGACCACATCACCCTGGTCGACGGCCCCGATGACGTCGCCAAGGTCGAGGTCCGCGACCCCTCCAAGGTCGTCTGGCTCTCCCAGACCACGCTCTCCGTCGACGAGACCATGGAGACCGTCGACGCCCTCAAGGAGAAGTTCCCGCAGCTCGTCTCGCCGCCCAGCGACGACATCTGCTACGCCACGCAGAACCGGCAGCTCGCCGTGAAGCAGATGGGCGCCGACTCCGACCTCGTCATCGTCGTCGGCTCGCGCAACTCCTCCAACTCCAAGCGGCTCGTCGAGGTCGCCAAGCTCGCCGGCGCGAAGGACGCGTACCTGGTCGACTTCGCCAGCGAGATCGACGAGGCGTGGCTGGAAGGCGTCACCACCGTCGGCGTCACCTCCGGCGCCTCCGTCCCCGACGTGCTCGTCGAGGAGGTCCTGGAGTGGCTGTCGCAGCGCGGCTACGCGGACGTGGAGATCGTCAAGGCCGCCGAGGAGTCCATCACCTTCTCGCTGCCGAAGGAGCTCCGCCGCGACCTGCGCGCCGAGGCCGCCTCCCTCGTCGCGGAGCGCACCGCCGAGAAGTGACCGCGCGTGCCACGTCGTAGCGTGGAGTCATGCAGATCTTCGGCGTGGACATCGGCGGATCAGGGATCAAGGGCGCCCCGGTCGACCTGGAGCGCGGCGACCTGGCGCAGGAGCGGTACAAGGTACTGACCCCGCACCCGGCCACCCCGGACGCGGTCGCGGACGGGGTCAAGGAGGTCGTCGAGCACTTCGCGGGCGGCTGCGACCGCCTCGGCATCACCTTCCCCGGCGTGGTGACAGGCGGCGGTACGGTCCGTACCGCCGCGAACGTCGACAAGAGCTGGGTCGACGTGGACGCCCGCGCGCTCCTCAGCGAGCGGCTCGGCGGGCTCCCGGTGACGGTGCTCAACGACGCGGACGCGGCGGGCGTCGCCGAGATGCGCTTCGGCGCCGGGCGCGGGCGTCGCGGCACGGTCCTGCTGCTCACCTTCGGTACGGGCATCGGCTCCGCGCTGTTCAGCGACGGCGTCCTCGTGCCCAACACGGAGCTGGGCCATCTGGAGCTGGACGGGCACGACGCGGAGCGCCGGGCGTCCACGAAGGCCAAGGAGGACCACGAGCTGAGCTGGGAGCACTGGGCCAAGCGCGTCACGAAGTACCTGCGGCACGTCGAGATGCTGTTCTCGCCGGAACTCTTCGTCATCGGCGGCGGGGTCAGCCGCAAGGCCGACAAGTTCCTGCCGCTCATCAAGGGCGTCCGCGCGGAGATCGTGCCGGCGCAGCTTCAGAACAATGCGGGGATTGTGGGGGCGGCGATGTCCGCGGGGGCCGCGGGGCGGTAGCGGGCGGTACGGCCGGGGTTCGCGGTACGGGGTTTCGGCCGGCCGGGGCGGGGGGTTCCGGGGGGTTGGCCCCCGGGGGCCTCTGTCGTGGTTCGCCTGCGGGCTGGTGGGGGCTGGTCGCGCAGTTCCCCGCGCCCCTGGCGGGGCGGCCGGTGCGGGGTGTTTTTCGCGTCCCGGGCGGGGCGCTAGCCCTGGGGGTGCTTTTCGGGGTCAGGCGGGGTCGTGGGGGCGGGTGTTGCGGGTGCCGTGGGTTCCGCCTGGGCGCTTGGTGGCGCGGGGGCGGTTGCCGGTGGGGGCGGGGCGCTGGGGGGCGCGGCGGCTCCGCAGACGTACCCGGCGCACCAGTACCCAGACTCCGGCGACGAGGGTGCCGGCGTACAGCCAGCCCGCGTTCATCGCCAGCGTCGTCATGACGCCCATCGCCCCCGCGCCGGCGCCGGCCGAACCCTGGGCGACCGGCACCACGCCCACCGCGAACGCGATCGGCATCGAGATCGGCGCCGCCGCCAGGTCCGGCCCCCGCACCCAGCGCGCGGCAAGCCCACTGACCAGCAGGAACAGCACTCCGTACACGGCCGGCGAGCCGTCGAACAGCGCCAGGTCGAGCAGTCCGATGAGCAGCATCGCGCCGACGGCGAACAGCCCGCAGCCCAGCCCCGTCAGCCGAGGACCCGGGAACCCGCGCAGTGCCCGTACGAGCAAGGGCACCGGCCGGGACCGCCCCGAGGACCGGTAGACGGTCGCCGACTCGGCGGCGACATCGGCGCGCTCGCCGGCGGCCCCGCCCCGCGCCTGCGCCTGCGGCGGAAGCGGGGCGGTGCGGCGGGGGCGCGATTGCGCGGGACGCGTCCTGGGTTGCTCCACAAGCCCAACATAGGTGCGCTTATGTGCGGAATACGCCGCGGGACACGCGCTTTGGCCGACCTTGACCACGACCTTGACCACCTCCTCGACGACGACCTCGGCGACCACCCGGACGGGGACGCGGGCGGCCCCCGGCGACGACCTCGGCCACGGGCCCGGCCCCCGGCGCGGACCCCGTAAACTGGGGGATCGCCCACCAAGAAGAACCGTGCCCGCCCCGCCGGAGCACACACCTTCACCCATCCACGGCCATCAGCGCCCACCACGTACGGGAAGTCGCAACGTGTCGCTCACGATCGGAATCGTCGGTCTGCCGAATGTCGGCAAGTCGACCCTGTTCAACGCCCTGACCAAGAACGACGTGCTGGCGGCCAACTACCCGTTCGCCACGATCGAGCCGAACGTGGGGGTCGTGGGCGTCCCCGACACCCGCCTGACGAAGCTGGCCGAGATCTTCTCCTCGCAGAAGGTCCTCCCGGCGACCGTCGACTTCGTCGACATCGCGGGCATCGTGCGCGGCGCGAGCGAGGGCGAGGGCCTGGGCAACAAGTTCCTGGCGAACATCCGCGAGTCCGACGCGATCTGCCAGGTCATCCGCGCCTTCAAGGACGAGAACGTCGTCCACGTCGACGGCAAGGTCTCGCCCAAGGACGACATCGAGACGATCAACACCGAGCTGATCCTCGCCGACCTCCAGACCATCGAGAAGGTCCTGCCGCGTCTCCAGAAGGAGTCCCGGATCAAGAAGGACGTCGTGCCGAAGGTCGCGGCCGTCGAGGCGGCCAAGGAGATCCTCGAGAAGGGCGACACCCTCTTCTCCCAGGGCATCGCCCAGGGCTCCGGCAAGGAGGAACTCCTCCACGACCTCCACCTCCTCACCACCAAGCCCTTCCTCTACGCCTTCAACGTCGACGAGGACGAGCTGACCGACGAGACCTTCAAGGCCGAGCAGCGCGCCCTGGTCGCCCCGGCCGAGGCGATCTTCCTCAACGCCAAGCTGGAGGCGGACCTCGCCGAACTGGACGAGGAGGACGCGATGGAACTCCTCCAGTCCGTCGGCGCCGAGGAGCCCGGCCTCGCCACCCTCGCCCGCGTCGGCTTCGACACCCTGGGCCTGCAGACCTACCTGACGGCCGGCCCGAAGGAATCCCGCGCCTGGACCATCAAGAAGGGCGCCACGGCCCCCGAAGCGGCCGGCGTCATCCACACGGACTTCCAGAAGGGCTTCATCAAGGCCGAGGTCATCTCCTTCGACGACCTGGTCGCCTGCGGCTCGGTAGCCGAAGCCCGAGCGGCCGGCAAGGCCCGCATGGAGGGCAAGGACTATGTGATGCAGGACGGGGACGTGGTGGAGTTCCGTTTCAATGTGTGATCGGGTGAAATAACACCACGTCGCGGACGTGGCGAACATGCAGGTCAGAAGGGGTCGGACTCGGTCGAGTCCGACCCCTTCGTCGTCACCGTGCTGGATTGGTGCTGGATATTCTGACGCAGGGGCAGCGGTAATCAGGTCCCGTAGGCGGTGGACCGGTGTCCCACGTGAAGGACCCAGACCACCAGCTCGCCGTTGTCGATCGTGTAGACGACGCGGTAGTCGCCGACGCGCAGGCGGCGGCGTTCGGGCTGGGACACCAGTGCGGTGGTGTTGAAGCCGAGGGGGTCGGTTTCCAACTCGGTCAGCTTGGCCAGGATGCGCAGCGCCATGTCGCGAGGGATCTTCCGGAGCTCGGCCTGGGCCTCGGGTCGGAAGACCGTTCGGTACTCACTCACTGCGCGCCAGCGTCTCCCTCATGATGTCCTCGATCGGGATGCCGGGTGCCGGGTTGGCCATGCGCTCGTCGATGATCCGGTTGATCTCGCGCTCTTCCCATTCCTGGTACTTGCGCAGCACCTCGATGGACACCACGGCGGCGACTTCCTTGCCTCGGCGCGTGATCACCGTGGGTACGTCGTCGCGGTCCGCGCGCTCCACCACCTCCGCCAGGTGTGCTCGCACGTCGCGGATGGACTCTATGGGCAACGGCTGTGTCATGCGCTCAAGCGTACCGAGTGTCCCGTGTGTACACAATGTCGGCGCCCATGCGACCTACCCTCGCGGTGGCCGCGCGTGCTGGATGTGCTGGATGAATCCGCACGGTGCTGGATCGGTGGTGGATAACCACTTCCAGAACCGAGTTTTCGCAGGTCATAGCTCTGTGCTCGACGTTCCGCTTCAACGAGTAGCGGGTGACCTGTCACCGCGTCACTGATCTGGCAGATATGCGGGTCAGGAAGGGTCCGGATCTTCGGGGTCGGGCCCTTGGTTCTTCTCGTACCGCTGCGGGAGCGCCGTTCCGTGGTCGTGCTGACTTCCGACAGTGACGACATGGGCAAGCTGTGCGGCGACCGAGTCCGGCTCGTGGCGGTGTGACGTCCCCTGGCCGCTTTCTGTCTTTCGGTGGTTGTGTAGGTCATCCGGCGCCGAACACCCGCACCTCCGCCACCGGTTCCGGCTTGGGGGAGGTCTCCGTGATGCGGACGTAGCGGGCTCGCTCGCCTGGGGTGAAGGGGGTCCAGTGGTGGGTGTCGGGGGAGGTCGTTACGCGGGTGCGGGTGCCCGGGGTCGTGACGCGGGCGAGGGCGCGGGGCCGGCCCAGGTCGACGGTGAGGGACGCGCCGGGGGCCGTCGGGCGCCAGGCCGTGGCGGGGGAGCCGTCGACCGCCGCCGTCGCGTACTGGCCCGGGTCCTCGGAGGTCGCCGTCGCCGGGCGGCAGCGCGCCAGGTCCCGGGTCGGGGCGAGGTCCGGGCGGCGGGTCGGTACGGTCGTGCCGGTCGCGGTCACCGTGTGGCGGCCGGACGGGGTGACGATCGGGAACGGGGCGCCCGAGGTCAGGCGGACCGTCGTGCGCGCCGGGCCGATCGACACGTCGTACGTACGGCCGCGCCAGTGAAGTCCCTTGATCGTGACGCCGGTTGAGAGTTGCGGCGGGAGCATCGGGTCCAGGCCGACCGCGTCGTCGTCGCGCAGGCGCAGCCCGGTGAGGCCGTGCGTGAACACCTGGAGGAAGCCGCCCTTGCCGGTGAGGAAGTCCTGCGCGGGGGAGCCGGCGAGCGCGTCGCCCGCGCCCGCCTTCGTGCCCCGCGACTCCGCGAACGTGCCGAACGGGCCCCGGAAGAACGGCCGCGACGCCCGCTCCAGATACGTGTACGCCGAGCAGCCCGGCTCGCCGATCGCCGCCGCCGCGACCGCGTGCACGGAGTCCGTCATCGCCGGGCCGTCGGGGTCGGTGTGCGCCGCGTAGTGGTCGAGGGTGGCCGCCGCCGCGCCCTTCGGCATGGGCAGACCGAGCGGGTAGATCAGCAGCACCGCGTCGGCCTGCTTGCCGGTGGGCGGGTGCGCGAGGTCGTACCCCGCGTACTGGAGATAGACCTTGCGCTTCGCGTCGTACGGCAGCCGCAGGCCGTCCGCGATCCGGGTCCACGCGGCGGGCGCGGGCTCCCCGAGCACCCGGGCGGCCTTGACGGCGGCGCGCAGGGAGAGCGCGGCGACCGCGTTGGTGTAGACGCCGTCGTCGACGCCGTTGGCGTATTCGTCGGGGCCTGCAACGTCCTTGATCGAGTACGAGGGAAGCCGGGTTGCGCCGGTCTGCGGATCGCGGGTGACGCGTGAAGTCCAGTACTCGGCCAGGCCGTTGAGGAGGGGGAGGCCGCGTTCGCGCAGCCAGGTGCGGTCGCCGGTCGCCTGGTAGTACTGCCACGCCGCGAGCGCGATATCGCCCTGGAGGTGGATCTGGCTCACGCAGTGCGGCGGGTTCCAGCTCTGGCACTCCTGCCATAGACGGCCCGAACTTGCGCTCGTCCAGGGGTACATGAGGCCCTTGAGGGAGGTGCGGTACGCGTTGCCGGCGGCTGCCCGGCGCGTGCGGTACCGGTACTCCAGGACCGGCGCGGCAAGTTCGGGGCGGGTCGCCAGCAGCGCCGGGAACATCCACGTCTCCGCGTCCCAGAAGATCATGCCCGCGTAGTTGTCACTGCTCAGACCGGTCGGCGCGATGCTGTCCCGGCTGCCCGCGCGCACCGACGACAGCAGCCCGTACTGCGCGGCCCGGACCTGGAGCTGGAGGTCGGGGCGGCCCGGGGTCTCGATGTCCGATGCCCACAACCGCGCCCAGGCGTCGGTGTGTTCGGCGATGATCGCGTCCCATCCGGCCGCCGCCGCGCGCTGCGAAGCGCCCACGGCTGCCGCGTCCGGGTCCTGCGCGCGCCGGGTGGCCGGGCCTCGGGTCGCGTCCACGCCTACGTACTTCGTCAGGTCGTAGTCGGCGCCTGACTCGGCGCGCACACTGGCGGTCTGAGTCGTCGTCAGGCTGTCGCTTTTGGACGCCGGCCGGGTCGGGCCGGGGGCGATGAGCGTGCTGGCGACCGTGCCGTGCGGGGCGCCGGGCGGACCCTCGGCGCGGAAACCGACCCGCGCGGTGCGCTTGCCGGCCGGGCCCGCGCCCGTGGGGGTCAGCCGGCGGGCGCCGCGTCCGTCGATCCGGTCGGTCACGGTGAACTCGCCGCTCCAGTGCGGAGTGACGCGCAGCCGGACCGCGCCGACGTGCGGACGTGCCCGGTCCGCGAGCACCTCGTACGTCAGGTCCGTGCGCCGCCCGTCCGCGTGCAGCCAGGTCAGTGACGTACGGACCAGCCCGCAGCGCAGATCGACGCTCTGCCGGTAGCCGGTCGTGCGGCTCGACGGGCCGTACGTCTCACCGCCCACGGTCACGTCCAGGCCCGTCCAGGTCGGCAGCGCTGCGATGGCCTCGCGGTGGGCGGTGTTCGCGGGCCCGCGTGCGTACAGGCCTGCGGCGAAGGCGCCGTCGTAGGGGTGTGTGTAGAGGGGCCAGCCGGTCTTGACGTCCGGGCCGCCGGGTTCGGCGTAACCGGCGCCGGCGGGTGGTACGCGGACGCCGAGGTAGCCGTTTCCGGCGAACGCGCGGTAGGGCGAGTCCGGTGCGACCGGTGTCGTGGTGGCCGGCGTCCAGGCCGGGTCACCGCAGCGTTGGGTGGTGGCGGGCGGTGGGGGCAGGGCCGGAGCGGGGAGTGTGGCGCATGTCAGTGGCAGGGTGAGCAGGGCGGCGGTGAGGGGGGCGCGGAGGCGTCGGGCGGTCACGGTACGAGGGTGCGCGCCGGGCCCGCCGAACCCCGGGACCCGCGCCGAGAGCTAGCCGCTCCGGGTGACCCGACACCCCGGTCAGCCCCGTCAGGGGCGGAGCCCGGGAGCCGGCGCTCAGGTCAGCCCCATAAGGGGCGCGGGGGACGCTGCCGCTGGGAAGGGACGCTGAGGTCAGCCCCCTCAGGGGCGCGGGGAACTGCGCGCTCGGCCACGGCGTACCCGGCACTCTGGGGCGCTGCCCCAGGCCCCGCTCCTCAATCGCCGGAGAGGCTTGATTGACCGGCGCGGAGGTCAGCCCCGTCAGGGGCGCGGGGAACTGCGCGAGAAGCCCCACCGGGGCTGCACCCGAGGTGCAACCTTCACGCACCCGGCGCTGGGGGCCGCCTTGCCCACCCTGCCGCCCCAGGCGGCAGATTGCCCAAGGCGGGGGCGGCTCCCCCAGGGCACCGGTGCTGATCGCCCCGTCGGGGGCGCGGGGAACTGCGCGAGCGGCCACGACGCACCCGGCACTCTGGGGCGCGGCCCCAGACAGGCTTGAATCGACCGGCGCTGAGGTCAGCCCCAAAATGCGCGGTCGGACCGCACCTCGCCGCGCCGGGGCGATGAACGCCCGCCTCACCCCGCCGCCAGCCCCGACTTCAACCCCGCCCCGCACAAAGGGACCACCGCCCGCTGCAAACCCCCCGCCCGCGCAGCGGCCCAGCATGCCGCCGCCGTCGACTCCACGAACAAGCCCCGCGAAGCGAGATCCCGCTGGGCGTGCCGGAGCTGATCCTCCGTCACCGTGTGGAACACGCCGCCCGATTCCCGTACCGCGCGCAGGATCTGCCGGGCCCGCGGCGGACGCGTGATGGCGATGCCCTCGGCGAGCGTCGGCGGGGCCGCGACCCGGGCGCCGGGGTCGTCGAGATCATCCGCACCGGCCTCCCACGCGGCAGCGAGCGGCGCGACGGCCGCGGCCTGCACCGCATGCAGCGCGGGCCGCCGGTCGATCATGCCCGCCGCGTGCAACTCCGCGACGGCGAGCGCCGCCCCGAGCAGCAGCGTGCCGTTGCCGACGGGCAGCACCAGCACATCGGGCAGGCGCCCGCCGAGGTCCTCCCACAGCTCGTGCACGTACGTCTTGGTGCCGTGCAGGAAGTACGGGTTGTAGACGTGGCTGGCGTAGAAGACGCCGGGTTCGTCCGCCGTCCGCCGGGCCGCCTCCGCCGCCGCCTCCCGGTCACCGGGCACCACGACGAGCCGCGCGCCGAACGCCCCGATCTGCTCGATCTTCTTCGGGGACGTGCCCTCGGGGACGTAGACCTCGCAGGGCAGGCGCGCGCGGGCGCAATACGCGGCGACGGCCGTGCCCGCGTTGCCACTGCTGTCGGCGACGACACGGTCGGGGCCGAGCCGGGCGGCGAGCGCGGCCAGCATGACGGCGCCCCGGTCCTTGAACGACAGCGTCGGCATCAAGAAGTCCAGCTTCCCCGAGACGGTGTCGGTGAGCGGGACGAGCGGGGTGCGCCCCTCACCGAGCGTGCATCCGGGGCGGGGCAGCGGCAGGCACTCGGCGTACCGCCACATCGAACTCTCCCGCCCCGTCAGCGACTTCAGCGTGGCGGGCGTGGGGGAGTAGTCGAGGTCGAGCGGGCCCCGGCACACCGGGCACGACCAGTCCGGCGAACCGGCCGGTACGCGGGTCCCGTCGACGGGGCAGTAACAGTCGGGCAGCGCGGTCATGGGGAGAGCGTAGGAGGCGCGGGGCCGTTACGTACGGAGGTGCCGGGGCGTCCCCGGCGGCGTTCTTCGCGGGGGCGCGGAAGGGGGGCGTACAGGTGCGCGAGCGAGGAGTGGATGTGTGAAAGCTGCACTACCTGGAGAAAGATGCTGCGTAAAGGCTTCCTGGCGCGCATGTCATCACTTCGAGTGATTCTCTGGCCTCTGCTTGCATGGCTCAACCCACGGTTGCCACGCTGTTGCTGTCTGTCAATCCGACGAGGACGTCCGACGGGGACTTGAGGGGAACGACCAGTGACATTCGGTGAGCAGCCGGCGTACCTGCGCGTCGCGGGTGATCTCCGCAAGAAGATCGTCAGCGGATCGCTGCCACCGCACACGCGCCTCCCGTCCCAGGCGAAGATCCGCGAGGAGTACGGGGTCTCGGACACGGTCGCCCTGGAGGCCCGCAAGGTGCTGATGGCCGAGGGGCTGGTCGAGGGGCGCTCGGGTTCCGGCACGTATGTGCGGGAGCGGCCGACCCCGCGCAAGGTGGCCCGTTCCGGATACCGGTCGGGGGCGGGGTCGACGCCGTTCCGGCAGGAGCAGTCGGACCCGGCGGCGCGGGGGACGTGGGAGTCGCGCAGTGAGCAGGCGGGGGCGGACGCGGGTATCGCGGAGCGGCTGGCGATCCGCCCCGGTGACCGGGTGATGTGCACGCGGTACGTGTACCGGGACGCCGGCGAGACGATGATGCTGGCCACGTCGTGGGAGCCGCTCGCCCTCACGGGGCGCACGCCGGTGATGCTGCCCGAGGAGGGGCCGCTCGGGGGGTGCGGGGTGGTCGAGCGGATGGCGGCGATCGATGTCGTCGTGGACAACGTGACGGAGGAGGTCGCCGCGCGGCCTGGGCTGGCGGAGGAGTTGAGTGCGCTCGGGGGGGTGCCGGGGCATGCGGTGCTTGTCATTCATCGGACGTTCTTCGCGTCTGGGCGGCCTGTGGAGACGGCTGACGTCGTCGTGCCCGCGGATCGCTACCGCGTGGCGTATCACTTGCCCGTGAAGTAACGGTCAGCCTTTGGCGCGGGCCGCTCTTGGGTTGCCGCGGCTGCCCCAAAAGACCGCGCAGTTCCCCGCGCCCCTGAGGAGGTATGCGGGCCGGCCCGTCGCCTTTCGCCCTCGCCTCGCGTCGTGGCTGGCCGCGCAGTTCCCCGCGCCCCTACCGGGGCTGACCTCAGCGCATACTCCCGGCCTCCGCCCCTGGAGGCGGGGCTGCGCCCCAGCCTCCCCCGGTAGAGGTAGCGCACGTAGTGCGCACCGAAGGGGCGCGGGGAACTGCGCGAGAAGCCCCACCCACCCGCAGACAACGAACCACGGGCAGCCCCACCCACCCAGGGGTGCGGGGAACTGCGCGCCAAGCCGCCCACCCACCGAGAGACGAACAACCCGCCCCCCAAAAGCCGCCGCAGACCCAAACACGCGCCCCCCTCCGGAGGAACTTGGCTTGTTGCGTACCTCTTTGTGCTAACCCGTATCCGCTCCGTAAAGGTCAGGCGTACGCTCGGGCATATGCGGATTGCGGTTTCCTCACGACCAGGGGGCGGTACGCGATGCGAGTCGGCGCGATCGGGGAAGGGCGGGGCGCGATGACGGACAGCACGACGACACTGCCATGGCTCGTCATACGCCAGGACGACAACGGCAACCGCTACCGCGTGGGCCGGTACGCCACGAAGGCGGAGGCCGAGCAGATCGCCGACAGCCTCGACGACCGCGGCCACAAGCAGCTCTACTGGGTCGAGAGCCTCCCCCAGAGCACCGGGCAGAACGGAACACAGGGCGCCCACCCGTAGGCTCCGCCCCATGAACGCAGAACCGATCGTGGTGGTGGCCGCCGCCCTGTACGACGCGGACGGCCGCCTGCTCGCCGCGCGCCGGAGCGCACCCCCGGAACTGGCGGGCCGCTGGGAACTGCCCGGCGGCAAGGTGGAACCGGGGGAGGCGCCGGAGCACGCCCTCGTCCGCGAACTGCGCGAGGAGCTGGGCATCGACGCCGAACCGGTCGCCCGCGTCCCCGGCGAATGGCCCCTCAAGCCCGGCTACGTGCTCCGGGTCTGGCGCACCCGGCTCACCTCCGGCACCCCGGCCCCCTTGCAGGACCACGACGAGCTGCGCTGGCTCGCACCCGAGCGGATCCGGTCCGTGAACTGGCTCGACCAGGACGTTCCCGCCGTCGAAGCCGCGGCGGCGGCGCAAGCGGCGGAGCCGATCGCAGAGGCGGGAGCCGAACGCGCCGCCCGGTACGCCGTCCGTGCCACCACGCACCCATCTGCGGGATAGCGCATCCCCGTACCCGGGTATATGCCGATTAACCCTCCGAAACCGGACAGGGTGCTCGCGGCGGCCAGGGAAGTGATCGGCGTGCTCCACATCGAAGGCGAATACGCCGAGTGGGCCTTCCCCGCCGACCCGTCGGCCGTCCGCCGAGCCCGTTCCGCCGTGCGCGGGCAACTGGCCGCCTGGTCCCTGACCGACCTGGAGGACGTGACGACGCTGCTGGTCAGCGAGCTGGTGACGAACTCCCTGCGGTACGCGTCGGGCCCCATCGGCGTACGGCTGCTGCGTCCGTCCGGCGCCCGTGACGTGCTGCGCGTCGAGGTGTCCGACCCGCTGCCCGACCCGCCCCGCGCCCGCAGCGCCGCCCCCGACGACGAAGGCGGAAGAGGGCTGCAACTCGTCGCGGGCGCCTCGCGGAGCTGGGGTATCCGGCCCGGCGACGAGCGTTCCGGAGGCAAGACCGTGTGGTTCGAACTGGCGGTGCCCCCTGAGGAACCGGCGCACCCGGAGGGCGCCGGCGTACTTGGGGGGCGGGAGCCGGGTTAGGCGGCGGCCCGCTGGTTAGGAGACGACTGCGGGGGGCCGGCGACGGTCGCCGAACGACGCACGGCGAGGATCGCGTGGCAGCGGCGGGTGTGGACGCACCCGCACCCTGGGTACGGAAAGAGTCGGTCCCGGCGGGCCGGAAAGAGTCGGGAGCGTGGTGTGATCGTGAACACCGTGTTGCGCGGCACCGTAGTGCTGGATACTGCGGGCAGCCGCCCCGGTGACCGGTGCCGGACGCGGTGAGCTGGAGGGGACGGTTCGCGTGAGCGAGATACCAGCGAAGGCAGAGACGCCCGAGGGTCCCTCGGGTGCCACGGTGCCCGAGCAGGCCGCGGCGGCCGACGTCTGGCAGACGAGCCCGCCCGGGTCGATCTACGACTACATCAAGGTCGCCTCCTTCTCCATCGGCCCCGACGGCGCCATCGACCAGTGGAGCCGGCGCGCCGCGCAACTCTTCGGCATCAGCGCCGAGGAGGCGATCGGCAAGGACCCCGTCGAGGCGTTCGTCCCCGCCGACCTGCGCGCCGACGGCCACCGCAAGATGGCGGAGATCCTCGACGGCCGCGAATGGACCGGCGTCGTCCCCTTCCGCGCCCCGCCGCGGGACCCCGAAGGACCGGACGGCTCCGGCGCGCCGGGCGCGGGCGACGCGGGCGCGGCCGAGGAGCGCGCCGGGCTCGCCGAGGTCTACGTCATGCCGACCCGTACGGAGGGCGGGGAGCGCGCCGCGGTCTGCATCGTCGTGGACGTACGCACCCTGCGCCGCATCGAGACGGACATCGCCGCCGCGCAGGCAATTTTCGGCCAATCTCCGTTCGGATTCCTGCTGCTGGACACCCAGTTGCGCGTCCAGCGCGCCAACCGCACGTTCACCGCCGTCTTCGGCGGCCACGCCGAGGACCACCGGGGCCGCACCGTCCACGACTACCTGCCGCGCCACGAGGCCGACCGCGTGCAGGCCGCGCTGCGCCGGGTGCTGGAGACCGGCGAGGCCGTCACCGACATGCAGCTCGTCGGCACCGCCCCCGACTCCGCCGAGCGCCGCCACTGGTCCCTCAACCTGTACCGTGTGCACAGCGGTTCGGGCCGCCCCATGGGCATCGCCGGACTCGTCACCGACGTCACCCGCCGCCACGCCGCCGCCCGCGAGGCCGCCCACGCCCGCCGCAACCTCGCCCTGCTCAACGAGGCCGGCGCCCGCATCGGCAACTCCCTGGACCTGGAGACCACCGCCCGCGAACTCCTCGACGTCGTCGTCCCCGGCTTCTGCGACCTCGCCTCCGTCGACCTCTATCAAGGACTCCTCAGCGGCGACGAGACCGCCCTCGTCCGGCACAGCCTCGCCGACGGCAGCGCCGAACTGCGCCGTGTCGCCGCTGCCAGCGCCGTCGCCGACGTGCCCTTCCTCGACCTCGGCGGCGAGGAGCCCGTCAACGTCGGTGCCGTGCACCGCTTCACCTTCAACTCCGCCTGCGCCGACGCCCTGCGCACCGCCCGGCCGCAACTCCTGCCCGCCCAGCCCGGCGGCCTCGTACAGTCCACGCTCGCGGTGCCGATGGTCGCCCACGACACCGTCGTCGGGCTCGTGCAGTTCTCCCGTACGAAGGGCAGCGAACCGTTCGGCGACCGCGACCGGGCGCTCGCCATGGAGCTGGCCGCCCGCGCCGCCGTCTGCATCGACAACGCCCGCCTGTACCGCCGCGAACACGAGCGGGCCCTGATACTGCAACGCTCGCTGCTGCCGCCCGACGACCCCGAGGCGTCCGGCCTCGACATCGCCTGCCGCTACCTCCCGGGCAACGCGGCGACCGAGGTCGGCGGCGACTGGTTCGACGTCATCGAACTCCCCGGCCACCGCACCGCGTTGGTCGTCGGCGACGTCATGGGCCGCGGCCTGCGCGCCGCCGTCGCCATGGGTGAACTCCGTACGGCAGTACGGACGTTGGCCCTGCTCGACCTCGAACCCGCCGAAGTGCTCAGCGCCCTCGACGAGATCGCCCGCGGCCTCGGCACGCCCGGCGGCACCCAGCAGGCGGCCCGCGCCCGCAGCCGCCCCCAGGACGCCGAACTCTCCGAGGTCTACCTCGCCACCTGCGTGTACGCCGTCTACGACGCGGTCACCCGGCGCTGCACCTTCGCCAACGCGGGCCATCTGCCGCCCGTCCTCGTCGAACCGGGCGAGGGCGCGCTCATGCTCGACGTACCGCCCGGGATGCCGCTCGGGGTCGGCGGCGAGCCGTTCGAGGAGGTCGAGGTCGATCTGCCCGAGGGGTCGCTGCTCGCGCTGTACACGGACGGGCTCGTCGAGTCCCGGGACCATCCGCTGGACGAGGGGCTCGCCGCGTTCCGCTCCGCGCTGGACGACTCCTCGCCCGCTCTTGAGGACATCTGCGACCGCGTCCTGAACTCCCTCGACACCCAACACGGCGAGGACGACATCGCGCTGCTCATGGCCCGCGTCCAAGGGCTGCCCGCCGGGAACGTCGGGGACTGGACGCTGCCGCGCGAGCCGACGTCCGTGGGGCGGGCGCGGGAACTCGCCCGTACGCAGCTTCAGGGCTGGGACCTCGAACCCCTCGTGGACACCACGGAGTTGCTCGTCAGCGAGCTGGTCACGAACGCGCTGCGCTATGGCGAGGGGGACATCCGGCTGCGGCTCCTTCTGGACCGGACGCTCGTGTGCGAGGTGTGGGACGCGGGGCTTGTGCAGCCTCGGCGGCGGCGGGCGCGGGACACGGATGAAGGGGGGCGGGGGTTGCAGCTTGTGGGGTTGCTCAGTGCGGCGTGGGGGTCTCGGCGGACGCCGCGGGGGAAGACGGTGTGGTTCGAGTTGCCGTTGCCTGACGGGGAGGGGGGGCTGGCCGACCCCACGGAAGCGCTCCTCAGCCTCTTCTGACCCCTCTCGACGCAGTTCCCCGAGCCCCTGAGCTGTCCTTCACCTTGGCGCCGGTGGGGGCTGGTCGCGCAGTTCCCCGCGCCCCTGGGTCGTCGTTCACCTGCGGGTGGGTGGTGGCTGGCCGCGCAGTTCCCCGCGCCCCTATCGGGGCACTACCGTGCGTGGTCATCTGCGGGCGGGTGGGGCTTCTCGCGCAGTTCCCCGCGCCCCTGAAGCATGCACTTCGTGCAGCTTCCCCCTGAGGGAAGCGGGGCTTCGCCCCAGCTTCCCCCGATGGAGGCGGCGACGCAGTCGCCCCTCCAGGGGCGCGGGGAACTGCGCGAGCGGCCACGACGAATGTCGAGGAAACTCACCGGCGGAGCCACCCACCTGCCTAGGGGCGCGGGGAACTGCGCGAGCAGGCACGACGAAAGTCGAGGAAACCCACCGGCCGGAGCCGCCCACTCACCTAGGGGCGCGGGGAACTGCGCGATCAGCCACGACGAGCCCGCAGACGATGAATTCACGGCCAGGCCCGCTGCCAAGCGGCCCGCGTCAGAGCGTGAAGCGCTCGCTCTGGAGCAGAGGGCGGACCCGCGCCGCGAAACCCCCCGTACGGAAAGGCCGTTGCAACAACCCCGGGCTCAACTCCTGAGCCAGCGCCGCAGCAACCATCCCCTGATCCAGCGCGAGCGCAAAGTCACTGACCCGCCCCCCGACCACATCGACGGAGTCCCGGAACCCGTACGTCTCGTCGTACGCCCCGAAGTCCCGGTCAAGCGCCCGCAAGTTGGAGAGCGCCTCCCCCCGCGCATACGGCAACGCCAGGAAGGACGCGTGCGGGGTGACGACGCCGAGCGAGTGGTAGCCGTCCTGCTGCATGCCGAGCGCGTCGACCCCGTACTCCCGATACCCGCCGGACGGCACATTCGCAGGCGAGAATCCCCAGTACCCGTACTTCTTCTCGTCGAGCCCGTGCTCGATCTGCCCGCGCACATACCGCCCGTGCGTCCGCCCCCACGACCGGGGCGACCACTCCGCCTCCGGCACGAACAGCGGCACCATCAGCGCCTCGAACATCGACCCGCCCCAGGTCGGCACGAACGTACGCCCCCGGTACGTGTAGTGCCCCTGCCAGACCCGCACCCCGTCGAACGTCCCGTACTCCCCGCCCGGCTCCTGGTCCTGCCCCATGCCGGGCAGCAGCGTACGGAAGAGGTGCCAATAGTGCTCGCCGGGCAGGCTGCCGTCCGCGATGCCCAGGTAACTCGCCATGCGGGGCTCGGTGTTGAGGGCGCCGTAGTGGTGCCCGGTCGGCTCGCCCTTGCCGGGCTTGTCGGGCCAGAACCCGCCACGCAACTGCCCTGGCCCCGCGACCGGATCGGCCGGGTCGTAGGGCGTGTAGTAGTACGACCAGTCGGCACCGGCGAGCAGCCGCGCTACGCGCGGACGCAGCGCCGGTGCCGCGTCGGCGGCGATCCGCAGCCCGGTGACGAGCCACGCGTTGTCCACCGACGACAGGAACGGACGGACCGGATCGCCCGTCCCGGGCCACGCGGTGAGCAGCGAACCGACGTGCGCGTCGTACCAGTTGAACCAGAAGCCGTGCGCCCGCTCCAGCCGCTCGACGGCCGCGACCGTCCGCGTCAGGCGCCGCTCCATCACGTCGCGCGGGATCACGCCGAGCCCGCCGGCGGCGGCGGTCGACCACAGCCCGCAGCCGATGTTCGTCGGCGAGGTCTGCACGGACGGCACCGGCGTCCCCGTCCCGCTCACATCGATCTTGTCGGCGGCCAGCCCGAAGTCCGTGGTCATCGCCTTGATCGAGCGGTACGTGGCCTCGAACCACCGCAGGAGCAAGGCGCGTTCGGTGTCGCGGTTCGAAGCGGCGAGGGCGGTGGGCGCGGCGCCGAGCGAGAGCGCGGCGGCGCTTCCGGCGGCGGCGGTCATGAGGAACGTACGGCGGTCCATGAAGGTCCTTCTTCCGAACGGTCGGTGGCGGGCGGGCCGGTGCGGCCCGCGGGCGTGGAAGGCGAGTCCGTGGTGCTCGTGCGCGGGGGGTGGGGGTGCCGGGCCCACGGGGGTCAGGTTCCGTGGGCCCGGCGTCCCGGAGCGGCACAGCGGGGTGTGGAGTGCCGATCCGGGCGGTTCGCGGGCCGCCGAAGGGGCGGCCGGTAGGAGAGAAGGTGCAGGTCAGAGGCGGGGGAGCGCGCGCTCGCGGCCGAGCCCGCCGAGCCAGCGCGCGGCCGGCTTCGGGGTCCGCTCGAAGGTCACCGGGTCGAAGCCGATGAGCCCGAACGTCGCCTTGTACGTGCCCCACTCGTAGTTGTCGAGCGCGCTCCACGCGAGGTAGCCGCGGACGTCGATGCCGTCGTCCATGCAGGCCGCGACCGCGTCGAGGGCACCGGCGTAGTAGTCGATACGGCGCTGCTCGTCACCGGTGGCCATCCCGTTCTCGGTGACGATCAACGGCATGTCGGGGCCCGCGAGTTCGGCGGTGTGGCGGATCGCGTGACCGACGGCGGCCGGGTAGTACTCCCACTGCGTCAGGGTCCGCTCGGCGTCCTCGGGCGCGGGCACCGGGCCCTCGGGGCCGATCTTCGTGCGGGTGTAGGACTGCACGCCTATCCAGTCGTCGCCGCGCGCCGCCTCGATGAACACGTCCTCGCGCGGGGCGCGGTAGGCGGCCGTGACCTCCTCGGCGCCGGGCAGCGCCTGGTACACCTGGTTGGCTATGGTCCAGCCGACCAGCGCGTCCGGCGCGAACGTGCGGACGGCCTTCACGGCGGCGTGGTGGCAGGCGATGACCGCCCGCGTCGTCTCCTCGTCGGGGAACGGCAGCCCGGCCGGCGGGAAGCCCTGCTCACCGCGCTTGGCGAGGCCGGCCATGACGGCGATCATGTTCGGCTCGTTGATCGTGCAGATGTGCCGCACGCCCTCGGAGACGATGGGCGCGCAGGCCCGTACGTACCGCTCGAACAGCTCGACGGCGCCGTCCGCCGTGAAGCCGCCCAGGTCCTCGAACCACTGCGGAACGGTGAAGTGATGGAGCGTCACCATCGGGCGCAGGCCGCGCGCGATGGCGCCCTCGACCATGCGCCGGTAGTGCGCGATCTCGGCGCGCGAGAAGTGTCCCCGTACGGGCTCGATGCGGGCCCACTCGACGCTGAACCGGTAGTCGGTGAAGCCGAGTTCGGCGAGCAGGTCCATGTCCTGCTCCCAGCGGTGGTAGCTGTCGCAGGCGTCCAGGCTCGGTTCCGCGATCTTCGCCGCCGGGTCGTGCTCCTTGCGCCACCAGTCGCTGTTGACGTTGTTGCCCTCGATCTGGTGGGCGGCCGTGGAGGCGCCCCAGAGGAAGCCGTCGGGGAAGGGGGTGCTGCTGCGCGTCATGGTGAGAGTGCCTGTCTTTCTGCGTACGAGGTGGGGGCGGGGCGGCGAACGCGGCGCCGCGGAGGTCTACGTCAAGAGGCGGCGCGCCGGGGCTACTTCATGCCGGCGGTGGCGACGCCCTGGGTGAAGTGGCGCTGGAGGACCGCGAAGACGACGAGCACGGGCAGGACGACGAGCAGGGAGCCCGCCATGAGCATCCCGTTGGCGCCGCCGACCGTGCGGTTGGGGTCGTTGGCGAAGGTCGCCAGGGCCACCGGCAGGGTGTACTTGGACGGGTCGTTGGTGGCGATGAGCGGCCAGATGAAGTTGTTCCACGACCCGAGGAACGTGAAGATCGTCAGCGTGGCGAGTGCCGGCTTGACCAGCGGCAGCACGATCCGCCAGAAGATGTACCACTCGCCGGCGCCGTCCATCCGGGCCGCTTCGAGCAGTTCGTCGGGGATCGTCTGCATGAACTGCCGCATGAGGAACACCCCGAAGGCGCCCGCCGCGAACGGCAGCACCAGACCGGCGTACGTGTCGAGCAGGCTGAGCTGGTTCATCAGCACGAACAGCGGCAGGATCATCAGGTTGCCCGGCACCATCAGGGCGGCGAGGACGATGCCGAAGACCTTGGAGCGGCCGGTGAAGTTCAGCTTGGCGAGCGCGTAGCCGAGCATCGAGCAGAACAGCAGATTGCAGACGGTGACCAGCACCGCGACGATCAGCGAGTTCATGAAGTAGCGCGGCATGTCGAGCTGGTGCAGCAGATCCCGGAAGTTCTGCAGCGTCCACTCCGAGGGGAGCCACACCGGCGGGCTCGCGGTGAGGTCCTTCTTCGTCTTGAACGCGCTCAGCGCCATCCACAGGAACGGCGTGGCCATGATCAGCAGACCGAGCGAGGCGACGACGTAGAGGAGCGGCTTGCGGGCGCGGCCCGAGCGGCGCGCGGAGGCCGGGGCGGGGGCCGGGGCGGCGGTCACGGGAGTGGCGGGTGCGGCGCTCATTTCGTGTTGTCCTTCATCAGTCGAAGCTGCAACACCGTGATGCCCATGATCACGACGAACAGGACGTAGGCCATCGCGCTCGCGTAGCCCATGTTGAAGAAGCTGAAGCCCTGCTTGTACATGTCGAGCGAGACGGTCAGCGTGGCGTCGGACGGCCCGCCCTGCGTCATCACGAACGGTTCCTCGAAGACGTTGAGGTAGCCGATCGTGGTGATGACCGTGGCGTACAGCAGCGTCGGACGCAGCAGCGGCACGGTGATCCGGCGCAGCTCCTGCCAGGCGTTCGCGCCGTCGAGCCGGACCGCTTCGCGTACCTCGGTCGGGATGGCCTGGAGTCCGGCGATCATGAGGACCATGACCGTGCCGAGGTTGCGCCACACCGCCATCGTGATGAGCGAGGGCATGGCCCAGCCGGGCGAGCCGAGGAAGTCCGGTGCCTTGAAGCCGAGTTCGTCGCCGAGCCCGGCGATCAGCCCGTCCGACGGGTCGAGCACGAACCGCCACACGATGGCGACGGCGACGATGGTGGTGACGACCGGCGCGTAGAACCCGACGCGGAAGAAGGTGCGGGCGCGGTCGATGCCGTTGTTGAGCAGGACGGCGACGAGCAGCCCGAGGACGATGGTGGCGGGCACGCCGACGACGACGAAGTACGCCGTGTTGAACAGCGCCCGCAGGAACTGGTCGTCCTGGAACAGCTTGACGTAGTTGTCGAAGCCGATGAACTTCGCCTCGGCCGGCCGGGTCACGTTGCGCGTGCCGAACTCGGTGAAGCTCATGACGAGCGTCGCCACGATCGGGAACAGCATGAAGACGCCGAACAGCACCAGGAACGGCGTGGAGAACAGCCAGCCGGCCAGGTTCTGCCTGCCCATGGCGCGCTTGCGCGGACGCCTGGCGCGCGGCCCCGGGGAGCCGGTCTTCTCGGTGGTGCCGGCCCCCGCCGGGGCCGGGGCGGGCCGCTCGGCGGCGGCGCCTGGTGTGGTGGTGGACGACATGGTCTGCCCTTCGGACCTGTTGCTCGCGGCGCGGGGACCTCGCCTGGCGGGGCCCCCGCGCGTCTCGCCGGCGCCGTCGTCGGTGCGGCTCATGACAGTGATCGGCGCGTGCGGGCTACTTCTTCACAAGGCCCTCGATCTCGCCCGCCGCCTTGTCGAGCGCGGCCTTCGGGGTGGCCTTGCCGGAGGACACGGACTCGATCGCCGCGTCGACCTTGGACGTGATCTCCGTCCACTTCGGCTGCACGGGGGAGACCTTCGCGCTCTCCATCTGCGTCTTCCAGACCTTCATCTTCGGGTCCGTGGCGAGCGGCCCGGACTTCCAGGCGCCGACGTTGGCGGGGAGGTCCTTGGTCCGGCGGAACCAGTCGGCCTGGCCCTTGGCGTCGGTCAGGTACGAGATGAACTTCTTCGCGGCAGCCTTGTGCTCGCTGTCGGCGGAGACGGCGAGGGAGGAGCCGCCGGCCATGGAGGTGGAGGACTTGTCGGCGGGCACGTTGGCGATGGCCCACTTGCCCTTCAGGGACGGGTAGTTGTCGTCGAGGAGGCCCATGTGCCAGGGGCCGCCGAAGAACATCGGCACGGAGCCCTTGTTGAAGTCCTTCGTCACGTCGTAGCCGGGGCGTACGGACTTCTCGGCGATGCCCTTCTTGAAGTAACTGCCGTAGTTCTCGAGCGCCTTGACGGCGGCCGGGCTGTTGACGACGACCTTGCCGTCGTCGGTGACGATCTCGCCGCCCGCCGAGTACAGGAACTGGTAGAAGCTCTGCACGCTGTCCAGGCCGTTCGGCTGGATCGACAGGCCCCAGGTGGTGCCGGCCTTCTTCTGGTACGCCGATGCCGCCTGCTGGAGCTGGTCCATGGTCGCCGGGGCCTTGGTGATGCCGGCCTTCTCGGCGAGGTCCGTGCGGTAGTAGAGGACGCGGGTGTCCACGTACCACGGCACGCCGTACGTCTTGCCGTCGGCGGTGCCCTGCTTCCAGCCGGCCGGGAAGAAGTCCTTCTCCTTGAACGTGCCGGTGTCCACGGGCTCCAGGGCGCCCATCGCCGCGAACTCGCCGAGGTAGCTGCCGCCCATCTGCATCACGTCCGGCAGCTTGCCCGCGGCCGCGGCGGCGACGAGCTTCTGGTGGGCCACGTCCCAGCCGATCGGGGTGACCTTGACCGTGATGTTCGCGTGCGCCTTCTCGTACTCCTTGGCGACGTCCGCGAGCTTCTCGCCCTCGGTGCCCATCGCCCAGACGGTCAGCGTCTGCTTCGCGTCCGCGCCGACGCCCGAGCCGCCCGAGCCGCCGCAGGCGGTGAGGGTCAGCGCTGACGCCAACGTGACGGCCACGGCTGCGGTGGTGGCGGCGCGGTTCATTGGACGGCTCCTCCTTGAGCGTTCCTGATGTATGCGCTGTCTGTAAGCGCATACATCACTCTGTGGCAGGCATCCCCGATGTGGCAAGAGGGGGCTTGGTCACACTCCCGTAACGGGCCGGACGGTCGCCGCGGCGCGCGTGATTGCCGTTTGCGTTCCGAAACTAGCGGACGTTCCGGGGCGGGCGGTGGCGGCGGGCGGCGGTGGCGGGGGGTGTGGTCGGGGGCGGGCCGGTCTTCTAGGGTCTTCCTTCGGATCAGCCCGCGACCCCGGCATGATCCGAAGGACAGGCCCTAGGGTCGCGGCCATGACACACACTGCGGCGCCGGTGCTCGATCACGACTTCCCGTTCGACCCCACGTACGGCTACGGCCTCGACGACCTGCTGGCCGTGGGCGTGCCGGAGGCGCCCGGCGACTTCGCGGAGTTCTGGCGCGGCCTGTACGAGCGGGCGCGGGCCGTCGAGACGCGGCCCGAGCTGGGCGCGGTCGTGGAGGAGCGCGACGGGGTGCGGGTGCGCGAGGTGACGTACACCTCGGTCGGCGGGGTGCGGCTCGGCGGCTGGGTCGCGCTGCCGGTCGAGGGGCCGGCCGAGCACGGTTTCGTCATCGGGCACGGGTACGGGGGCCGGGACGCGGTCGGCCCCGATGTGCCGCTGCCGCTGCCCCGGTCGGCGGGGATCCTGCCGTGCGTGCGGGGCATGGGGACGCGGGGGCTCGTCGAGGGCGTGCCGTCCGTCGCCGGGGAGCATGTCCTGCACGGGATCGGCTCCCGCGAGTCGTACGTCATCGGGGAGTGCGTCGCCGATCTGTGGTGCGCGGCGTCGGCGCTGCTGGAACTCGTGCCCGAACTGGAGCCCCGGCTCGGGTACTTGGGGGTCAGCTTCGGGGGCGGGCTCGGGGCGCTGGCGCTGCCGTGGGACGAGCGGATCGCCGCAGGGCAGTTGACGGTACCGACGTTCGGGAACCATCCGCTCCGGGTGACGTTGCCGTGCGTCGGCAGTGGGGAGGCGGTGCGGGAGTACTACGCGGGGCGGCCTGAAGTGCTGGACGTACTGCGGTACTTCGACTCCGCTGTCGCCGCGGGGTTCGTGCGGGTGCCGGTGCTGGTGGGCGGGGCGTTGTTCGATCCCTCGGTGCCGCCGCCGGGGCAGTTCGCGGTGTTCAACGGGTTGCCCTCCGGGGGGCGGGAGTTGGTCGTGCTCGGGGCGGGGCATTTTGAGTGGGCGGGGCTTGAGGGGGATGTGGCGGGGCTTGCGGGGGCGGTTCGGGAGTTCTTCGGGCGGGTGTTGAAGTAGGGGGCGTTGTCGTCGCGCCGGCCGGGGGGGGGTGGGTTGTTCGGCTTCCGGTGGGTGGGTGGCTGGTCGCGCAGTTCCCCGCGCCCCTAGGGAGTTATCCGGGTGAGGCTGCTTGAAGCTGAGGTTGCGCAGTTCCCCGCGCCCCTGGAGGGGCGACTGCGTCGCCACCTCTATCGGGGGAGGCTGGGGCGAAGCCCCGCCTCCAGGGGCGCGGGGAACTGCGCGATCAGCCACGACGAATGTCGAGGATCCCCACCGGCCGGGGCCACCCACCTACCTAGGGGCGCGGGGAACTGCGCGAGCAACCACGACGAGAGTCAAGGATCTCCACTGGCCGGAGCCACCCCCCCCTACCTGGGGGCGCGGGGAACTGCGCGAGCGGCCACGACGAGAGTTGAGATGACCCGCCGGGTGGAGCCACGCACCTGCCTAGGGGCGCGGGGAACTGCGCGATCAGCCACGGCGAAAGTCGAGGTTTCCCGCCGGGCGGAGGCCGGGATCAGTGGGGGCCGTCAGGAACTGCGCGGGGGTTGCCAGGGCGTGGAGGGGGAGTTCGTGGTGGGAGGTGGCCGGGAGCGTCGTCACCGTGACGTCACTTAAGAAGGACTCGGCCCGCGCTCCGACCCGCCGTATGTCGTGCACGCGCCCACCGCCCGCCAACACCACAAGCACCGGCACCTCCAGGCCCCGCAACGCCTCCACCGGGGGCCTCGGCCCGCTCACCGGCCGCACGCCGGGGAATCCCGCCGCCGCCTCCTGGAGCGCGACCCAGTCCGGATCGAGCCGGGCGCCCCGCGTCTCCCAGTCCAGAAGGGCCCGCACACGCCCCGGCGCGGGCCGCACCAGCGACGGCACCGCCCGCAGCAGGTACGCCACGCTCAACCCGGCGAAGCAGAGCGTCGGGTCGAGCAGGACGAGCCGCCGTACCCGGCCGGGCGCCCGAAGGGTGTGATGCAGGGCGATCCAGGCCCCGTACGAGTGTCCGCACAGGTCCGTCTCCGTCACCCCGAGCCCGTCGAGGACCGCGTCCAGCCACGCCGACAGATCGGCGGCCGTACGGGGCCGGCGGTCACCGTCACACGTGCTGCGCCCCGGCGCGCCGATCAGGTCGACGGCGAACACCCTCCGGATGCGGGCGAGTTCGGGCATTTGGGCGTACCAGGACGCGGAGGTCGCGCCCCCGCCGCCCGGCAGGAGCACGAGCGGGGGCGCGTCGGCGGGCCCGCAGATGTTGACGTGCGTCATGCCGTACGGGGTCGGCACCCGCGCCGTCTCACGCGCGGCCGGCCACTTGGCCATGACCTTCTCGTAAGCCGTGAAGAAGCGGTCGGCGTCGTACGCGGTGCGAGCCCTCATGGACGGCGGCCCCTATCATCTCGCTCAGCAAGATACTCGTCGAGCGAGATGATACGGAGGCGGCGCGTGGCCGACCAGAGGCCTGAGAGGCCCGAGATGGAGATCGTCCATCTGCTGCGCGCGGTGGTCGTCGACCTGAGCCGGCACACCGCGCGGTTCGCCGAACGCAACGGCATGCACCCCACCGACGTCCGCGCCCTCATCGTCCTGATGGACGCGGCACGCGCGGGCGCGCGGACCACGGCCGGGAGCCTCGGCGGCGGACTGGGGCTCAACTCCGCGGGCACCACAGCCCTCATCGACCGCCTCGAACGCGCGGGCCACGTACGGCGCGTGCGCGACACACGGGACCGCCGCAAGGTCACCATCGAGATCGAGGAGCACGCCGTCGCCCTCGGCCGTGCCCACTTCGGCCCCCTCATCGACCGGGCGACGGCCCTCCTGGGCGGCTACGACGATCACCAAGTCGCTGCGATCAGAGGCTTTCTGACGGGACTTCAGGAGGTCGTGCCGTAGCGGCCGTGTTCAGCCCCGCTGGGGGCATCCGCAGCTCGCGCGGTACGTGGGGGAGACCGGGAGGACCAGCGAGACCGGCGGGGCCGGCTGCGTGCCGTTGAGCCGGCGGACGAGGAGTTCCACCGCCTCCTCGCCCATGCGCCGCATCGGCTGCCGCACGGTCGTGAGCGCCGGCCGCACGAGCCGGCTCAGGGCGATCCCGTCGAACCCCGTGACAGCGATGTCCTCCGGCACCCGCAGCCCGCGCCGCTCCAGCGTGTGCGTCCCGCCGACGGCCATCTGGTCGTTGGCGAACATCAGCGCCTCGGGCCGCTGCCCCCCGGCCCGGTCGAGCAGCGCGTCCGTCGCCCGCGCCCCCTCCGCCTGCGTCATCAGCGCGACCCGTACGTCAGGGACGTCACCGACGCTGATCCCGGCGGCCCGGCACGCCTCGACGTACCCCCGGAACCGGGCCTCCACGTCGGGTGACTCCTCCGCGGAACCGACGTAGGCGAGGCGGCGCAGGCCGTGGTCCTCGATGAGGTGGCGGGTCAGTTCGCGCTGGCCGTCGGCGTTGGCGACCTCGATGTGGTCCAGGTGGTCGAGCTGCTCGGACTCGCGGGGGCCGGCCAGCATGACGACGGGCTGGCGGCGCGAGATCAACTCCAGTTCCTCGGTGGGGACCGTGCGGGCCAGGACCGCGAAACCGTCGACGCGGCCGGCGACCTTCGCCACCTGGCTCTCCGGGCCGCCCTTGAGGGAGGCGGCGATGAGCAGGGCGTATCCGTGGCGGCGGGCGGCGCGTTCCATCCCGCGGATGATCTGGTCGGAGTAGAGGAGCGCGGCGTTGTCGTCGGCCTCGTCGCCGGCGGCGCCCGCGGCTTCCGCCTCCCACTCGGCGTCCGGGTCGGAGTAGTCCGGGAAGCAGAGGCCGAGGACGCCGGTGGAGCGGCTGGCGAGGCCGCGGGCGTTTCCGCTCGGGACGTAGCCGAGTTCGCGGGCGGCGGTGAGGACCTTTTCGCGGGTCTGGGCGCGTACGGAGTCGGGGGTGCGGTAGACCCGGGAGACGGTGGCGATGGAGACGCCGGCGCGGTCGGCGACGTCGTACACCGTGGGGGCTGTGCTCACTGGGTTGACCCCCGGAGTTGTTCGTGTGCGGGTGGGTTTTGGCGGCGGATGAAAGCGCATTCACCCTAGGTGGGGGTGGGGGGTGGGGGCAAGGAGTTCTCGGGGGCCGGGGTTGTTGGGTCGCCGGTGCGGTGGTGAACGTTCTGCGCAGTTCCCCGCGCCCCTGAAGGGGCGCTGCCCCCTGGGGTTGTCGTTCACCTTTCGCCGGGTGGGTGGCTGGTCGCGCAGTTCCCCGCGCCCCTGGGTTGTACTTCGTCCGCGGGTGGGTGGGGCTTCTCGCGCAGTTCCCCGCGCCCCTTCGGTGCGCACTTCGTGCGCTACCTCTATCTGGGGAGGCTGGGGCGAAGCCCCGCCTCCAGGGGCGCGGGGAACTGCGCGACCAGCCGACGGGAGTCGAGGATCCCCACCGGGCGGAGCCACCCACTCACCCAGGGGCGCGGGGAACTGCGCAAACGTTCAGGGCAGCGGGCCTCGCCTGGAGGACTCCCCAGGGGCGCGGGGAACTGCGCGATCAGCCACGACGAAAGTTGAGGTCACTCACCGGGCGGGGCCACCCACTTACCCAGGGGCGCGGGGAGCTGCGCTGGTGGCCGTACCTGTTGGGCCAGGTGGGTGGGGTTGGGGGTGGGCGCGTCGTGTCGGGGCGGGTGTGACGCCCGTATCGCCTTCAGTGGGGCAATAGATGTGATCAACGGTATATACCGCCAAACGTGATCAACCGGCCCGCACCGGAGGTACCCCGTGAAGCCAACCGCCGCCCGCTCGGCCGCGTTCCTCGTGAGCGGCGCGCTCGCCGTGACCACCCTCGCGGGATGCGGCGCCGACGACAACGAGGCGGGCAAGCCCGCGGCCCGGCAGGACATCGCGCCCGCCGCCCGCGACCGGATCAAGGACGGCGGCACGCTGCGCTGGGCGATGGACGACATGCCGCAGACGCTGAACACGTTCCAGGCGGACGCCGACGCCGCCACCAGCCGCGTCACCGGCGCCGTCCTGCCCGCGATGTTCAAGATGGACGCGCAGGGCCGCCCGCGGCGGGACCCGGACTACCTGGAGAAGGCGGAGGTCATCAAGACCGAGCCGAAGCAGGTCGTGCTGTACAAGCTGAACCAGCAGGCCGTGTGGAGCGACGGCCGTGAGATCGGCGCCCCCGACTTCGCCGCCCAGTGGCGCGCCCTGTCCGGCAAGGACTCCGCGTACTGGACCGCGCACAACGCCGGCTACGACCGCATCGAGAAGATCGAGCGCGGCGCGAACGACCTGGAGGTGCGGGTCACGTTCGCCAAGCCGTACGCGGACTGGCGCTCCCTGTTCTCGCCGCTGTACCCCAAGGACGTCATGGGGACCCCGGACCACTTCAACGAGGGCGCGCGCCGCAAGCTGAAGGTGACGGCCGGCCCGTTCGCCCTCTCCTCGACGGACCGTGAGGCGGAGCAGGTCACCCTCAAGCGCAACCCGCGCTGGTGGGGCAGCCCCGCCAAGCTCGACAAGCTGGTGCTGACGGCCGTGCCCCGCGACGAGCGCGCCGCCGCCCTCGCCGCCGGCGACCTCGATCTGGCCGACGTGGACGCGACCGGCGCCGACCGCCTCACCCGCGCCGCACGCGCCGCCCGCACCCCCGAGGGGGCGGCGGGCCCGCCCGCGCACGGCCCCGGCGCCGGGATGACGCCCGCGAAGGCGCTCCGCTCGTGGGCCGTCGCGCACGGCGACGACGAGGAGGCCGCCGCCGAGGAGATCGCCGCCCGCAAGAAGGCCCGTAAGGCACAGCGGACGTACGAGAAGGAGCAGGCGGCGCTGCGCGGCTTCCAGCTCCGCAAGTCCTTCGAGCCCGCCTACACGCAGCTCGCGCTCAACGGCAGCGAGGGCCCGCTCGCCGACGACAGGGTGCGCCGGGCCGTGGCCCGCGCCCTGGACCGCAAGCAGGTGGCCGCCGCCGTCCTCAAGCCGCTCGGCCTGCCCGTCGTCACCGCCGACAACCACCTCGCGCTCGCGGGGCAGGACGCGTACGCCGACAACAGCGACGCGCTCGGCGGCCAGGACACCGCGGAGGCGCAGGCGCTGCTCTCCGAGGCCGGCTGGGTGCCGGGCGGGCCGCTGAAGGAGGAGAAGAAGCCGAAGACCGCCGGCGGCCAGGCCGACAAGGCGTCCGACGACGACAAGAGCGACGACAAGAGCGACGACAAGAGCGACGGTAAGCCCGGCGGGCACGCGCCCGCGCTGCTCGCCCCCGGGCGGGACGCGAGCGCCCAGCACGCGGCGCTGCTGCACCAGGCGGACGCCGCGAAGGTACGGGCGTCGGGTCACGGCAAGCACACCCGGGACACGGCGTCCGAGGCGCTGCGCGGCGGGGCGCCCGGCGCGTACGCCCCCAAGGGCACGGCCGCGCCCGCCGGGGCCGCCGCGGGCGCGCTCGCCAAGGACGGCAAGCCGCTCACCCTGCGCTTCGTGCTCCCCTCGGGGCCCGGCTCGGCGCAGCTCGACACGGTCGCCGACAAGATCACGGGCATGCTGGCGAAGATCGGCGTCCGTACGGACGTCACCAAGGTCGCGGGCGACAGTTACTTCAAGGACCACATCGCCTCCGGCGACTACGACCTGGCGCTGTACTCCTGGCCCGCGTCCGCCTTCCCGGCCACCGACGCCCGCCCGATCTACGCCAAGCCCGTCCCGGCGGCCGACGGCTCGCTGACCGTGGAGCAGAACTACACGCGGGTCGGCACCGACCACATCGACCAGTTGTTCGACGAGGCGGCGGGTGAGCTGGACCCGGCCGAGGAGCGCTCCCTGGTGCGCCAGGCCGACGCCCGGATCTGGGCCGCCGCCGGCTCCATCCCGCTCTACCAGCGCCCCGAACTGGTCGCCGCCCGCCCCGACCTCGCCAACGCCGGCGCCTTCGGCTTCCAGGACCCGCGCTACGAGGACATCGGCTTCCTGAAGAAGGGCGCCGCAGGACCGCAGCGCGCCAAGTGAACCGGGGCGGTCCGCCGCCTCAACTTACGCTCAAATCCCTTGCCCGCCGGACCCCCCGGCGGGCAGGCTTCGTTCTACCCGTTGACCTGGGCTTTCTCCTCCCCGTACCCCGCACTGTGCGCTGCCCCCGCGGCCCCCGGACGGCCCCCACCCGCCGAGCCACGTACCATGGGGTGAGGCCGTGGCGTGTCCAGCCCGGCAGGGCGCGCGTATCACTGATGTACGCGCAGCCGTCCACTCACTCCGGGAGTACGCCGCAATATGGCCACGCGCCACGACATCCGTAACGTCGCCATCGTCGCCCACGTCGACCACGGTAAGACGACCATCGTCGACGGAATGCTGAAGCAGGCCGGCGCCTTCGCCGCCCACCAGCTCGAGTCGGTCGATGACCGCGTCATGGACTCGAACGACCTGGAGCGTGAGAAGGGCATCACGATCCTCGCCAAGAACACGGCGGTGAAGTATCACCCCAAGGACGGCGGGGATGTCATCACGATCAACATCATCGACACCCCCGGCCACGCCGACTTCGGTGGCGAGGTCGAGCGCGGTCTGTCGATGGTCGACGGTGTCGTCCTGCTCGTCGACGCCTCCGAGGGCCCGCTGCCGCAGACGCGCTTCGTACTGCGCAAGGCGCTCCAGCAGCGCCTGCCCGTCATCCTCTGCATCAACAAGACGGACCGCCCCGACGCCCGGATCGACGAGGTCGTCAACGAGACGTACGACCTCTTCCTCGACCTGGACGCCGACGAGGAACAGATCGAGTTCCCGATCGTCTACGCGTGCGGCCGTGACGGCGTCGCGTCGCTGACGAAGCCGGAGGACGGCACGGTCCCGGCCGACTCCACCAGCCTGGAGCCGTTCTTCTCCACGATCCTGGAGCACATCCCGGCCCCCACGTACGACGAGGGCGCCCCGCTCCAGGCCCACGTGACGAACCTGGACGCCGACAACTTCCTCGGCCGTATCGCGCTGCTCCGCGTCGAGCAGGGCGAGCTGCGCAAGGGCCAGACCGTGGCCTGGATGAAGCGCGACGGCTCGATCCAGAACGTCCGCATCACCGAGCTGATGATGACCGAGGCGCTCACCCGCAAGCCCGCCGAGTACGCGGGCCCCGGCGACATCTGCGCCGTCGCGGGCATCCCCGAGATCATGATCGGTGAGACGCTCGCCGACCCGGAGAACCCGGTCGCGCTGCCGCTGATCACGGTCGACGAGCCGGCGATCTCCATGACCATCGGTACGAACACCTCGCCGCTGGTCGGCCGCGGCGGCACCGGCAAGGGCGCGGACGCCAAGGCCGCGGTCAAGGACCGCAAGGTCACCGCCCGCCAGGTCAAGGACCGCCTCGACCGCGAGCTGATCGGTAACGTGTCGCTGCGCGTCCTCGACACCGAGCGCCCCGACGCCTGGGAGGTGCAGGGCCGCGGTGAGCTGGCGCTCGCCATCCTCGTCGAGCAGATGCGCCGCGAGGGCTACGAGATGACCGTCGGCAAGCCGCAGGTCGTCACGCAGGTCATCGACGGCAAGGTGCACGAGCCGGTCGAGCGCATGACGATCGACGTGCCCGAGGAGCACATGGGCGCCGTCACGCAGCTCATGGGCGTCCGCAAGGGCCGCATGGACAACATGTCGAACCACGGCTCCGGCTGGGTCCGCCTGGAGTTCGTCGTGCCCTCGCGCGGCCTGATCGGCTTCCGTACGGAGTTCCTGACGAACACCCGCGGCACCGGCATCGCGCACTCCATCCACGAGGGCCACGAGCCCTGGTTCGGCACGCTGACGACCCGCAACAACGGCTCGCTCGTCGCCGACCGCGCCGGCGCCGTCACCGCGTTCGCCATGACGAACCTGCAGGAGCGCGGCGTGCTGTTCACCGAGCCGGGCACCGAGGTGTACGAGGGCATGATCGTCGGCGAGAACTCGCGCGCCGACGACATGGACGTGAACATCACCAAGGAGAAGAAGCTCACGAACATGCGGTCCTCGTCGGCCGACTCGTTCGAGGCGATCGTCCCGCCGCGCAAGCTCTCCCTGGAGCAGTCCCTGGAGTTCTGCCGCGACGACGAGTGCGTCGAGGTGACCCCGGAGGCCGTCCGTATCCGCAAGGTCGTCCTGGACCAGAAGGAGCGCGGGCGCACCGCCTCGCGCGCCAAGCACGCCTGATACGCGGCCGCCTGAAGGCAGTTGGGCCCGGTACCCCGAAAGGGGTGCCGGGCCCTTCGCGTTGCCGCTACCCTGCCCCTGTCCCGCCCCGGTCTACGCGGGGTGACCGCGCCGGCGCCGGACGGGCCGCGCTCTTCGCGCGCGAGCCGACCCAACAACGGGTCAAAAGCGCTCCACGCGCAAGTGATTAAGTCCACCGCGGTGTCCGGTATCCGGGCACCGGTGGTCGATAGATATGTAACACGTCCGTTTCGCAACCATCTATCTCGGATCCGTTTGTCCGGATTTTGGGCATTGTACGCATCAGGTGTGATCGAACCGAGACCAAAAGAGTGTGGTCGGGGAAGCCCCCGTGGCTAATAGTTGACGGCGTAGAGCTCGGGTCAATGGGTCACGCGCTGTGGGGAGCGCCGACTCGCGAGCACACTGGGGCACTTACACCTTCGCCGTCAGGGGTGTCGGCTGGGTGACTTGTGCCTCCACTTGCAGTGAACACAGTGGACTCATGAGGAGGAACCCATGCGAGGTGCCACAAGCGCCATATGGGTCGCGTCGTCCCCGAAGACAGGTGTAGGCCCCGCGGGCACGTGCAGTCCCGTCCCCGTGGGCGAGGTATCGATCCAGCGTCGCGGACGCCTTTGACGGCTCGGCCCTTCGACCACCGGCGGTGCCGGTGGCGGGCCGGGGTTCCCCAGGGGTCTTTACCCCAGTCGTTGTTCCCATCGCGCGCTTCGAATGACGTACGCCGTGCGACGGCCGTCGGGCCCTCTATACGTACCCCGACGGTCTCCAACACCTGTGAAATGGACGAATCATGACGAGTCCAATCGAGATTGAGGGCGCCGAGACCTCTTCCGCCTTGGACAAAGAGAGCGTGCCGAAGGGCGACGCGCCGGAGGCCAAGAAGCTGGAAGGGCGCAGCCCCGGCCAGCTCATGTGGCGCCGCTTCAAGCGGGACAAGACCGGCATCATCGCCGCGTGTGTCGTGGTGTTCTTCTTCGTGATAGCCGCGGCCGCCCCGCTCCTGACGAAGCTGTACGGCAAGGACCCGTACACCTTCTACGGGCAGGACGACCCCACGCTCCTCAACGAGTTCAACCTCCCGGCCGGCCCCAACGGCGGCATGTCGCCCGACCACTGGTTCGGCATCGACCCGAACTACGGGCGTGACGTCCTCGCCTACCTGCTGTACGGCATCCGGACGTCGCTGTTCACGGCCCTGCTGGCCACCATCGGCATGGTCCTCATCGGCATCGTCATCGGTCTGACCGCCGGCTACTTCGGCGGCAAGATCGACTACTGGCTGGGTCGGCTCATCGACTTCATGCTGGCGCTGCCCAACCAGTTGTTCATGGTGGCGGTCATGCCCGTCATCGTCACGGTGTTCGTCGCGCCGGACGAGGAGACGCCCACCTATGTGCGCTTCCTCGCCATCACCGGTGTGATGTGGCTGCTGACCTGGATGAGCCTCGCCCGGCTGATCCGCGCCGTCACCCTCTCCCTGCGCGAGCGGGAGTTCGTGGAGGCGGCGAAGGTCGCGGGTGCCTCTCCCTGGCGGATCATCCGCAAGGAGCTGCTGCCCAACCTGGTCACGCCGATCATCGTGCAGGGCACGTATCTGCTTCCCAGCACCATCCTCTCGGTCGCCTTCCTCTCGTTCGTCGGCGTGGGTTACCAAGACCCCACTCCCGACTGGGGGTTGATGTTCGCCACCGCCGCGAACATCTACGAGCAGGACCCGACCTACATGTTCTTCCCGGGTGTCGCCATGGTCGTCTTCGTCGTGGCGTTCAACCTCCTCGGTGACTCGGTCCGGGACGCGTTCGATCCCAAGACCGGCCGCTGATCAGGCAGTCACCACAGAGGTAGCTGCCACCCGGGCGCCGGGACGACCATCCGGATGCGCCAGGCAGCACCAAAGGATCACTACTCACAGGCAGGTGGATTCAACTCCATGAGCATCCTTCGATCGCGCACGGCGCAGGCAACGGTCATCGCCGTTACCGCCGGAGCCCTCGCTCTGACCGGCTGCAGCAGCGGCAGCAAGTCCGACAACAAGCCCGCGGGCAAGACCCAGGACGAGGCCAAGGCCCAGGCCAAGCCGGTCATCATGGGCACCGCCCAGGACTCGGTGGGCCCGGCCAAGCCGGTCTCCGGCGCCCGCAAGGGCGGCACGGTCCAGGTCTACCAGGAGGCGGACTTCTCGCACCTGGACCCGGGGCAGATCTACGTCTCGGACGCCGGCCTGCTCTCCAAGCTCCTCTACCGTGGCCTGACCACGTACACCGAGGACGACAAGGGCAACCAGACGGTCGTCGGCGACCTCGCCACCGACCCGGGCAAGTCCTCGGACGGCGGCAAGACCTGGACCTTCAAGCTGAAGGACGGCGTCAAGGACCAGAACGGCCACGTCATCACGTCGGCCGACATCCGCCACTCCATCGAGCGCATGTACGACCCGTTCATCACGGACGGTCCGACGTACATCCAGCAGTGGCTGTCGGGCGCGGGCACCAAGTACCGCGAGTCCTACAAGGGCCCGTTCAAGGGCAAGCACCTGCCCGACTCGGTCCTCGCCACCCCGGACGACAAGACCGTCGTCTTCCACTTCCTCGAGGCGCACACCGACGTGCCGCAGGCGCTCGCCATGGCCGCCTACTCCGTCGTGCCCGAGAAGACGGACACGAAGCAGAAGTACGACCAGTCGCCCGTCGCCACCGGTCCGTACAAGGTCGCCTCGTACAAGTCCGGCAAGTCCCTCACCCTCACCCGGAACACCAACTGGGACGAGAAGACGGACCCGCTGCGTCACGCCTACGTCGACGGCTGGAACATCGAGTTCAACCACGACAAGGCCGACCAGACGAAGACGATCCTGGCCGACCGCGGCGACGCCCAGAACGCGATCATGTTCACGGGCCAGATCGACGCCACCCAGCTTCAGAAGGTCACGAGCGACAAGGCCGTCATGAAGCGCACGATCCAGGGCTACGCCCCGTACGTGTGGCAGCTCAACTTCAACATGGACCGCGTCAAGGACAAGCGCATCCGCGACGCCATCGCGCTGGCGATCCCGGCCACCGCCGCCGCCCGCGCCGACGGTGGTGCCTACGGCGGTGACGCCGCCACCTCGCTGATGTCGCCCACCACGCCGGGCTACGACAAGACGTACGACCCGTTCAACCGGCTGAAGAAGCCGAACGGTGACATCGCCGCGGCGAAGAAGCTCATCAAGGAGGCGGGCGCCGAGGGCAAGAAGCTCGTCTACGCGTACGCCAACACCCCGGTGCGCACCACGCAGGCCAACCTGATCATCAACAACCTGGAGAAGATCGGGCTCGACATCCAGAAGAAGGAGGTCGACCAGGCCACGTGGTACGAGCAGATGGGCAAGGTCAAGAACGGCATGGACCTGTACATGACCGGCTGGGGGCAGGACTGGGCCGACGGTAACACCGTCTTCCCGCCCTCCTTCGACGGTGCGCAGATCCAGGACGGCTCGTCCAACTACTCGCACACGAACGACAAGCACGTGAACTCCGAGCTGGCCCGCATCCAGAAGATCGCGGACGCCGACTCGCGCGCCAAGGAGTACGCGAAGCTCTCGAAGTACATCTCCGAGAAGATCAACCCGGCCGCCCCGATCTACTACACCAAGGTGTTCCAGATCGCCGGCTCGAACGTGGGCGGCCTGCGCTACGGCCAGGTGGTCAGCTACACCGACCCGACCACGATCTTCCTCAAGAAGTAAGCACCACAAGGCAGTTCCCGGGGGTGAGGGCGCGGCGGAGCCCTCACCCCCGGGCCGCCGGACTCCCCTCCTGGCCTCCCACCGCCGCCGTCCTGAGAGCAGCTTTTAGCGATGCTTCGATTTCTCCTACGCCGGACGTCTGGCGCAGCACTCATCCTCCTGCTGATCAGCGCCTTCACGTTCTTCATGTACTTCGCCATCCCACAGGACCCGGCGATGCTCGCGTGCGGCAAGAACTGCACTCCGGCCGCGCTCGACATCATCCACAAGAACCTCGGGCTCGACGATCCGGTGCCGCTGCAGTACTGGCACTTCCTCACCGGCATCTTCTTCGGACGCGACTTCGCGGTGGGACACTGCGACGCGCCGTGCTTCGGCGTCTCGTTCCGTAACAACCAGATGGTCTGGTCCACGATGATGGACCGCCTCCCCACCACTCTTTCGCTGACCTTCGGCAGCCTCATCGTCTTCCTGATCGTCGGCCTCGGCGCCGGCCTCATGGCCGCCCGCTTCCGCGGCACCTGGCTCGACAAGATCTTCAGCGGCGGCTCGCTGGTGCTCAGCTCGTTCCAGATCTACTTCCTCGGCCCGATCGTGCTCGGCATCTTCGTCTACAGCACCGGCTGGCTGGACAAGCCCAAGTACGTGCCGTTCACCGAGGATCCGTCGGCCTGGTTCATGGGTCTGCTGATCCCGTGGGTCGTCATGGCGACGATCTTCACCGCCAACTACACGCGTATGTCGCGCTCGTCGATGATCGAGCAGTTGCAGGAGGAGCATGTCCGCGCCGCGAAGGCGAAGGGCATGAGCAGCCGCTACGTCTTCTACCGGTACGCGTGGCGCGGCTCGGTGATCCCGATCATCACCATCCTCGGCATGGACATCGGCGGTCTGCTCTCCGGCGGTATGGTCACCGAACTCACCTTCGGCCTGGCCGGCTTCGGCCGCCTCGCCCGTGACTCGGTGATCAACAAGGACCTCCCGGTCCTCATGGGCGTCATGATCATCTCGGCCGCCTTCATCATCATCTGCAACATCGTCGTGGACGCCATGTACGCCGTGATCGACCCGCGCGTGCGTCTGTCCTAGGAGAACCCCGTGACCACACTCCCCAAGACCGAGGACGCCGCGGCCCCGACCGGTTCCGACGCGTTCCTCTCGGTACGTGACCTGCGGGTGCAGTTCTCCACCGAGGACGGCACCGTCAAGGCGGTGGACGGCCTCTCCTTCGACCTGGAGCGCGGCAAGACGCTCGGCATCGTCGGTGAGTCCGGGTCCGGCAAGTCGGTCACCAACCTGACCGTGCTCGGCCTGCACAACCCGAAGACCACCTCCATCGACGGCGAGATCGTCCTCGACGGCAAGGAGCTGCTCACCGCCTCCGAGCCGGAGATGGAGAAGCTCCGCGGCAACAAGATGGCGATGATCTTCCAGGACTCGCTGACCGCGCTGTCGCCGTACTACACGGTCGGCCGGCAGATCTCGGAGCCGTTCCGCAAGCACACGGGCGCCTCCAAGGCCGAGGCCCGCTCCCGCGCCATCGAGATGCTCGCCAAGGTCGGTATCCCGCACCCCAAGCAGCGCGTGGACGACTACCCGCACCAGTTCTCCGGCGGTATGCGCCAGCGCGCCATGATCGCCATGTCGCTGGTGTGCAACCCCGAGCTGCTGATCGCGGACGAGCCGACCACCGCCCTCGACGTGACCGTGCAGGCGCAGATCCTGGACCTGCTCAAGGACCTCCAGCAGGAGTTCGGCTCCGCGATCATCATGATCACCCACGACCTGGGCGTCGTGGCGAACATGGCCGACGACATCCTCGTCATGTACGCGGGCCGGGCCGTCGAGCGCGGCAGCACCCGCGAGGTGCTCAAGTCGCCCGAACACCCCTACACCTGGGGCCTGCTCGGTTCGATGCCGCGCCTGAACTCGGACGTCAACGAGCCGCTGATGCCGATCCCCGGCTCGCCGCCCTCGCTGCTCAACCCGCCCTCGGGCTGCCCGTTCCACCCGCGCTGCACCTTCACCGACAAGGTGGGCGGCGGCCGTTGCTCGGGCGAGCGCCCGCAGCTGCCGGCCGGGCGCGGATCCGCCTGCCACCTGACGGCGGACCAGAAGCAGCAGGTGTTCATCGAGAAGATTCAGCCCCGGCTGGGCTGAGCTGAAACCGGCGACTGGGGCAGAACCATGAGCGAGAACAACACCACGACCACCGCGGTCGCCGACACGGCGATCCCCGAGCAGCGGGACGCGAACACCGCGCCGCTGATGAAGGTCAGCGGACTGCAGAAGCACTTCCCGATCAAGGGCGGCTTCCCGATCCGGCGTACCGTCGGCGCGGTCAAGGCCGTCGACGGCGTCGACTTCGAGGTCTACCCGGGCGAGAGCCTCGGCCTCGTCGGCGAGTCCGGCTGCGGAAAGTCGACCACCGGCCGGCTCCTGACCCGTCTGTACGAGCCCACCGAGGGCACGATCACGTACAAGGGCCAGGACATCAGCCACGCCAACCGGCGTCAGCTGGCGCCGATCCGGTCCGAGATCCAGATGATCTTCCAGGACCCGTACGCGTCGCTGAACCCGCGCCAGACGGTCGGCTCGATCATCTCCGGCCCGATGGAGATCAACGGGATCAACCCGCCCGGCGGCCGGGAGAAGCGCGTGCGCGAACTCCTGGAGATCGTGGGCCTCAACCCCGAGCACTACAACCGCTTCCCGCACGAGTTCTCCGGCGGCCAGCGGCAGCGCATCGGTGTGGCCCGCGCGGTCGCCCTGGAGCCGAAGCTGATCGTCGCCGACGAGCCGGTCTCCGCGCTCGACGTCTCGATCCAGGCGCAGGTCGTCAACCTGCTCCAGAAGGTCCAGCGGGAGATGGGCATCGCGTTCGTCTTCATCGCGCACGACCTGGCGATCGTGCGGCACTTCTCGCAGCGGGTCGCGGTGATGTACCTCGGCAAGATCGTCGAGATCGCGGACCGGGACTCGCTGTACAACCGGCCTCGTCACCCGTACACGCACGCGCTGATGTCGGCGGTGCCGGATGCGGACATCGACGCGGAGAAGAAGGAGCGGATCCGTCTCGAGGGCGATGTGCCCTCGCCGATCGCTCCGCCGTCCGGGTGCCGGTTCCGTACGCGGTGCTGGAAGGCGCAGGACAAGTGCGCTACGGAGGAGCCGCCGCTGGTGCAGATCAGTGGCAGCAAGCCGGGGCATCTGACCGCGTGTCACTTCCCGGAGGAGCCGACTGTCGAGGCGCGGGGTGAGGACATCGTGCTCGATCCGGCGCTGGCCGCCCTGGAGTCCGACGACAAGTAGCTCTCCCTCCGGGGGTTTCCAGCGGGGACCTGCGGAGGCGCCCCCTCACGCAGCTCCCCGCGCCCCTGGGTTGTCGGTTGTCTGCGGGTGGGTGGGGCTTCTCGCGCAGTTCCCCGCGCCCCTGAAGCATGCACTTCGTGCAGCTTCCCCGATGGAGGTGGCGACGCAGTCGCCCCTCCAGGGGCGCGGGGAACTGCGCGATCAGCCCCCACCGGGCCGCACGTGACGAACGAGCTGGTGGACCCCGGTCCAGAGGCGCGCCGTCAGGCCACCGTCGCCGTGGTGATCAACTCGGGGGAGTCGGGGGCGAACGCCGCCCCCGTCCAGTCACCGTGGCGCGCAGCCCCCCGCAGGCCCGCCTCCCTGAGCGCCCCCTCAAGCTCCTCCACCCCGAAGAAGCGGAGCGTACTGCGGCTGACCTCGTCGCCCGCCCACTCCGCGCAGGAGTACGTCGTGGTGAACGTGACGGTCCGCCCGTCGAACCCCCCGACGACCCGGTGCGCCACGCGGACCCCGTCGACGACGACCGCCCGCGCCGGAGTCCACCCCTCCCACGCCCGCACCGCCGGATTCCGCGTCTCGAAGACGAACCTCCCGCCCGGCGCCAGCACCCCCCGTACCGCCGCCAGCGACTCCCGTACCTCCTCGTCCTGGACCCACGTCTGAAACGCGTGCCCGGTCATCACCACGAGGTCGAACGGCCCCCCGAGCGCCTCGCGGGCCCCCGCACCCGCCCCGCCCGCGGAGCGCACCGTCCCGGTGATCCACTCGACGTCCCCGCACCGCTCCGCCGCCACCTGGAGCATCGCCGGTGCCGGATCGAGCCCCACCAGGCGCCCGGTGTGCCCCTCCTCCCGGGCGCGGGCCAGCAGCGCCCCCGTACCGCAGCCGATGTCCAGGACGGACGCGGCCCCGCGCACCAGGCGCAGGTAGTAGTCGTCGCCGGGTCCCCATGGGTTCAGGGAGTCGTACAGACGGGCGAGGCGGGCGTCGGCGTAGGCGTGGTCGACCATCCGGCGATCATCGCGCGCGCGGCCCGCCCGGCGCACCGGCATTTCACGTAAGGCGGTGCTCGGAGTGCGGTATGTCCGGCTTGGGTCGATATTGGGGCCTACGTAGCGCGTGATCGGTTAGAGGAGGCACTCCATGCGTGGAGCCACGCACGCCAAGTGGGCCGCCGGTGCGGTGGCCGTCGCCCTCACGGCGACGGCCTGTGGCGGAGGCAGTGACAGCGGGGGCGGTGGCGGCGGCAACGGCTCCGGGATCGTCCGGTCCTCTTGGGGCGACCCGCAGAACCCCCTCGAACCCGCCAACACCAACGAGGTGCAGGGCGGCAAGGTCCTGGACATGATCTTCCGGGGCCTGAAGCGGTACGACCCGAAGACCGGCAAGGCCAAGGACATGCTGGCGGAGAAGATCGAGAGCTCCGACCAGATGAACTACAAGATCACGGTCAAGGACGGCTGGACCTTCTCCAACGGCGAGAAGGTCACCGCGAAGTCCTTCGTGGACGCCTGGAACTACGGCGCGAGCCTGAAGAACAACCAGAAGAACGCGTACTTCTTCGGGTACATCGACGGCTACGACAAGGTCCACCCGGACTCCGGCAGCCAGAGCGCCTCCACCCTGTCGGGGCTGAAGGTGACGGGCGACCGCACCTTCACGGTGAAGCTGAACCAGAAGTTCTCCACCTGGCCCGACACCCTCGGCTACGTGGCGTTCGCGCCGCTGCCGAAGGCGTTCTTCGACAACCACGCGGCCTGGGTGAAGAAGCCCGTCGGCAACGGCCCGTACACCGTGGACTCGTACCAGAAGGGGTCCCAGATGTCCCTGCGCAAGTGGGACAAGTACCCCGGTGACGACAAGGCGCAGAACGGCGGCGTCGACCTCAAGGTCTACACCGACAACAACACCGCCTACACGGACCTGACGGCCGGCAACCTCGACCTCGTCGACGACGTGCCCGCCAGCCAGCTCAAGAACGTGGACAGCGACCTCAACGGCCGCTACATCAACACCCCGGCCGGCATCATCCAGACGCTCGCCTTCCCGTTCTACGACGCGGGCTGGAACAAGGGCGCGGACAGCGCGAAGGTCCGCAAGGGCCTGTCGATGGCGATCAACCGCAAGCAGATCACCGAGACGATCTTCAACAAGACCCGCACCCCCGCCACCGACTGGACCTCGCCGGTGCTCGGCAAGGACGGCGGCTACAAGGAAGGGCTGTGCGGCTCGGCCTGCGACTACAACCCCTCCGAGGCCAAGAAGCTCATCAAGGAGGGCGGCGGCATCCCCGGCGGCCAGGTGCGGATCGGCTACAACGCCGACACCGGCAGCCACAAGGAGTGGGTCGACGCGGTCTGCAACTCCATCAACAACGCCCTCGGCAACGACAAGTCGTGCGTCGGCAGCCCGACCGGCACCTTCGCCGACTTCCGCAACAAGATCACCGAGAAGAAGATGAACGGGCCGTTCCGCGCCGGCTGGCAGATGGACTACCCGCTCATCCAGAACTTCCTGCAGCCGCTGTACTACACCAACGCCTCGTCCAACGACGGCAAGTACACCAGCAAGAAGTTCGACAAGCTCGTCGACGAGGCCAACGCCGAGTCCGACACGGCCGCCGCCGTCAAGAAATTCCAGGAGGCCGAGGGCGTCCTGCGCGACGACATGGGCGCCATCCCGCTCTGGTACCAGAACGGCAGCGCCGGCTACTCCGACCACGTCTCGAACGTGGCGCTGAACCCGTTCAGCGTCCCCGTCTACAACGAGATCAAGGTCAAGTAGAGAACAGGAGGGCGGCAGTCCGCGCCGGTCGCCGGCCGGACTGCCGCCCTCACCGCTCACGGAACCGGAACCCGGAGTCCTCATGGGACGTTATGTGATCCGGCGCCTGCTGCAGATGATCCCCGTCTTCATCGGCGCGACGCTGCTGATCTTCCTCATGGTCAACGTGATGGGCGACCCCATCGCCGGCCTGTGCGGCGACCGAGCCTGCGACCCGGCGACCGAGGCCCAGCTCAAGAGCGAGTTCGGCCTCGACAAGCCGGTGTGGCAGCAGTACCTGACCTATATGGGGAACGTGTTCACCGGGGACTTCGGGACCGCGTTCAACGGGCAGAAGGTCACCGAGCTGATGTCGACCGCGTTCCCGGTCACCATCCGGCTCACCATCGTCGCCATCCTCTTCGAGATCGTCGTCGGCATCAGCCTCGGCGTCGTCACCGGACTGCGCCGCGGCAAGCCCATCGACACCTCGGTCCTGCTGCTCACCCTCGTCGTCATCTCCGTGCCGACCTTCGTCACCGGCCTGCTGCTGCAACTGCTGCTCGGCGTCGAATGGGGCTGGATCAACCCGGCGGTCTCCACCGAGGCGCCCTTCAGCGAACTCATCGTGCCCGGCCTCGTGCTCGCCTCGGTCTCCCTCGCGTACGTGACCCGGCTGACCCGCACCTCCATCGCGGAGAACCGGCGCGCCGACTACGTCCGTACCGCCATCGCCAAGGGGCTGCCCCGGCGCCGTGTCATCACCCGGCACCTGCTGCGCAACTCGCTGATCCCCGTCGTCACCTTCATCGGCGCCGACATCGGCTCCCTGATGGGCGGCGCGATCGTCACCGAGCGCATCTTCAACATCCACGGCGTCGGCTTCCAGCTCTACCAGGGCATCCTGCGCCAGAACACCCAGACCGTCGTCGGCTTCGTCACCATCCTCGTCCTCGTCTTCCTGCTGGTGAACCTGCTCGTCGACCTGCTGTACGCCGTACTCGACCCGAGGATCCGCTATGCCTGAACCCCAAGGACCCAAGGGCGCCGTCGCGGGGACCGGCGCGGGCGGGGCCATGGACCTCGCCGCCAGCGAGGCGGCCTCCCTGGAGAAGGGCCCGGCCGGCCCCGGCGGCGGCCCGAACGCCAAGCCGCGCAGCCTGTGGTCGGACGCCTGGCGGGACCTGCGCCGCAACCCCGTCTTCATCATCTCCGGGCTGATCATCCTGTTCCTGCTGGTCATCTCGGTCTGGCCGCAGCTCATCGCGCCCGGCAACCCGCTCTCCTGCGATCTGTCCAAGGCCCAGGAGAGCTCCCAGCCCGGCCACCCCTTCGGCTTCGACGGCCAGGGCTGCGACGTCTACACCCGCACCGTGCACGGCGCCCGCAACTCCATCACCGTCGGCGTCTGCGCCACGATCGGCGTCGCCCTCCTCGGCTCCGTACTCGGCGGGCTCGCCGGGTTCTTCGGCGGGGTGTGGGACGCGATCCTCTCCCGCATCACCGACATCTTCTTCGCCATCCCCGTCGTCCTCGGCGGCCTCGTCCTGCTGTCGGTCGTCACCAGCAACACCGTCTGGCCCGTCATCGGCTTCATGGTGCTGCTCGGCTGGCCGCAGATCTGCCGCATCGCCCGCGGCTCGGTCATCACCGCCAAGCAGAACGACTACGTCCAGGCCGCGCGCGCCCTCGGCGCCTCCAACTCCCGGATGCTGCTGCGGCACATCGCGCCGAACGCGGTCGCGCCCGTCATCGTCGTCGCCACCATCGCGCTCGGCACGTACATCGCCCTGGAGGCGACCCTCTCGTACCTCGGTGTGGGTCTGAAGCCGCCCGCGGTCAGCTGGGGCATCGACATCTCGGCCGCCTCCCAGTACATCCGCAACGCGCCGCACATGCTGCTCTGGCCCGCCGGCGCGCTCGCCATCACGGTCCTCGCGTTCATCATGCTCGGCGACGCGGTGCGCGACGCCCTCGACCCCAAGCTGAGGTAGCGCCCATGTCCCTGCTGGAAGTACGCGATCTGCACGTCGAGTTCCGCACCCGGGACGGCGTCGCCAAGGCCGTGAACGGGGTCGGCTACACCGTGGACGCGGGCGAGACGCTCGCCGTGCTCGGCGAGTCGGGCTCCGGCAAGTCCGTCACCGCGCAGGCGATCATGGGCATCCTCGACATGCCCCCGGGCCGGATCGCCGGCGGCGAGATCCTGTTCAAGGGGCGGGATCTGCTGACGCTGAAGGAGGAGGAGCGCAGGAAGGTGCGCGGCGCCGAGATGGCGATGATCTTCCAGGACGCCCTCTCCTCGCTCAACCCCGTGCTCACCGTCGGCGAGCAGATCGGTGAGCTGTTCAGCGTCCACAAGGGCATGTCCCGCAAGGACAGCAAGGCCAAGGCCGTCGAGCTGATGGAGCGGGTGCGCATCCCCGCCGCGAAGGAGCGGGTGGGGCAGTACCCGCACCAGTTCTCCGGCGGTATGCGCCAGCGCATCATGATCGCCATGGCGCTCGCCCTCGAACCCGACCTGATCATCGCCGACGAGCCCACCACCGCCCTCGACGTCACCGTCCAGGCCCAGGTCATGGACCTGCTCGCGGAGTTGCAGCGCGAGCTGAACATGGGCCTGATCCTCATCACCCACGACCTCGGCGTCGTCGCGGACGTCGCGGACAAGATCGCCGTCATGTACGCGGGCCGCATCGTCGAGCACGCCCCCGTCCACGAGATCTACCGGGCGCCCGCCCACCCGTACACCAAGGGCCTGCTGGAGTCGATCCCGCGCCTGGACCAGAAGGGCCAGGAACTCTTCGCCATCAAGGGCCTGCCGCCGAACCTGATGCACATCCCGCCCGGCTGCGCCTTCAACCCGCGCTGCCCGATGGCCCAGGACGTGTGCCGCACCGACGTTCCGCCGCTCTACGAGGTCGCGCCGGACCGCCGCAGCGCCTGCCACTTCTGGAAGGAGACGCTCGATGCCTCCGCACAGTGACCACGTCAGCAAGGACGACCTGCGCCGGGAGGGCGAGATCGCCGAGCACCTCCTGCACCGGTCCCAGGCCGAGTCCGCGTACGCGAAGAACGGCTCGGCGTCCGGGCACGAGCCGATCCTCGAAGTGCGCGACCTCGTCAAGCACTACCCGCTCACCCAGGGCGTCATCGTCAGGAAGCAGATCGGCGCGGTCAAGGCCGTCGACGGCGTCGACTTCGACCTCGGGCAGGGCGAGACGCTCGGCATCGTCGGCGAGTCCGGCTGCGGCAAGTCGACCGTCGCCAAGATGCTGGTCAACCTGGAACGGCCGACCGCCGGCGTCATCAAGTACAAGGGCGAGGACATCACCAAGCTGTCCGGCCGCGCCCTCAAGGCCGTGCGCCGCAACATCCAGATGGTGTTCCAGGACCCCTACACCTCCCTCAACCCCCGGATGACCGTCGGCGACATCATCGGGGAGCCGTACGAGATCCATCCCGAGGTCGCGCCCAAGGGGGACCGGCGCCGCAAGGTGCAGGACCTGCTCGACGTCGTCGGCCTCAACCCCGAGTACATCAACCGCTACCCGCACCAGTTCTCCGGCGGCCAGCGCCAGCGCATCGGCATCGCCCGCGGCCTCGCGCTGCGCCCCGAGATCATCGTCGCCGACGAGCCGGTCTCCGCGCTCGACGTGTCCGTGCAGGCCCAGGTCGTCAACCTGCTGGACCGGCTCCAGAGCGAGTTCGACCTCTCGTACGTGTTCATCGCGCACGACCTGTCCATCGTGCGGCACATCTCCGACCGCGTCGGCGTGATGTACCTCGGGCGGATCGTCGAGATCGGCTCCGACAGCGAGATCTACGAGCACCCCACCCACCCGTACACCCAGGCGCTGCTCTCCGCCGTGCCGGTGCCCGACCCCACGGCGCGCGACCACCGCGAGCGGATCATCCTCTCCGGCGACGTCCCCTCGCCCGCCAACCCGCCCTCCGGCTGCCGCTTCCGGACCCGGTGCTGGAAGGCGCAGAAGCGGTGCGAGGAGGAGGTGCCGCTGCTGGCCGTGCCCGCCGTCTTCCAGACCGGCGACGCGGGGCCCGCGCGGCACCCCTCGGCCTGCCACTTCGCGGAGGAGAAGCAGGTCGTGCCCACCGAGTGAGGGGGTGTGCCGTGCGGTCAGCCGAGCCCGAGGGAGCGGCGCAGGAAGTCGACCTGGAGCAGCAGCAGATTCTCCGCGACCTGCTCCTGCGGGGTCATGTGCGTGACCCCCGACAGCGGCAGCACCTCGTGCGGGCGCCCGGCGGCGAGCAGCGCGGAGCTGAGCCGCAGCGCGTGCGCCACCACGACGTTGTCGTCGGCGAGGCCGTGCACGATCAGCAGCGGCCGGTGCGGCTCGGCGGCCTCGGCCAGCCCCTCGTCCGTGACCAGCGAACTCTTCGCGTACGTGGCGGGGGAGGCGGCCGGATCGCCCAGGTACCGCTCCGTGTAGTGCGTGTCGTACAGCCGCCAGTCCGTCACCGGCGCGCCCGCGATGCCCGCGTGGAAGACGTCCGGGCGGCGCAGCACGGCGAGCGCCGACAGATAGCCGCCGTAGCTCCAGCCGCGCATGGCGACCTTCGACAGGTCGAGGGGGAACCGCTCGGCCAGCGCCCGCACCGCCGTGACCTGGTCGTCGAGGGTGAGCGTGAAGTCGCCGGCGATCGCCTTCTCCCGGCCGGGGCTGACACCGGGCGTGCCGCGCCCGTCCGCGACGACGACCGCGAACCCCTGCTCCGCGAACCACTGCGAGGTCAGGTAGGCGTTGTGCGCCGCCACCACCCGCTGCCCGTGCGGGCCGCCGTAGGGGTCCATGAGGACGGGCAGCGGCCCGTCACCCTCCCGGTACGAGGACGGCAGCAGCACCGCGCAGGGGATGCCCTCGGCCTCGGTGAGCGTCACGCGCGGGGTGATCCCGGGCGCCTCGGCGTGCGAGGCGATGTCGGCGAGGTGCTTGCCGTCGCGCTCCACGCGCACGCGCGCGCCCGCGCTGTCGAGCGTCGCGGAGATCAGGACCGTCGCGTCGCCGCCGCGCACGGCCGAATGGACGCCGGGCTCCTCGGAGACGCGCCGCACCCCCAGCTCGTTGACCCGGTACACATGCACCTCGCCGGTCTCGGGCGCCTCCGCGTCCGTTCCCGCCGACGCCGACACCAGCACGTCGCCCTCGCCCACGTCGAGCACCGCCCGCACATGCAACTGCGGTCCGGTCAGCGGGCGCTCACCGACCGCGAGGACCCGCGCGCCGCCCTCGTCGGCGATCCGCACCAACTGCCCGCTCGGCGACCAGCAGGGCGAGCCGGGGAACAGTTCCAGCCACTGGTCGTCCTCGTCGGCATGCACCATCCGCGTCGCCCCGCTCTCGGCGTCCACCGCCAGATACAGCAGACTGCGCTGGTCACGGGCCTGTACGAGCAGCAGCGGCGCGCCGTCCGCCGACCAGTGCACGCGGGCGAGGTACGGGTAGGCCGCCCGGTCCCAGACGATCTCGGTGCGGCTCCCGTCGAGCGCGTACGCGAACAGCCGCACCTCCGCGTCCGGCGTGCCCGCCGCCGGATACGCCGTACGGGACGGCTCGCGGTCCGGGTGCGCCGGGTCACTGATCCACCAGCGGTGCACCGGGGCGTCGTCGGCGCGGGCGACCAGCAGCCGGTCCGAGTCGGGCGACCACCAAAAGCCCCGGGAGCGGGACATCTCCTCGGCCGCGATGAACTCCGCGAGCCCGTACGTCACCGTCTCCGACTCCGGCTCGGCCAGCGCCCGGTCGCCCTCACCGCCCGCGCCGGTCACCCGCAGCGCGCCCCGCGCCACGTACGCCACGTGCCGCCCGTCGGGGGAGGGGCGGGGGTCGATCACGGGCCCGGGCACGCGCAGCTCGCGGACGGCGGGGGCGCCGGTGGCGAGGTCGGCGGTGGCCGGGTCCGGGGCGGCCAGGTCCGCGGGGGCGAGGTCGGCGGGGGTCAGGTCGGCGGTGAACAGGCGGCCCGACAGCGCGAACGCCGCCAGCTCCACCGCCGCGTCCGTCGCGTACCCGACGATGCCCGCGCCGCCCTCCCGGCTGCGCTCGCGGCGGGCCCGCTCCTCGGCCGAGAGCCGCTCGTCCGCGCCGCCCAGCAGCGCGGCGGGGTCCGCGGCCAGGCGCTCTTGGCCGCTCGTCACATCGAGGACCCACAGGGCGCCGGCCCGGTCCGTGCCGGACGCGGAGCGCAGGAAGACCACCCGCTCCCCGTCGGGCGCCACACGGAAGGCCCGGGGGGCGCCCAGCGTGAAGCGCTGCGTACGCGCGTGCCGGCGGGGGAAGGACCGCGCACCGGTCAAGGACTCGGTTCCGTTCTCGATGGTCATCCGAGAAGCCTAGGCGCAAAAGGCGAGTTGGGCAGGGGCGAAGGTCCGGGCGCGGGGGGCGTGCGCCCCCTGAGCGCTCCCCGCTGCACCCGCTGCTCCCCGGGTGTACCGAGCGAGACTCATGCGAGGCGACGGATAGTTATGATGCGTAGCGCTGCGTGGGGAGAACACGTCGGCGACCGGATCACTATGAAGGAGGACCGCTGTGGCACTCTCGATCTCGGCCGTGGTGCTGTTTGCGATCATCGTCTTCATCCTGATCAAGAAGTCGGGACTGAAGGCCGGGCACGCGATCGTCTGTGTGCTGCTCGGGTTCTACCTTGCGAGTTCGTCCATCGCGCCCACCATCAAGCAGCTCACGACCAACGTCGCGGGCATGATCGGGGGCATCAAGTTCTAGGGTGGGGGCATGACGGAACTGCCCGGCCGGCGTCTGCTCCTCGTGCACGCGCACCCCGACGACGAGTCGATCAACAACGGCGCCACCATGGCCAAGTACGCGGCCGAAGGCGCCCACGTCACGCTCGTGACCTGCACCCTCGGCGAAGAGGGCGAGGTCATCCCGGACGAACTGGCCCATCTCGCCCCGGACCGGGACGACCGGCTCGGCCCGTACCGGATCGGGGAGCTGGCCGCCGCCATGAAGGAACTCGGCGTCGACGACCACCGCTTCCTCGGCGGCCCCGGCCGCTACCGCGACTCCGGCATGATGGGCGCCCCGCAGAACGAGCGGCCCGGCGCCTTCTGGTCCGCCGACCTCGACGAGGCCGCCGCCCACCTCGTCGCCGTCCTGCGCGAGATCCGCCCGCAGGTCCTCATCACGTACGACCCCGACGGCGGCTACGGGCACCCCGACCACATCCAGGCGCACCGCGTCGCCATGCGCGCCGCCGACCTCGCCGCCGACGGCACCTTCCGCCCCGGACTCGGCGCGCCGCACACCGTCGCCAAGGTCTACTGGAACCGGGTGCCGCGCACCCTCGCCGAGGAGCGCTTCGCCGCCCTCGCCCGCGACCTGGACCGCACGCCCTTCGACGCCGTCGCCGCCGTCACCGACGTGCCAGGCGTCGTCGACGACGACCGGATCACCACCGAGATCGACGGCCGCCCCTACGCCGCCCGCAAGGCCGCCGCCATGCGCGCCCACGCCACCCAGGTGACCGTGGCGCCCGCCGAGGACTCCTTCGTCCTCTCCAACGGCCTCGCGCAGCCCCTGTTCGACATCGAGGCCTACGAGTTGGTCCGCGGCGAGCGCGGACAGGCCCGCGAGCACGACCTGTTCGCGGGTGTCACTGAAGGAGCCACCCCGTGACCGGCACCGCCAAGAACGTCCCCGCGCAGCGGGCCGGCAGCGCCCTCGCCCAGCCCATCGGCGCCCACCTCGGCCCCGCCCGGATCGCGGGCCTGCTCGCCCTGCTCGTGCTCGGCACCCTCGTCGGCGTCGCGGGCGCCCTGCTCCAAGGCGGCTGGTTCCCGGGCGGGTTGCTGCTCGCGCTCGCCGGGGCCGCGGGCCTCTTCCACGGCGGCGCCCGCCTGCTGCGCAGCCGCTCGGGGGCCGTCGCGCCCGCCGCCGGCTGGCTCGTCTCGGTCATCCTGCTGACCTCGACCAGGCCCGAGGGCGACTTCATGTTCGGCGCGGGCATCGGCTCGTACCTCTACCTGCTGGGCGGCATGGCCGTGGCTGTGATGTGCGCCACGCTCGGGTCGTTCGGTCAACCCCCCGCACCCGCCGCCCGACTTGGGAAGTGACGTCGTACTTCCTACCAGTACGTCGCCTGCTCCACAGGGGATTCACCATCCGTCCCAGCGTGCTGACCGGCGGCGGCCAGTATGGTGGTGCGCGCCGCCGAGCAGCCCGCGCGAGATCGAGACGGGCGGCGGAGCCAACCGGGAGAACCTGCCTTGAGCCGTGAAACTGACAGTTCGTCCTCCGGGCCCCAGGGGCGCGGCGCTGCCGCCTACCCGTCGGGGACGCCTCCGTACGGAACGCCCGCGCGCGGCGCGGCATCCGGCGACACCGGACCGACCCCTCCGGGCGACGAGGCGACCTCGGACGCGCCCAGGACCGAGACCACGCTGACGACGCGGATTCGGATCAACATCCCCGGCTCCCGTCCCATCCCGCCGGTCGTGATGCGTACGCCGATGAGCGATGTCGACGACAAGCCCGAGGGCGGCGCCCGCCAGGGCGGCCAGACCCCCGCGCCGGGCGCCGACAAGGGCGCCGACGCGACGGACGGGCGCTCCTCCGCGCTCGCCTCCTACGCCTCCTCCGCGCCCGAGCCCGGCACCGGACCGGCCGGCCCGGCCGCCTCGGCCCAGGGCTCCGGCGCGGGCGCCGGCGCCGACGAGGGGGAGCCGCAGCGCGAGGAGAAGACCAGCGACTGGTTCGCCCCGCGCAAGCCGGCCGCCCCCGCCGCAGGCCGCCCCGCCGGCTCCGGCACGCCCGGCGGCGGCACCGCGGGCGGCGCGGCCGGCGCCATGGGCCAGGGCGCCGCGACCAGCGCCCACCGCCCCGCCACGGGCGCCCGGGGCCCCGCGTCCGGCGCCCCGATGACGGGCCCCGGCGCCAACGGGCCGAGCGGGCCCGCCTCCTCCACCGGCCTGTCCTCGGGCGGCTCCGGCTCCTTCGACGTGTCCGGTGCCGTCGGCTCAGGCCCGCTCGGCGGCGCCCAGCGCGGCCAGGGCGAGCGCGGCGACCTGCCGTACTTCATGACGGACCCGGGCGACCGCGCCGCCGGGCCCGCCGGACCGTCCGGGCCCACCTCGGGCCCCGTGACCGGCGACGGCCCGATGACGCCCGCGAGCGCCCCCGACCCAGCCGTCCCCGGCGGCCCGGCATCCGGCGCGTCCGCCCCCGCGTCCGTCCCGCCCGCCCCCGGCACGCAGAACCCGCCCCGGCTGAGCGACGACACCGCGATCCTCACCCCGCAGCGCCCCGCGCCCGAGACCGGCGTCACCGGCAACAACGTCTCCGGCGACACGCTCACCAGCGGCGTCCCCGTCTCCCCGCAGGGCGGCGGCAAGCCGGGGGCCGCGTACCCGCCCGGCGTTCCGCGTCCCGAGCCGGCCGCCGCGTACACCCCGCCGAAGCTGCCCGACCCGGTGCCCTCGCCGGCGCCCGCCAAGAAGAAGAAGGGCCGCAGCAAGCTGGTCCTGCTCGGCGCGGGCGTCGTCGGCATCGCCGGAATCGCGTACGGCGCGGGCCTGCTGATGAACCACTCCGACGTGCCCAAGGGCACCACCGTGCTCGGCGTCGACATCGGCGGCGGCACCCGCGACGAGGCCACCGCCAAGCTGGAGAGCGCGCTCGGCAAGCGCACCGACCAGCCGCTCAAGCTGGCCGTCGACGGCAAGACCGTCTCCCTGGAGCCCGACAAGGCCGGCCTGTCCCTGGACAGCGCCGCGACCGTCTCCGAGGCCGCGGGCAGCGACTACAACCCGGTCTCCGTGATCGGCTCCCTGTTCGGCAACGAGCGGGTCGTCGACCCCGTCATGCCCGTCGACGAGGAGAAGCTGCACGCCGCGCTGGAGCAGGCGGCGGGCGGCACCGCGGCGTCCGGCGACGGCACGATCAAGTTCGTGCCCGGCAAGGCCGTCGCGGTCTACGGCAAGACCGGCAAGGGCATCGACGTCGACAAGTCGGCCGACGCGGTCGCGCAGGCGTACCAGAAGCAGGTCGCCACCGGCGCCTCCGGACCCGTCCAGGTGGCCACCACGACCCGCAAGCCGACCGTGTCGGACGCCGAGGTCGACCGCATGATGAAGGAGTTCGCGCGGCCCGCGATGTCCGGCCTCGCCACGATCAAGGCGGGCCCCACCGCGGTCATCCAGTTCGGCCCCGACAAGTCGCTGCCGAAGATCCTCGGCGTCAAGGCGATCAACGGCAAGCTCGTCGACACGTACGACCTCGACGCGCTCCAGAAGCTGTACGGATCGACGTTCGACGGCGTCACCATCGCCCGCGCCAACGGCAAGAAGACGCCGGTCACCCCGCAGGACGTGGTGGGCGCGCTGCGGCAGGCCGTCCGGGGCACCACCCCGGCCGCCCGCACGGTCACCATCGACACCAACCCGAGCTAGGGCCTGCCCTTTCAGGGCCGTTCCTTCCAGGGGCTCTTCTCCGGGTCAGGCCGGGCTCGCGGGCCCGGAACCGATGCCGGTCACCGCTCCCGCATGACGGATGTCATGCGGGAGTGACGACAGGCGACACTGCCGCCGGGCACCCTCCGGCCGCGACGATGTCCCTATGACGACGAACGCGGCGGTCACCTTCGACAAGGTGACCAAGAGCTATGGAAACGTGAAGGCGGTCGACGGCCTCAGCCTGGAGCTGTATCCCGGTGAGACCGTCGCCCTGCTCGGTCCCAACGGGGCGGGCAAGTCCACCAGCCTCGACCTCCTCCTCGGCCTGCGCCCCGCCGACAGCGGCGACGTCCGCGTCTTCGGCACCAGCCCGCGCGAGGCGATCGTGAGCGGCAAGGTCGGCGCCATGCTCCAGAGCGGCGGCCTCATGGACGAGGTGACCGTCCGCGAACTCGTGCAGCTGGCCGTCGCCCTGCACCCCAAGCCGTATCCGCTCTCCGACGTGCTCAGCCGGGCGGGCATCGCGCAGATAGCCGACCGCAAGGTCAACAAGCTCTCCGGCGGCCAGGAGCAGCGCGTGCGCTTCGCCCTCGCCACCGCCGGCGACAGCGACCTCATCGTCCTCGACGAGCCGACCACCGGCATGGACGTCTCCGCCCGCCAGGCGTTCTGGGCGACCATGCGCGAGCAGGCGGAGGCGGGCCGCACGGTCCTGTTCGCCACGCACTACCTGGAGGAGGCCGACGCCATCGCGGACCGCGTCCTCGTCCTGCACCGCGGCCGGCTCCTCGCCGACGGCACCGCCGCCGAGATCAAGGCCAAGGCCGGCGCCCGCAAGGTCGCCTTCGACCTCGAAGGGGCCATCGACGCCGACGCCCTGCGCGCGCTGCCCTTCCTGACGTCCGTGGACATCTCCGGCCAGACGGTCCGCATCCAGTCCACCGACGCCGACGCGACCGTCCACGCGCTGTACGGGCTCGGCGTCTACCCCCGCAATCTCGAGGTCGCCGGACTCGGTCTCGAACAGGCCTTCGTGGCGATCACCAACGCCGAGGAGGCGAAGGCGGAATGAACAGCCTGATCAAGCTCGAACTCGCCCGCGCGCTGCGCAACAAGAAGTTCCTGTTCTTCTCCGTGGTCTACCCCTCGGTCCTGTTCCTGCTGATCGCGGGCCAGGCCGACACGACGACCCTCGTCGACGGCACGGGTCTGAACCTGCCCGCCTTCATGATGGTGTCCATGGCCTCCTTCGGCGCCCTGACCGCCGTCCTCATGGGCAACAGCGAGCGCATCGCCAAGGAGCGCGAGAGCGGCTGGGTGCGCCAACTGCGCCTGACGACCCTGCCGGGCCGCGGCTACGTCCTCGCCAAGACCGCCAGCGCCGCCGTGGTCTCCCTGCCGTCCATCGTCGTCGTCTTCGTCGTGGCCGCGGCCGTCAAGGACGTACGGTTCGACGCCTGGCAGTGGCTCGCGCTGACCGGCGCGATCTGGGCGGGCAGCCTGTGCTTCGCCGCGCTCGGCGTGGCCATCGGCTACCTCGCCTCCGGTGACGCCGTCCGCCCCATCACCATGATCGTCTACTTCGGCCTGTCGATCCTCGGCGGCCTGTGGATGCCCACCACGTCCTTCCCCGACTGGCTCCAGAAGATCGCCACCTGGCTCCCCACCCACGCCTACGCGGGACTCGGCCAGGCCATCGAACTGGGCAACGCCCCGCACGCCAAGGACGTCGCGCTGATCGTCGCCTACTTCCTCGTCTTCGCGGGCGGAGCGGCGTACCTGTACCGGAAGGACACCCTGAAGGCGTGAGCACGGACACGGAGACGGACACGGGTACGGACGCGGGCACCGAGGGGCGGTCGCGGTCCATGCCGAGGATCGGCAAGCCGCCGGAGACGCGCCGCGAGGTCTTCGTCAAGCTGCTCTGGGTCGGCATGTGGCTCGCCTTCCTCGGCGGGCCCGTCGCCGACCTCGCGCAGGGCTCCCACAGCCCCGCCGGCACCGCCTTCGGCAGCCTCGGACTCACCGTCTTCGTGGTCGCCTACGTCGGCCTCGTCATGCGCCAGACCGGCCGCCCGCTCGGGCGGTATCTGGCGCAGGGCTGCCTGGTCCTGCTGCCCGTCTTCGCCGTCGTCCTCACGCTCACCCTCGGCTCGGCGTGGCTCGTCCTGTTCGTGTACGTGTCGGTGGCGTTCGGCGCGGTCGTCCCGCTGCGCTGGACGCGCCTTTCGGTCCTCGCCACCAGCGCGGGGATGGTCCTCGTGGGCCTGCTGCTCGACACCCGGCCCGAGTACTGGCTGCTCGTGCCGTGCCTGCTCGGCGGCTTCTCCATGATCGGCGTACGGGAACTGGTGCGGACCACCCGGGAGTTGCGGGAGGCGCGGGCCCAGGTCGCCCAGCTCGCCGCCAACGAGGAGCGGCTGCGCCTCGCCCGTGACCTGCACGACCTGCTCGGCCACTCCCTCTCCCTGATCACCCTCAAGAGCGAGCTGGCCGGGCGGATGCTCCCCGACCACCCCGACAAGGCCGCCGACCAGGTCGCCGACATCGAGAAGGTCAGCCGCCAGGCCCTCGTCGACGTGCGCGAGGCGGTCACCGGCTACCGCAGACCCCGGCTGGCCGCCGAACTGGCCGGGGCGCAGGTCGCGTTGCGGGCGGCCGGCATCCACGCCGCCGTCAGCGCCGAGACCCCGCCCGAGCTGCCCGAGGCCCGTGAGGCGGCGCTCGCCTGGACGCTGCGCGAGGCCGTCACCAACGTCGTACGGCACAGCGGGGCCCGGCGCTGCGCCGTGGACGTCACACGCCGCGAGACGCTGGACGGGCCCGTCGTCGAACTGACCGTCGAGGACGACGGCACCGGACCGGCGGGCAGCCCCCAGGGCAACGGGCTGACCGGCCTCGGCGAACGCCTCGCGGCCGTCGGCGGCACCCTGGAGACCGGCGCGGCCCGCTCCCGGGGGTTCCTGCTGGTGGCCCGGGTACCGGCGCCGTCCGTAGGATCCGCGGCATGAGCACACCGAACGCGCCGGTCAGGGTGCTGCTGGCGGAGGACCAGTCCATGGTCAGGGAAGCGCTGGCGGCCCTGCTCGGCCTCGAACCCGACATAGAGGTCGTCGCCCAGGTGGCGCGCGGCGACGAGGTCGTGGCGGCGGCCCGCGCGCACGCGGTGGACGTGGCGCTGCTCGACATCGAGATGCCGGGCTGCACCGGCATCGAGGCGGCACAGCGGCTGCGTACGGAACTGCCCGCGCTGAAGGTCGTCGTGCTCACGACGTTCGGACGGCCCGGCTATCTGCGCAGCGCCATGGAGGCCGGCGCGCACGCCTTCCTGGTGAAGGACGCCCCGGCCGCCCAGCTCGCCGCGGCGGTACGCAAGGTCCTCGCGGGGGAGCGGGTCATCGACCCCACGCTGGCGGCGGCGGCCCTCGCGGGCGGCGCGAACCCGCTGACGGACCGGGAGCGTGAGGTGCTGCGCGCGGCGGCGGACGGCCGTACCAACGCGGAGCTGGCCAAGGCCCTGCACCTGTCCCAGGGCACCGTCCGCAACTACCTCTCGGTGGCCATCCAGAAACTGGCGGTGCGCAACAGGGCGGAGGCGGTGACGGTGGCCAGGGAGAAGGGCTGGCTGTAGGCGCCGGACGGCGGTGAGTCGGCCGCCGGCTCCGGAGGCGCGAGGCCTTCCGCAGGCCAGGTCAGGTCAGTTCAGCAAGGCGCGGGCCGCCCGCGCCTCCCCGCGCACCCGCTCCGCGCCCCCCTTGTCGACCACGTTCAGCACGTCCGCGTACCCCTCCAGCTCCGCCGCCCCGGCGACGAACTCGCCGCGCGCCACGAGCAGCCGCCCCCGCTCGTACCGCAGCCGTGCCGGATGCGCGGGCAGCAGCAGCGACAACTCCACCGCCCACAGCGCCACGTCGGACCGGTCGGGCCGCTCCCCGGCCCACGCCCGGATGTTGTTCAGTACCCGCAACACCACGTCCAGCGGGTCGACGGGCCGCAACAGCGCCGGGTCGAGCCCGGTCTCCGCGCCGTCGAAACTCCCCGTCGCGCCCGCGAACAGCGCCTCCACCTCGCCGTCCGCGAACAGCCGCCCCCCGTCGAACGGATCGGCCAGCACCTGGTCCCGCTCCGGCCCGAACCCCACGACGAAGTGACCCGGCAGCCCGACCCCGTACACCGGCGCGCCGGCCCGCCGCGCGACCTCCATCCACACCACGGACAGCAGGATCGGCAGCCCACGCCGGCGCAGCAGCACCTCGTGCAGCAGCGAGGACTCCAGGCGCTCATAGTCGACGGGCAGACCGTGGAACCCGAGCCGGTCGCCGAGGAGTTCCCGCAGCGCCGTCGCCCACGCGCGCGGCCCGCCGGGGCGGAACGGCAGCTGTCCCGCCAGCTCGTCGAGTCTGATCTGCGCGGCGTCCATCCCGGCGTCGTCGAGCGCCGGATCGGCGTGCGCCGCGACCAGCAGGCAGAGCTGCGAGAGATCGGGCCGCTCCGCCCGCGCCTGCTCGGCGAACCGCCGCCGCAGTTCGATGGATCGGGGGGACTGCTGGGGGGACATACGAGCCTCGTGCCTTCTTGGCTGACCGTTCGGTTACCCGGCCGGCGGCGGGATCAGGGCCCCTCCCGCCGCTCAGCACGGTAGTGGTGGTAGGCGTGGTGCGGGGCGAAACCCAGCCGGTCGTACAGCGCCCGCGCCCCCGCGTTGTCCGTCTCGACCTGGAGCCAGGCCGCCGAAGCGCCCTCGTCCAGGGCCCGCCGGGCGAGCGCCGCCATGACCCGCGTGGCAAGACCCCGCCGCCGCAGCGCCGGGTCCACCTCCACGGCGGCGAAGCCTGCCCACCGTCCGTCGACCACACACCGCCCGATCGCGGCCGGGCCACCGTCCTCGCCGGGTACGGCCGCGAACCACACGGACGGCCCCGCGCACAGCACCCCGCGCACCACCGCGTCCGCCCCCGCGCGCCGGTACCGCGCGAGCCACGCGTCGTCCGGCGCCCGCGTGAGCGTCATCTCGTCCCCGGCGTCGGTCAGGTCGGCGAGCGGCGCGAGCCCCGCCGTACGCACCTCGGCGCTCACCTCACGCACCCACCCGCGCGCCTCCAGCTCCGCGCACAGCAGCTCCTGCGTGCCCTCGGCGCCGGTCGCGGCCTGGACGTAGGCGGGCAGCCCCCGGGCCGCGTACCACTGCCGTACGCGGCTGAGCGCGTCGTCCAGGGGGAGGCCGGGGTCGCCCAGCGGCAGCACGGAGTTGGCGCGCCGCGTGAAGCCCTCGCGGCCCCCGTCCGGCAGCTCGCGCACGGCCGCGCGCAGCTCCCACTCGCCGAGCCGCTCGCTCTCGAGCGGCTGCCAGGACCGGGCGGCGATCCGGGTCAGTTCGCGGTACGTCGTGGCGGGTCCACGGCGCCGGGCCGGTTCGGCGGGCACGACCTTCCCGGCGACGAGCGCGGACTCCTCGATCCGTACCTGTTCGCCGCTCCGCCGTGTGATGAGCAGCACACCTTGATCCCAGGATGTGAGAACCCCGAGCGTGTCGGTGAACTTCCGACCCGCGGAGGGATCACCGGTCACCCTTCGTACGGAGACGCGTTTTCCCACGTCAGCGCCGGTGATACGGACGTCGAGCCGTCCGCCCGCAGTGAATTCCACAGCTTGGTCCACCCCTCCTGTTCGGATCATGCCCAAGAACGGAGATACTAGGGGCGGGCATCGACGACGCCGCGCTCCCGCGCGCCAGGCGGCGGAGCCTGCGGAGGCCCGCCAGCGCCCTATCGAGGAGGAACGACAGCGTGACCTACGTCATCGCGCAGCCTTGTGTCGACGTCAAGGACAAGGCGTGCATCGAGGAGTGCCCGGTCGACTGCATCTACGAGGGCTCCCGGTCCTTGTACATCCACCCGGACGAATGCGTCGACTGTGGTGCCTGTGAGCCGGTCTGCCCGGTCGAGGCGATCTTCTACGAGGACGACACTCCTGAGGAGTGGAAGGACTACTACAAGGCGAACGTCGAGTTCTTCGACGATCTCGGCTCGCCCGGTGGTGCCTCGAAGATGGGCCTGATCGAGAAGGACCACGCGTTCATCGCCGCGCTGCCGCCGCAGAACCAGTAACAGCGTTCAGCGGTCGCACGCGCACACCCCCGGTCCCGTACGGCCTCACCTGCCGTACGGGACCGCGGTGTTTGACCCACCACGAGGAAAGTGAGCTGACCCAGGTGTCCGCAGTCCCGGCCCCCATCGACCGCCTCCCCGCCTTCCCCTGGGACAAGCTGGAGCCGTACAAGAAGACGGCCGCCGCGCACCCGGACGGCATCGTCGACCTGTCGGTCGGCACGCCCGTCGACCCGGTGCCGGAGCTGATCCAGAAGGCGCTGATCGACGCGGCCGACTCGCCGGGCTATCCGACGGTCTGGGGCACGCCCGCGCTGCGGGACGCGCTCGTCGACTGGTGCGCCCGCCGCCTCGGCGCCCGGGACCTGACCCACCACAACGTCCTGCCGGTGGTCGGCTCGAAGGAGTTCGTGGCCTGGCTGCCCACGCATCTGGGCCTCGGCCCGGGCGACACGGTGGCCTACCCGCGCCTGGCGTACCCCACGTACGAGGTGGGCGCCCGGCTCGCGCGCGCGGAGCACGTCGTCTACGACGACCCGACCGCGCTCGACCCCGCGGGCCTGAAGCTGCTGTGGCTCAACTCGCCGTCCAACCCGACCGGCCGCGTCCTCGGCAAGGACGAACTGACCCGGATCGTCGCGTGGGCCCGCGAGCACGGCGTCCTCGTCGTCTCCGACGAGTGCTACCTGGAGCTGGGCTGGGAGGCCGACCCGGTCTCGGTCCTGCACCCGGACGTCAACGGCGGCTCGCACGACGGCCTGATCGCCGTCCACTCGCTGTCCAAGCGCTCGAACCTGGCGGGCTACCGCGCCGCGTTCGTCGCCGGTGACGCGCGGGTCCTCGGCGACCTCCTCCAGATCCGCAAGCACGGCGGCATGATGACGTCCGCGCCGACGCAGGCCGCCGTCGTCGCGGCGCTCGGCGACGACGCGCACGTGCACGAGCAGCGCGAGCGGTACGCGGCCCGCCGCGCCCTGCTGCGCGAGGCCCTGCTCGGGCACGGCTTCCGCATCGAACACAGCGAGGCCAGCCTCTACCTGTGGGCGACGCGGGACGAGTCCTGCTGGGCGACGGTCGGCCGGCTCGCCGAGCGCGGCATCCTCGTCGCGCCGGGCGACTTCTACGGCGAGGCCGGCGAGCGGTTCGTCCGCGTGGCGCTCACCGCGTCCGACGAGCGGGTCCGCGCGGCCGTGGCCCGCCTCGCGCGCTAGCCGCAGCGTCAGCCACAGGCGTAGCCGCAGCCGTAGTCGCGGCCGTCAGGCGTACGCGAAAGGGTGCCGGAAGCCCGTGGGCCTCCGGCACCCCTTCTCACACCGTCACACGGTCACCACCGGCCGCGCGCTCCGTCGCGCGCGGCGCGGCGCGTCAGCCCAGCGGCAGGCCCTTGGTGGGGAGCTGGCTGGTGGGCAGGCCGCCCTTGGTCGCGGAGCCGGCGGTGGAGCCGAGCACATCGCCCGCGCTGCCCGCGAGGTCGCCCGCGGCCTTCTGCGCGACCGGCGTCGCGGTCTTGGCGCCCTTGCCGACCGCCTTGCCCGCCGTCGGCACGGCCTTCTTCACGGCCTTGCCGCCGGTGTCGCCCGCGAGCCCGCTGACGTTCTGGGCCGCGCCGTCCACGGTGTTGCCGAGGTGCGCGCCGTCCAGAGCGGTCACGCCGCCCAGGTTCGGGGCGGGAAGCTCGGCGGCGGTCGCGGAGCCGGCCGCACCGACCACGGGCGCCGCCGCCGCTACGAGCAGCGCGGCACGGGCGATCCGGCGGGTCAGGGGGAGGGACATGATGCTCCTTAGACGGGAGAGGACGTTGGTCGTCCGCTCACCCCCGGCGGGCTGCCGGGCGGCGGTCGGACGCCGTGACAACCGCCCCGGGGCCGGGGAAGGTTGCGGGTCCCTCACGTAAAGGGTTCGTAATGCATCGCATAATCAGCTACGGATAAAAACGGGCAAACGCCATCCGGCGCGCGGCCGTGCAGAATCCTTACTTCCCTTGCTGGACACAGCCTCCGCCGACAGCGTCCCGAGCGGCGGAAAGCGCGCCCGATACCGTCCACCCACGCTGACCGGGATGCCCCGGACGAGTGAGCGTCCGTACTACTGCCCACTCCTGCCCCATTACTGTCCCACTACTGTCCCGTGACGATCCGGACCTCGTCGGCGCTCCCCGGCGCCGGCCGCGAACCCCCCGCGCCCTTCCCGGACCCCCGCGCCGGCACCGTGCGCCACGCGCTCGCCGCGTCCCCGCCGCCGACCGCGCCCGCCGACCACTCCCGGCCCGCGTACGACACCCGCTCGATGTGCAGCGCCGACGCGTTCGCCACGGCCCACTGCGCCAGCTCCCAGCCGCGCCGCCGCTCCTCGCCCCGGCCCGCGCTCCCCGCGCCCGCGTCCAGCGGCGCGGGCACCGGCACCCGCACGGCACGCCCGCGCCGGTCCGCCGCGGGAGCGACGCCCCGGCCGAAGTCCCGTACCAGCGCGTCCCGCACCCGCAGCGGATCGCCCGGCCGCGTCGCCTCCACGCCGCTGGGCCGGCCCTCGCAGGACAGCGAGGCGGCGGAGCGGCCCGTCAGCGCCGCCGCCAGCAGTGTCGCGTCCGGCTCGTGCTTCGCGTACGCCTGCGGATAGCCGCTGCGCTGCACGCGCTGCGCCGCCACCGTCAGCGGCAGCCGCGAGTATCCGGGGACCTTGTCCAGGTGCTCGTAGAACCGGCCCGACGCGTACACCGGGTCCATGATCTGCTCCCGGTCGCCCCAGCCCTCCGAAGGGCGCTGCTGGAACAGGCCGAGGGAGTCGCGGTCGCCGTGCCGGATGTTGCGCAGACCCGACTCCTGCAACGCCGTCGCCAGCGCGATCGTCACCGCCCGCTCGGGCATCCCGCGCGCGGTGCCGACGGCGGAGATCGTCGCCGCGTTCACCGCCTGCTCGGCCGTGAACTCGTAGCTCGCCCCGTCGCCGTCGGCCGACACGACCGTGCATCTGGGTCCCTTGCGTCCCCCGGTGGCGTACTGCATGGCCACGTACGCGACCACACAGAGCAGCACGACGGCGGCCGCGCCGATCCTCAGCAGGCGGCCGCGCCGGACGAAAGTGGGGGGCTCAGGCACGCGTCCCAAGGTACTGGAGCGGCCTGTGAGGGGGGCACGGGCCCGCCCGCGCGCGCGGGATAGGCTCGAAGCCATGGACCGCACCGCGCTCGACCTCACTCAGGACGCCGCCCGCCTCACCGCTCAACTGGTCGACTTCCCCTCGCCCAGCGGCAGCGAGAAGGAACTGGCCGACGCCATCGAGGAGGCCCTGCGCGCCCTGCCCCACCTCACGGTCGACCGCCACGGCAACAACGTGGTGGCGCGCACGCACCTCGGCCGCGCCGAGCGCGTCATCCTCGCCGGCCACATCGACACGGTCCCGATCGCGGACAACGTGCCCTCGCGGCTCGACGAGGACGGCGTCACCCTGTGGGGCTGCGGCACCACCGACATGAAGTCCGGCGTCGCGGTCCAGTTGCGCATCGCCCAGACCGTCACCGAGCCCAACCGCGACCTCACGTTCGTCTTCTACGACAACGAGGAGGTCGCCGCCCACCTCAACGGCCTCGGACATGTGGCCGACGCCCACCCCGACTGGCTCGCGGGCGACTTCGCGATCCTCCTGGAAGGCACCGAGGGCCTGGTCGAAGGCGGCTGCCAGGGCACCCTGCGCGTCATCCTCAAGGTCAAGGGCGAACGGGCGCACTCCGCGCGCGCGTGGATGGGCGAGAACGCGATCCACGCCGCCGCCCCCATCCTCCAGCGCCTCGCCGCCTACGAGCCGCGCACCCCCGTGGTCGACGGCCTGCGCTTCCACGAGGGCCTCAACGCCGTGCGCGTCGAGGGGTTCGTCGCCACCAACGTCATCCCCGACGCCTGCGAGGTCACCGTCAACTTCCGGTACGCGCCGGACCGTTCGATGGAAGAGGCCGAGCAGTTCGTACGGGACTTCTTCGCGGGCTGCCCGATCGAGGAGTTCGTCGTGGACGACCACACCGGCGGCGCCCGCCCGGGCCTCACCCACCCGGCCGCCGCCGCGTTCCTGGCGGCCGTGGGCGGGGAGCCGCGCCCCAAGTTCGGCTGGACCGACGTCTCCCGCTTCAGCGCCCTCGGCGTCCCGGCCGTCAACTACGGCCCCGGCGACCCGATCTACGCCCACAAGATCGACGAGCGCGTCGACACGCGGCTCATCCTCCAGGCCGAGAAGGTCCTCGCCGCCTGGCTCACCGCTTCCTGACGCCCCGTCCGCCGGGTCAGGGCCCGGGACGCGGTGCGCGTGCCCGCCACCGCCCAGCAAGGCCAAGGTCCCGCGTACGTAACCCGCGTAGACCTACCCTTGCTTCTACGCAAGGCGTGATCGGCGCGCACGGAGGGAGCGGACGATGAGCAACCCGGAGGGCAAGCGGCGGCCCAAGGAGCAGCGGACGGGACCGGTGGTCCGCCGCCGGGACCAGGTGCAGCCGGGCACGAGCGACCAGCGTCTGCTCGACACGGAGGGCCCCTCGGGCTGGGTGCACACCGACCCCTGGCGGGTCCTGCGCATCCAGTCGGAGTTCATCGAGGGCTTCGGCACGCTCGCCGAACTGCCGCCCGCGATCAGCGTGTTCGGCTCCGCGCGCACCCCGGTCGACTCGCCCGAGTACGCGGCGGGCGTCGAGATCGGCAAGGCCCTCGTCGAGGCCGGCTTCGCGGTCATCACCGGCGGCGGCCCCGGCGCCATGCAGGCCGCCAACCAGGGCGCGGTGGAGGCGGAGGGCACCTCGGTCGGCCTCGGCATCGAGCTGCCCTTCGAGCAGGGGCTCAACCCGTACGTCGACCTCGGGCTGAACTTCCGCTACTTCTTCGTCAGAAAAACCATGTTCGTCAAGTACGCGCAGGGCTTCGTCGTGCTGCCGGGCGGCCTCGGCACCCTCGACGAACTCTTCGAGGCGCTCACCCTCGTCCAGACCCGCAAGGTGACGCGCTTCCCGATCGTCCTGTTCGGCACGCAGTACTGGAGCGGCCTCGTCGACTGGCTGAAGAACACGGTGATCGCCCAGGGCAAGGCCAGTGAGGCGGACCTGCTGCTGTTCCACGTCACGGACGACGTGGAGGAGGCGATCACCCTCGTCACGAAGGAGACGGGCAAGTAGACGCGAGTGGAGGCCGGCGGGCCACTACGTGCGCGTGCCTGCCGGTCACGTGACGGCGCACGCGGGCTTGGCGATCAGTGACTACGCGCGCGTGCCCGGCCGTCATGTGACGACACGCGCGTGCTGACCTTCACGTGACTACGCGCGCGTAGTAGCTCGCTGTCACGTCAGTCCCCGGCGGGCGACCGCCGGGGGCCGGTGGCCCGCGATGGACGCCACCATGTCCAACACCTGCCGCGTCTCCGCCACTTCGTGCACCCGGTAGACCTGCGCGCCGAGCCACGCCGACACCGCCGTCGTCGCCAGCGTCCCGATCACCCGTTCCTTGACCGGCTTGTCCAGCGTCTCGCCCACGAAGTCCTTGTTGGACAGCGACACCAGCACCGGCCAGCCCGTCTCCACCATCTCCGGCAGCCGCCGCGTCGCCTCCAGCGAGTGCCGCGTGTTCTTGCCGAAGTCGTGCCCCGGGTCGATCAGCACGGACTCGCGCGGCACGCCGAGCGCCACGGCCCGCTCCGCGTAGCCGACGGTCACCTTCAGGATGTCCGCCATCACGTCGTCGTACGTCACCCGGTGCGGGCGCGTACGCGGCTCCGCGCCCCCCGCGTGCGTACAGACCAGGCCCACGCCGTAGCGGGCGGCGACCTCGGCGAGCTTGGGATCCGCGCCGCCCCAGGCGTCGTTGAGCAGGTCCGCGCCCGCCTCGCAGACGGCGGCGCCCACGTCGTGCCGCCAGGTGTCCACGCTGATGATCACCTCGGGGAAGCGGCGCCGTACCTCCGCCACGAACCCGACGGTCCTGCGCGCCTCCTCCTCGGCGCTGACCTCCTCGCCGGGCCCCGCCTTCACCCCGCCGATGTCCACGATCGCGGCCCCCTCGGCGACCGCCTGCTCGACCCGGGTGAGCGCCGGCTCGTCCTGGAACGTGGCGCCCTGGTCGTAGAAGGAGTCCGGAGTCCGGTTCACGATCGCCATCACCACCGGCTCGTGCGCGTCGAACTCGCGCTGGCCCAGCCTGAGCATCCCCTGTGACTCTCCTTGCCTGAAGCTGGCGATTCCCTCTGGAACGGTCGCCTGCGACCTTAACTGTCAGTGCGGCATGGCACGATCGGAGCCTGATGGTTGAGGGCCTGTGGGACGACCGTCCACAGACCCGGGCGAGTCCAGGGGACGGCAGAGATGGTCATGTTCTTGTTTCTGGTCGCCGCGCTGGTCGTGGTGATCGCGGCGGTGACCCTCGCGGTCGTCGGCGGCGGTGACGGCGGCACGCTGCGCGACGAGCCGCCCCAGTTCCACACCGACCCGCTGCCGCCGGGCCGCCCGCTGGACCAGGACGACGTGGAGTCCCTGCGTCTGCCCGTCGCTGTGCGCGGCTACCGCATGGCGGAGGTCGACGACGCGCTCAACCGGCTCGGCGCCGAACTGGCGGAGCGAGACGCCCGTATCAGCGAACTGGAGACGGCGCTCGCCACCGCCCACACCGGCCCCCGGCCCGCCACGTCCCCGTACGGACAGGCCCCCGCCCAGCCTTACGGGACCGCCCCCGCCCAGCCCTACGACCAGGCCCCGCAGCCACAGGGGGAGGCCCCCGAGGCGTACGGGACGGCGCCTGAGGCGTACGGGACGGCCTCCGAGGGGTACGGGACGGCTCCCGAGCCCTATGACCGGGCGTACGGGGAGACCGCCGACGGCAGACCCGGCCAGGGCTTCGCCCCGCCCGGACAGGAGCCCGGCGCGGGGGAGGGGCAGCGATGAGCGAGCAGGTCACCGGGGCGGCCGTCCCCGGCCCCGACGGCAGACCCCGCTGCCCCTGGGGCCTGTCCACCGAGGACTATGTCGCCTACCACGACGAGGAGTGGGGCCGGCCCGTCCACGGCGACGACGCCCTGTTCGAACGGCTCTCCCTGGAGGCGTTCCAGTCCGGCCTGTCCTGGATCACGATCCTGCGCCGCCGCGAGGGGTTCCGCGCCGCGTTCGCGGGGTTCAAGATCGCGGACGTGGCCGCTTTCACCGACGCCGACCGCGAGCGGCTCCTCGCCGACGCCGGCATCATCCGCAACCGCGCCAAGGTCGACGCCACCCTGGCCAACGCGCGGGTCCTCGCGGACTGGGCGCCGGGCGACCTCGACCGGCTGATCTGGTCCTTCGCGCCGGACGCCACGGGCCGCCCCGTGCCGACGACCCTCTCCGACGTGCCCGCGATCACCGCGGAGTCCACGGCGATGTCCAAGGAGCTGAAGCGGCGCGGCCTCCGCTTCGTCGGGCCGACCACGGCGTACGCGCTGATGCAGGCGTGCGGGCTCGTCGACGACCACCTGGCAGGCTGCGTGGCCCGCGCGTCCCGCTGACACGCGCGCCCCGCTGACCTGCCCGTTCCGCTGGCCCGAGCCTCCCGCCGCCCTGCCTGCTCCGGTGGCCCGTGCGCTCAGCGGCCGTGGTAGCGCGGCTCGGCCTTGGCGATGAACGCCTGCACGGCGATGGCGTGGTCCTCGGAGGCGCCGGCGCGCGTCTGGAGTTCCTCCTCCTTCTCCAGGGCCTCGGCGAGCGAGTGGTCCGCGCCGAACGCCAGCGACTCCTTGATCGCCGCGTACGCCACGGTCGGGCCCTCGGCGAGGGCGCGGGCCAGCTTGCGCGCCTCGTCGGCCAGGTCGGCGGCGGGCACGATGCGGTTGACGATGCCCAGCTCGTACGCCTCCTGCGCCTTCAGGGTGCGCGGGAAAAGCAGCAGGTCGGCGGCGCGGCCGGGGCCGATCACGCGCGGCAGTGTCCAGGACACCCCCGAGTCGGCGGTCAGCGCGACCCCGGCGAACGACGTGTTGAACGAGGCGGTGTCGGCGGCGATCCGGTAGTCCGCGCACAGCGCGAAGCCGAAGCCGGCGCCCGCCGCGACCCCGTTCACCGCCGCGACCACGGGCTTCGCCATGCCGGTCAGGGCGCGCACGATCGGGTTGTAGTGCTCGCGGACCGTGCTCATCGTGCGGCCCTCGCCGGCCTCCTGGTCCGCCTTCAGCGAACCGATGTGCTCCTTGAGGTCCTGCCCCACGCAGAACGCGCGGTCGCCGGCCGCCGTCAGCAGCACCGCGCGCACCGCCGGGTCCGCCTCGGCGGCCTGGAGCGCGTCGCGGAGGGCGACCTTGGCCTCGGTGTTCATCGCGTTCATCGCCTCGGGGCGGTTCAGCGTGATCGTCGCCAGTCCGTCGCTCACCTCGTGGAGCACGGTGTCGGCCATGGGAGCCCTCCTCTGCGGTCGTGTGCCGCGGTTCTGCCGCGTTTCCCGGTCGTCCACGCTCAGCATGACGGAGATCACGTCCATCGGAACGCCCTCGGCGTGTGACCTGCGTCAAACAAAACGGGTGGGCTGGGGGCGGGCGAGCGGCGCAGTATCGCAGCCACATCGCCGAATTGGGTGGTTTTGCTCAAGCGCGTTGCGCAAGCGATGCCGACCGATGTTGGTCATCGGGTCCCGCGATGCGGGATAATGGCCTGGAAGCAAGGTGTTCGATGCCGGTGATCTGTGCCCGTTCAGAGGGCCGTCGGCTGATGACGATGAGCTGGTTTCAGGAAGGGGAACGAGCATGGCGGCCATGAAGCCGCGAACGGGTGACGGCCCGCTCGAGGTGACCAAGGAGGGGCGGGGCATCGTCATGCGCGTTCCGCTCGAAGGCGGCGGTCGGCTCGTAGTAGAGCTGACGCCGGACGAGGCTGACGCCCTCGGCGACGCCCTGAAGAAGGTCGTCGGCTGACGCGAACGCGACCATACCTTTCCGACTGCCCCGGCCAAAAACCCGGGGCAGTCGGCGTTTCCGCACCCCTTGATCCGCCGGTACACACCCCCCCGGGGAAGCTGCACGAAGTGCATGCTTCAGGGGCGCGGGGAACTGCGCGAGAAGCCCCACGCACCCGCAGAAAACAACGCACGGTCGTGCCCCGAAGGGGCGCGGGGAACTGCGCGACCAGCCCACCACCGGGCGAAAGGTGACCGACCACCCAGGGGCGCGGGGAACTGCGCAAGGCGTCGGCTACAGCCCCGCCCACCCACGAACCCCGTCAAGACAAAGGGACCTCACCGCTTGACGGCGCAGAGCAACCCGTCCCCAACAGGCAGCAACGAAGAAACCAGCTCAGAAGACTCCCGCACGGCCCGAAGAAGCTCCCGAACCCGCACCACCTCAACCGGCTGCGGCCCAGAATCCACGGTCCGCCCCTCCGCGAAAACCCCCTCGAAGCAGACAAGCCCCCCAGGCCGCAGCAGGCGCAACGATTCAGCGAGATAGTCCAGGCTCTCCAGCGGATCCCCGTCACAGAAGACGAGGTCGTACCCGCTGTCGGCGAGCCGGGGCAGAACCTCCAGCGCCCGCCCGGGGATGAAACGGGCCCGGTTGCTGGCGAACCCGGCCGCGCGGAACGCCTGCCGCGCGAACTGCTGCCGCTCGGGCTCGGGATCGACGGTCGTCAGGACACCGTCGGGCCGCATGCCGTGCAGCAGATGGATTCCGGACACCCCCGTGCCCGTCCCGATCTCGGCGACCGCCTTGCCCTCCACCGTCGCAGCGAGCAGCCGCAGCGCCGCCCCCGCGCCGGGGGACACCGAACGCAGCCCCGCCTCACGGGCCCGGTCCCGGGCCCAGCGGATGGCGTCGTCCTCGGCGACAAAGGCGTCGGCGAACGCCCAGCTCGTCTGCCGGTTGCCGGTAATGGCCCTCTCCTGTCCCCGTGGTTGCCTGCGCGTGACTTTATCCGTTGGTGCCGGGAACTCGCAGATGGGACCGGGCGTTTAGAGGACAGAGGGGCGGCGGGGAGCCGTCCGGCAAATCTCAGTAAAAACTCTTATCCGGAGCTAACGGGCGAGGTGGCTATGGTAGGGGCTCCACTGGACACCACCAGAGCCGACAGGGGAGGTGCGGCTGCGCCTGTGGATCGGGGAGGAGTGCTGCGGCGTCTTCTCAGGTCGGCGGGTGAGCCGAAATCCGTGACCGACACCGCTGACCGAATCCGCACCGTTGACTCCGCGCAGCAGACCGCGACCTTTGCCGCTGACGCGGAATCTCAGGCGTGGACTCCGCCCACCTGGGAGGAGATCGTCAGCACGCACAGCGCCCGGGTCTACCGCCTGGCCTACCGACTGACGGGAAACCAGCACGACGCCGAGGATCTCACGCAGGAGGTCTTCGTCCGGGTCTTCCGCTCCCTGTCGACGTACACCCCCGGCACGTTCGAGGGCTGGCTGCACCGCATCACGACCAATCTGTTCCTGGACATGGTCCGCCGCAAGCAGCGCATCCGCTTCGACGCGCTCGGGGACGACGCCGCCGAGCGCCTGCCCAGCCGCGAGCCGTCGCCGCAGCAGGTGTTCAACGACGCGCACTTCGACGCCGACGTCCAGCAGGCGCTGGACACCCTCGCGCCGGAGTTCCGCGCCGCCGTCGTCCTGTGCGACATCGAGGGACTGTCCTACGAGGAGATCGCCGCGACGCTGGGCGTCAAGCTCGGCACGGTCCGCAGCCGGATCCACCGGGGCCGCTCCCAGTTGCGCAAGGCGCTCCAGCACCGCTCGCCCCAGGCCCGCAAGGAGCGGCGCACGCTGGCGAGCACCGGGGCGTTCCCCGTCCTAGGGGGAGGGGGCGCGCCCGCGTGAGTGGATCACGTCTCAACCCTGCCGACCGCCGGCAGACCGCGGCCGACGAGCACCTGGGGGACAGGCTGGCCGCCCTGGTCGACGGTGAACTGGACCATGACGCCCGCGAGCGCGTCCTCGCGCACCTGGCGACCTGTGCCAAATGCAAGTCCGAGGCTGACTACCAGCGCAGCCTCAAGAACGTCTTCGCCCAGGCGGCCCCGCCGCCGCCCTCCGAGAGTTTCCTCGCCCGCCTCCAGGGGCTGCCCGGCGGCAGTGACGGGGACGGGTTCGGCGGACCGGGCTTCGGCTCCGGCGGCCCCCTCGGCGGCGCCCGGCCCTTCGGCCAGGGCGTCTTCGGGGTGGAACCCGACCCGTTCGCCTACGCGGGCTCGCGCGCGCATGCCGCCGTGCTCCCCGGCGGGCAGCGCGGCTTCCGCATCCACGAGGTGAACCGTCCGGAGCGGCACGACAGCGACCGTGCATCGCGTGGGCGCCGCTTCGCGTTCGCCGCGGCCGGCGCGGTGTCGCTGGCGGCCTTCGCCCTCGGCGGCGTCACCGTCGGCGCCCCCGCGGGGCTGTCGGCGGACGCCCGCACCGGCACCGGGAGCAACGCGACACCGCTGCGCACCCAGCCCGCCGTCTCCACTTCGTCCTCGGACGGTCAGCGCCGCCGCTCCCTCGCGCCGCTGCTCGGCAAGCGCGGCGGGTCACTGGAGGCGCCGGTCGCACCGGCCAGGTCCGGGGCGCCGCTGCTGCCCGGCGGCGGGCATGTGGACCGGGCCACGTATCCGTTCGCCACGCCCTTGCTGTCCGGCGCGGCCCGTATGTCGCCTCTCATACGTCCCGTCGCGGACGGCGAGGACCCGTACGCGACGCCCGCCACGGCGGTCGTGCTCGACGCGGCACACGCGGAACCCGCCGCGCTGCCCATGGGGTCGGCCGTCGCCTCATCCCGGCCCTCGTCGGTCCGCTGAGGCCCCTGCGTCCCGGCCCGGGAACTGGTTGAATCCAGGGTGACCGCGCGCGGGGCAGCGACCCCGGCGCGGCTGGCAGCCCCCGGCGCGGTGCCGGGGGCCGGGCGTGGGGAGAGCGGCGGCACATGGACGAGGGCAAGCCCACGAAGGCGAAGTGGTGGAGCCGCCCCCGGCCGGGCGCGGGGGGCTCCGCCGCCGAGGACGGGGACTGGCATCTGCCCGCGCCGCACGCCGGGGGCGCCCCCGAGCCCCGGCCGGTGGACGACGGGCCGAAGCCGCTGCACGACCCCGACCCGTACAGCACGCCGCCCTACGGCGAGCCCGGGCCCTGGGCGCCCGCGCCGCCCGTCCAGCACCCGGCGACGACCAGGACACCCGCGCACGGCACGTCCATGGGCCCCGCCGCGCCGACCGCCCCGGTGAGCCCCGCGCCGCCCGCCGCGAGCGCCCCCGTACCGCCCGCGCGCCCCTACCCGGCGCCCTCCGGCACCCCGGCACCCCAGGCAGCGCCCGGCACCCCTTCCCAGGGCACCCCAGCCCACGGCACGGCCGTACCTCCGGGGCTCGTTCCCGCCGGAGGCTCGGCCCACGGCACCCCCGTACCTCCGGCGCTCGTCCCCGCCGGAACCCCGGCGCAGGGCACGCCCGTACCGTCCGCGTCCGTCCCCGCCGGAGGCCCGGTGTACGACATGCCCGGCGGGGGTGGGGCCTGGCAGCAGTACGACCCGTGGCGGGGGCCCGTCGGGGAGGCGCAGGAGGCCGGGACGCGCGGGAGGCGGCGCAGGCGGCTGGTGATCGGGGCCGTCGTGATCGCGCTGGCGTCCGGCGGGATCGGCGGCGCCATCGGCTCGTACCTGGAGCGCAACGGCGGCACGCGGATCGAGCTGGCGCAGCCCGGCCCGCAGGCGCAGCGGCGCGCTCCGGACAGCGTGGCCGGGATCGCGGCGAGCACGCTGCCCGGTGTCGTCACCATCCACACGCAGGGCTCCGGCGAGCAGGGCACCGGCACGGGGTTCGTGCTGGACACCCGGGGTCACATCCTCACCAACAACCACGTCGTGGAGCCGGCCGGGAGCGCGGGCCGGATATCGGTCACGTTCGCCGGCGGGGAGAGCGCCGACGCGCGGATCGTCGGGCACGACAGCGGCTACGACCTGGCCGTCATCAAGGTGTCCGGGGTGGACGGCCTGAGGCCGCTGCCGCTCGGCAACTCGGAGAACGTGCGGGTGGGCGACCCCGTCGTCGCCATCGGCGCCCCCTTCGACCTGGCCAACACGGTGACCTCCGGGATCATCAGCGCCAAGGAGCGGCCCATCACGGCGGGCGGCGAGAAGGGCGACGGCAGCGATGTGAGCTACGTCGACGCGTTGCAGACGGACGCCCCGATAAACCCGGGCAACTCGGGCGGGCCGCTCGTCGACAGCGCGGGCCGCGTCATCGGGATCAACAGCGCCATCCGCTCCCCGGACAGCGGCTCGGAGCTGGACGGCGGGCAGGCCGGTTCGATCGGCCTGGGCTTCGCCATCCCGGTCAACCAGGCCAAGCGCGTCGCCGAGGAGCTGATCAACACCGGGAAGGCCACGCACCCCGTCATCGGCGTCACGCTCGACATGGCCTACAAGGGCGACGGCGCCCACGTCGGCACCAAGGGCAACAGCGGCGGTTCCGCCGTCGTCCCCGGCGGCCCCGGCGACAAGGCGGGGATCGAGCCGAGCGATGTGATCACGGCGGTGGACGGCGTACGGGTCCACTCCGGCAAGGAGCTGATCGTCAAGATCCGCGCCCACCGCCCCGGCGACAAACTGCGCATCACGGTTGAACGGGATGGAAAGGAGCGGCGGATGACGCTCGTTCTGGGCTCTGCCGACGGCAACTGACCTGCGGGCGTAGCCCGCTCGACACCCCCGGTGATCCCGGAGGCCGCCCAGCGGCTACCGGACGGACAGGGTCGCCGGGTACCGTAGAGCTGGTTCGGTGCCGGACCCTGCCGAAGACCTGCTGCTGAAGACCGACCGCGGGCCGAGGACACGCTAGGAGCGCAAGGTGTTCAACGACATTGGCCTACCGGAGGTCGCCACACTCATCGTGCTGGCCATACTCGTGTTCGGGCCTGACAAGTTGCCGCAGGTCATCCAGGACATCGCCCGCACCATTCGCAAGATCCGCGAGTTCTCGGACAGCGCCAAGGAAGACATCCGCAAGGAACTGGGCCCGGAGTTCAAGGACTTCGAGTTCGAGGACCTGAACCCCAAGGCGTTCATCCGCAAGCAGCTCGACAGCGACGAACTCGGGCTCAAGGAGATCCGCAACGGGTTCGACCTCAAGAAGGAGATGGCCGAGGTCACCGAGGTCGTCCGCAGCGCCGGTGAGCTGGAGGAGTCCGGCACGGCGAGTGCCGCGTCCAGCGGTACGGGCGGCGGGCGCGTCGACATGACCAAGCGGCCCGAGAGCCCCCGTACGACGGAGAAGCCGGGCGCGGGCGATCCGCCGCCGTTCGACATCGACGCGACCTGAGCGACCCCTCCCGCTCCCGAACCACCCCCTTCGCAACCGGGCCGGGCGGGCCCGGTGTGGCATCCTGCCTTGTTGTTGCGCGGACCGGACGTGAGGACGCCCGAGGGGGGCGGGCCGCTGCGGTCCGTACGAGAGCGAGGAGGCGGCCGGGTACATGGAGACGACGAGTCGGGTGGGCGCGCAGGAACCCGGCGCCGAGGGGGCCGGTCCGGCGCCCGCGGCCCGGCAGGCGGTCGACGGGTATCTGATGGCGCCCTTCACCTGGTACGGCCTCGACGAGGCGTTCACGGGGCCGCGCTGGCTGATGCAGGTCGGCACCTCGGCGGACGGGTCCGTGGAGCACGGGTCCATCGGGCACGGGGATGTGCCGTCCGTGCGGGGTGAGGGTGCGCTCCAGGGCGAGTCCGCGGAACGGTTCGCGGTCGTCGTGACGGTCGCGGCCCATCCCGTACGGCGCAGTGCGGACGGTACGGGGACGCTGGAGGCGACGTCGGTGTCCTCGGCGGCCTGGCTCGCCGGGGTCGGGCTGCTCACGCACACGTGGCCCGCGCAGATGGACCACACCCTGCGGGACGACTGGCTGGAGCAGCAGACCGAGACGGCGTGGGTCCTCGCGGACGATCTGGGGTCGTCGGACTGGGCGTCGCTGACGTTGCCCGTGGACGGGGTGCCGGGGGAGTTCCGGTATCGGGAGTCCGAGTACGGGTGGGTGTTGGCCGGCAGTACGGGGGCCGGGGTTCATCTGGGGGCGTACGGGCGGGGGATGAGTGCGTATGGGTTGGGGTTTTGTGGGGTGAAGGACATCACGCAGTACGGGTGAGGCTCCGCGGGCGGGAATCGGCTTACGGCCCGCTGTCTTCCTGCGGGGGGTTCCCCCGAGCCCCTTGCGCTTGTCCGTCCACCTGCGGGTGGGTGGTGGCTGATCGCGCAGTTCCCCGCGCCCCTTCGGGGCACGACCGGTGCGTGGTCATCTGCGGGTGCGTGGGGCTTCTCGCGCAGTTCCCCGCGCCCCTGGAGGGGCGACTACGTCGCCACCTCACCCCTGGGGAAGCTGCACGAAGTGCATGCTTCAGGGGCGCGGGGAACTGCGCGATCAGCCACGACGAGAGTCGAGGACGACGAACAACGCGCAGGCCCGCCCGGAGAGGGACCGTCAGAACTTGTTGCGGGGGGTGATTCCCAGGGTCATGCCGGCAAGACCCCGCTGGCGCCCCCCGAGCTTCCCGGCGATCGCCCGCAGCGCGGACCCCGCCGGCGACTCGGGGTCACTGAGCACGACGGGCCGCCCCTCGTCCCCGCCCTCCCGCAACCGCACGTCGATGGGGATCGCCCCGAGCACCGGCACCTGCGTACCCGTCGTCCGCGACAGCCCGTCCGCGACGACCTGCCCACCCCCCGTACCGAACACGTCGACCATCTCGTCGCAGTGCGGGCACGGCAGGCCCGACATGTTCTCGACGACGCCGACGATCTTCTGGTGGGTCTGCACGGCGATGGACCCGGCCCGCTCGGCGACCTCCGCCGCCGCCTGCTGAGGCGTCGTCACGACGAGGATCTCCGCGTTGGGCACGAGCTGCGCGACGGAGATGGCGATGTCACCGGTGCCCGGCGGCAGGTCGAGGAGGAGGACGTCGAGGTCGCCCCAGAAGACGTCCGCGAGGAACTGCTGGAGCGCGCGGTGCAGCATGGGGCCGCGCCACACCACCGGCGCGTTGCCCGGGGTGAACATGCCGATGGAGATGACCTTCACGCCGTGCGCGGACGGCGGCATGATCATGTTCTCGACCTGGGTGGGCTTGCCGTCGGCGCCCAGCATGCGCGGCACGGAGTGGCCGTAGATGTCGGCGTCGACGACACCGACCTTGAGGCCGTCGGCGGCCATCGCGGCGGCCAGGTTCACGGTGACGGACGACTTGCCGACACCGCCCTTGCCGGAGGCGACCGCGTAGACACGGGTCAGGGAGCCGGGCTTGGCGAAGGGCACCTCGCGCTCGGCCGTGCCGCCGCGCAGCGCCGCCGCCAGCTCCTTGCGCTGCTCGTCGCTCATCACGTCGAGGGTGACGTCGACCCGGGTCACGCCCTCGACGCGGGCGACGGCGTCCCGCACGTTGTTCTCGATGGTGGAGCGCATCGGGCAGCCGGAGACGGTCAGGTACACGGTGACCGCGACGACCCCGTCCGCGCCGATGTCCACCGATTTGACCATCCCCAGCTCGGTGATGGGTCGCTGGATCTCGGGGTCGTTCACTGTCGCCAGTGCCTCGCGCACCGCGTCTTCCGTAGCCATACGCCCGATAGTACGGCGCGGTAACCGGGGCGCGGAAAGCCCCGTCAGCGGTCGTCTACGTCACGTCCGTGGTCGTGCTCGTCGGGGGACGCCCCCGTGCGGGCCACCGCCCGCTGCTGCTCCTCCAGCTCCTTGACGAGGTCTTGCAGCTCGGAGCGGATCCAGTCGCGGGTGGCGACCTCGCCGAGCCCGATCCGCAGCGCCGCGACCTCCCGGCTGAGGTACTCGGTGTCGGCGATCGACCGCTCGTTCTGCTTGCGGTCCTGTTCGAGGTTGACGCGGTCGCGGTCGTCCTGCCGGTTCTGCGCGAGCAGGATCAGCGGGGCCGCGTACGAGGCCTGGAGCGACAGCATCAGCGTCAGGAAGATGAACGGGTACTGGTCGAACCGCAGGTGATCGGGCGCGAACACGTTCCACGCGACCCACGCGATGATGATCACCGTCATCCAGACGATGAACCGCCCGGTCCCCAGGAAGCGGGCGATGCGCTCCGAGAGCCGTCCGAACGCCTCGGGGTCGTACTCCGGCAGCAGCCGGCGGCGCGGCGGGCGCGGCTGGTCGAGCCGGATGCGCTGGCGGCGCTGCGCGTCCGGGCGGTGCGGCTCCTCAGCCGGCATGGTTCACCTCCCCCTGCCCGGTCCCGGCGAAGCCGAGCGAGTGGGGATGGAACTCCTGCTCACGCCAGTCGTCGGGCAGCATGTGGTCCAGTACGTCGTCCACGGTCACCGCGCCGAGCAGCGACCCGCTCTCGTCGACGACGGGCGCGGCCACCATGTCGTACGTGGCGAAGAATCCGGCGATCTCCGGCAGTTCGGCCTCCGGGCTGAGCGCCTGGAGGTCGTCGTCGAGGATCGAGCTGACCATCGTGTACGGCGGGTCGCGCAGCAGCCGCTGAAAGTGGATCGTGCCCAGGTACTTGCCGGTCGGCGTCTCGTCCGGCGGGCGGCACACGTACACCTGCGCGGCGAGCGCGGGGGAGAGGTCCGGGTTGCGGACGCGCGCGAGGGCGTCGGCGACCGTCGAGTCGGGCCGCAGCACGATCGGCTCGGTCGTCATCAGGCCGCCCGCCGTGCGGTCCTCGTACGCCATCAGACGCCGTACGTCGGCCGCCTCGCTCGGCTTCATGAGGTCGAGCAGGCGCTCCTTGTCGTCCTCGGGCAGCTCGCCCAGCAGGTCGGCGGCGTCGTCCGGGTCCATCTCCTCCAGGACGTCGGCGGCGCGCTCCTCCTTCAGCTTGCCGAGGATCTCGATCTGGTCGTCCTCGGGCAGCTCCTCCAAGACGTCGGCCAGCCGCTCGTTGGTGAGCGCGGCGGCGACCTCGGTGCGGCGCTTGGGGGAGAGGTGGTGCAGCACGTTGGCCAGGTCGGCGGGGCGCAACTGCTCGAACGTGGCGAGCAGGCTCTCGGCGCCCTGCCCGTGTTCCTCCAGGGAGAACCCGTCGACGGCCGACCAGTCGACGGTCAGTGTCTCGCCCTTGTTGCGCCGGAACGCGCCGCCCTTGCCCTTGCGGACGAACAGCCGGTCGATCTCCCACTCGCGGCGCGCCGGCAACTGCTGCACGGACACGTCGAGGACGGTGACCTGCTCGCCGCTCTCCACGAGCCGCACCCGCCGGTCCAGCATCTCGCCGAGGACCAGCCGCTCGGTGGGCCGCTGTTCGAACCGGCGCACGTTCAGCACGCCCGTCGTGATGAGCTGGCCGGACTCGATGCCGGTGACGCGGGTCATCGGCAGGAAGATACGGCGCCGCGTCGACAGTTCGACGACGATCCCGAGCAGCCGCGGGGGGCGCCTGCCGGCCCGCAGCATCGCCACCAGGTCCCGTACGCGTCCGACCTGATCGCCGTTCGGGTCGAAGACCGCGATGCCGGCCAGGTGCGAGACGAAGATCCGGGGAGCGCCCTTGGCCATGGGTCTCACGCCTCCCTTTCGTCTCGTCCATCCGTGAATACGTGCAATCCGGTGATCAGGCTAGCCGCTCGCCGTCCGGCCCGCCTTTGCGCCTGACCCCCACGGGTAACCCCGGATCACAGCGGTACGCTGCCCCTGCCGCCGCGCCCGATACCGCACCTGTCGTACGAGAGGTAGTCCCGCACGTGACCGCACTTCGCCTGGCCCGACCCGCCCGCAGGACGCTTGTGGCCGGTGCGCTGATCACGGTACTTGCGGCCGGTGCGACGGCCTGCGGCGGGGAGGACCCGGACGCCGGCACGAACGGCGTCGGCAAGCTGGACCCGAAGGTCATCCAGAGCCGTACGCTCAAGGCGGCGCGCGGCGCGGACACCGTGCACGTCGCGGGCAGCGTCGTCAGCGGCGGCCGTACGTACAAGCTCGACATGCGGCTCAAGGGTGACGGCGGCAGCGGCTCGGTGACCACGGGCAACGGCACGTTCCAGCTTCTGCGCGTCGCGGAGCACCTGTATCTGAAGGCCGACGCCGCGTTCTGGACGCACTCCGACGACGGGAAGGGCGCGCACGGGGGCGGGGCCGCGGCCCAGAAGCTCGACGGCAAGTACGTGAAGGTGCCCAAGGGTGATCCCGCGTACGACAGGCTGTCCACCTTCACCGACAAGAACGTCCTGCTGGACGGCCTGCTCACCCTGCACGGCACGCTCGACAAGGGCGAGCGCGGCACCCGCGGCGGCGTCCGCACGATCGAGCTGAGCGGCGGCAAGGGCGCGGGCGGCACGCTCGACGTGTCCCTGGAGGGCCGCCCCTACCCGCTGCGCCTGGAGCGGGCGGGCGGCGCGGGCACCCTGCGGATGACGGAGTGGGGCCGCAGCTTCGACCTCACGGAGCCCGGCCCCGCCGACACGGTCGACTACGGCCGGGCCCTGCCCACGTCCTGAGTCCGCTCAGGTGCGGTGCCGGGGGTGGGCCCACGTCCTGGGGCGGGGTGCCGGAGGTGGACTCGCGTCTTGGGGCCCGCTCAGGTGCGTCGCTTGCGGCGGCCGAGCAGCTTCGGCAGAGCCGCGGGGACGGCGTCGCGGGTGGTGGCCGAGGTGGGAAGGGGCGGCGCGGCGAGCGAGCCCTCCGGCGCGGGTACGGCGGGGCCCGCGACCGGTTCCAGGCGCAGCACCCGGCACTCGCGCGCCCAGCGCTCGGGCATGGTCTCGGCGTCCGGCGCGTTCAGCCGCTTGCCCTTGAGGTCGGCGACCGCCGCCTCCCACGCCTCGGAGTCGACGGCCAGTTCCTCGACGCGGGCCCGCCAGCCGACGAGCCGGCCGCTCTTGTCCTTGCTGCGGACGGTGACCACGGCCTCGGTGCCGTCGACCAGATCGGGCAGCGGCTGCTCCCCGGGCCCGTCGCCGACGACATGCGCGGCACCCTCGTGCCACACGTGCCACAGCGCGCGCTCGGTGCCGCTCGCCCCGCGCACCCAGATCAGCCCGGACTTCTTGGTGGCCTCCTCGACCAGGGCGGCGTCCAGCAGTTCAGCAGTCGTCATACGAGGAGCCTAGGGCCTGCCCTGGCGCTGCCGGGAGCGCGGGCTGACCAGAAGAAAGGGCCCGCGGCTCACAGCCAGCCGTTGCGCTTGAGGGTGCGGTGGATGCCGAAGCAGACCGCGCCGATCAGCGCCAGGACCATGGGGTAGCCGAACCGCCAGTGCAGCTCGGGCATGTGGTCGAAGTTCATGCCGTACACGCCGCACACCATCGTCGGCACGGCCACGATCGCCGCCCACGAGGTGATCTTGCGCATGTCCTCGTTCTGCGCGACGGACGCCTGCGCGAGATTGGCCTGGAGGATGGAGTTGAGGAGTTCGTCGAACCCGATGACCTGCTCCTGCACGCGCTCCAGGTGGTCGGCGACGTCACGGAAGTACTTCTGGATGTCGGGGTCGATCAGCCGCATCGGCCGCTCGCTGAGCAGCGCCAGCGGCCGGCGCAGCGGGGCGACGGCCCGCTTGAACTCCAGCACCTCGCGCTTGAGCTGGTAGATGCGGCCCGCGTCGGCGCCGCGCGGCGCGCCCTTGCCGGTCTGCGAGAAGACGTCCGTCTCGACCTCGTCGATGTCGTCCTGCATCGCGTCCGCGACGGCGAGATAGCCGTCGACGACGTGGTCGGCGATGGCGTGCAGCACGGCGCTCGGGCCCTTGGACAGCAGCTCCGGGTCGTCCTGGAGGCGGTGGCGCAGCGCGCGCAGCGAGCCCTGGCCGCCGTGCCGGACGGTGATGAAGAAGTCCCGGCCGGTGAAGCACATGACTTCGCCGCTCTCGACGATCTCGCTGGTCGCGGTCAGCTCGTCGTGCTCCACGTAGTGGATGGTCTTGAAGACGGCGAAGAGGGTGTCGTCGTACCGCTCCAGCTTGGGCCGCTGGTGGGCGTGGACGGCGTCCTCGACGGCGAGCGGGTGCAGCCCGAACTCGGCGGCGATGCCCGCGAACTCGGCCTCGGTCGGCTCGTGCAGCCCGATCCAGGCGAACCCGCCGTCGCGGCGCACGCGGTGCCGGGCCTCACGCGGCGTCAGGCACTCGGGCGACTCGACGCGGGCGCCGTCGCGGTAGACCGCGCAGTCGACGACGGCCGAGGCCGCCGAGGGGGAGCGGGTGGGGTCGTACGAGGTGCGGGCCTCGTTGCCGTAGGGCGCCACGCTCTTGCGCAGCGAGGGGCGTACGGCGGCTCGCAGGTCGCGGATCATCGACATGGGCAGGCTCCTTCGCGGGCGGGAGCCGCGCCGCGGCGGGTGGAACTACCCGGAATGGGGACGTCCTGGCCAACCGGGAACCGGGACATGCTGCACGTCCACAAAGCGGGGAGCACCGCACCGACGCCGCTACGGCTTCGCTTACTGATTCAGATCGCGGAGATCGCACAGATCAGGCGGAAACGAAGCGCTCTTCCGGCACGCGGACAGCCCGGATCGCAGCCGACGCGAGGCTGCGGACTGAGGAAGCGACGTAAGGGCCTATCGGCCGGAAGAACGGGTGGTACTGCACGGTCGACTTCGATCCATGACAGCCCCACCTCCTCCGGCCGGTCCCCCGTGGGGGACGTGTGAGGGTCGGTTCCACGGGGTCTCAGAGGACGCCCGGCGGGTGCGCACGCGCACCATCCCGACCAGCGGCCAAGACTATCAGCCCACTGAAGAAGCGAGCCCCTTCTTTACCCGTTGCATGCGAGTCCTATGCTCGCGGGATGGCAGAAGTTCTTGCGGCGGTGGAGTCCCGGCTGCGCGGCGCGCTGGGCGAGCCGGACGCGCGCGCGGCGGTCACGTTCCTCGGCACCGACCGGATCGAGGTGCTGCGCTTCCCCGACGCGGCGCAGGGCCTCGTCCGGTACGCCACGCTCGGCATGTCCGCGTCCCCGATGACCGACCCGACGGCCGCGCTCGCCGACCCCGTGAAGGGCCCGCGCGCCGAGCTGGTGCTCAGCGTCCGCGCCGGTCTCGCCGACACCGACAAGGTGCTCCGCCCGCTCGCCGTGCTGGCCGCGTCGCCGCAGGTCGAGGGCGTCGTCGTGGCACCCGGCGCGTCCCTGGACGTGGGCGAGCCGCTGTGGCCGGGCGCCCCCTTCACCTCGGTCCTCGTGGCCGAGCCGGGCGGCCTGGTCGAGGACCAGGAACTGGGCGAGCCGATGGATCCCGTACGGTTCCTGCCGCTGCTGCCGATGACGGGCAACGAGGCGGCCTGGAAGCGGGTGCACGGCGCCGCCGCGCTCCAGGAGAAGTGGCTGAACAGCGGAACGGACCTGCGCGATCCGCTGCGCAGGTCCGTCGCCCTGGACTGAACCGGGCCGGACTCAATCGGCTGGTCGGGACCGGAGCGGACTGAACCCCGGCCGACCGGGCCGGGGCCCGGCGGGGGTCAGTTGGCGAACACCGACACGCTGTCCTCGCTGGCGTGTCGCGGCTCCAGCTCCTCGGCCTCGTGGGTGAGCGCGTTCCGCCGCACCCACACCACGACCGCGCCGATCACCGCGGTGACGGCCGCGACGACGAACGGGATGTGGATGTCGCTCCACTCCTCGATCTTCGGCGCGAAGTAGGGGGCCGCCGCCGCGGCGAACCACCGTACGAAGTTGTAGCCGGCGGACGCGACCGGGCGCGGCGCGTCGGAGACGCCGAGGGCCAGCTCCGTGTAGACGGTGTTGTTCACGCCGATGAAGGCGCCGGACAGGATCGTGCAGACGATGGCGGCGGTGTGGCTGCCGTAGCCGAGGACGAGCACGTCGACGGCGAGCAGGACGAGCGAGCCGCCGAGCACCTTGAGCGAGCCGAACCTGGCCTGCATGCGCGGCGCCACGATCACCGAGAACAGCGCGAGCAGCACGCCCCAGGCGAAGAACACGCCACCCGACTTGTACGGGGTCATGTTGAGCACGAACGGCGTGAAGGCCAGCACGGTGAAGAACGTGTAGTTGTAGAAGAACGCCGAGATCGCGGCCGAGGCGAGCCCGCCGTGGCCGAGCGCCTTGACCGGGTCGAGCAGGGACGTCTTGCGCGCCGGCTTCGGCTGCTCCTTGAGGAACACCGTGATGCACAGGAAGCCGACGGCCATCAGGAACGCGGTGCCGAAGAACGGGTAGCGCCAGCTCGCGTTGCCGAGCAGGGCGCCCACCAGCGGTCCGCACGCCATGCCCAGGCCGAGCGCGGACTCGTAGAGCAGGATCGCGGCGGCGGAGCCACCGGCGGCGGCGCCGACGATGACGGCGAGGGCGGTCGAGACGAACAGCGCGTTGCCAAGACCCCACCCGGCGCGGAAGCCGACGAGCTGGCCGACCGAGCCCGAGGTGCCGGCGAGCGCGGCGAAGACGACGACGAGTGCGAGCCCGGCGAGCAGCGTCTTCTTGCCGCCGATGCGGCTGGAGACGAACCCGGTGACGAGCATGGCGATCGCGGTGATCAGGAAGTACGACGTGAAGAGCAGGGAGACCTGGCTGGGCGTCGCCTGGAGCCCCTTGGCGATGGAGGGCAGGATCGGGTCGACGAGGCCGATGCCCATGAAGGCGACGACGGATGCCCCGGCGGTCGCCCAGACCGCCTTCGGCTGACGCAGGATGCTGCCGGCACCCGCGTCGAACGTGTCCCCTTCTGCGGGACCTCCTGTGCTGCTGTGGCTCATGCCTGCTGCTCCTTCCGGCGGCCTGTTCGTTGCCGTATGCACATATTAAGTTAGGGCGACTAATTAATGCAAGGTGCATCTATCTGTGCTGGTCGGAAGGGCCGCGCCGGGCCGACTCCGGACGGGTGATCGTCCTTGACGCGGCGCGGGACGGGGAGGACCGTGGGCCTCATGAGGGGCGAACCCAGTTGCCCGAAGTGTGGTGGCCGGGTCAGGGCTCCCGGCCTCTTCGCCGACTCCTGGCAGTGCGATGTCCATGGCGGCGTCCACCCGTTGCAGCCCGTGATCCCGCCCAGCGTCGAGGCGCTCGGTGTCGTCGTGCACCGCGCGCGGGTCCCCGTGTGGATGCCGTGGCCGCTGCCCGTCGGCTGGCTGTTCACGGGCGTGGCCGACGCGGGCGACGACCGCACCGGGGGCCGCGCCACCGCCGTCGCCTGCTCGGGCCCGGCCCCGCTCGGCGGCATCGGCGAGATGGTCCTCGTCGCCGAGGAGCTGGGCGTCGGCCTCGGCGCCCGGTACGCGGGCATCGACGGCCCCGACCCGGGGCCCCGCATGGATGTCAGCGGCCCGCCCGGCGCCAAACTTCTCGCCGCCGGCCGCCCGACCCCCCTGTGGCACGTCGACGGCACCCCCGAGGATCGCGCGGTCTTCGCGGGGGAGGCGTGCGGGCTGTGGCTGTGGGCCATCGTCTGGCCCGAGCAGACCGGCCTGCTCATGTACGACGAGCTGGTCCTGACGGATCTGCGGGACGCGGGCGCGGAAGTGGACCTGCTGCCGTGCGGGGCGCTGTCGCCGCGGATTCTTCAGTGAGCGGTCGCGGATTCTCCGGTGCGGGCGGCTCCGACCGGTGCGGGTGACGGCTTCGGTCCGTGAGGATGGCGGCTTCGGCGTAAGGGGTCGGGGGCTGGTTCGGTGGTGACGGGGGAGGGGGAAATCCCCGTTATCCTTGAGCGTCCCCATACGTCCGCCGAGACGTCCGCCGAACGAGCCTGGAGTACGCAGCCGTGCGCATCGACCTGCACACCCACTCCACCGCGTCGGACGGCACGGACACCCCCGCCGAGCTGGTGCGCAACGCGGCGGCCGCCGGACTGGACGTCGTGGCGCTCACCGACCACGACACCACCCGCGGCCACGCCGAGGCCCGCGCCGCGCTCGCCGCACTCGACACCGGCCTGACCCTCGTCCCCGGCGCCGAACTCTCCACCCGGATCGACGGCGTGAGCATGCACATGCTGGCGTACCTGTTCGACCCGGAGGAGCCGGCGCTGCTGGCCGAGCGTGAACTCGTCCGCGACGACCGCGTGCCGCGCGCCAAGGCGATGATCGCCCGGCTGAACGAGCTGGGCGTGCCCGTCACCTGGGAGCAGGTCGCCCGGATCGCGGGGGACGGTTCGGTCGGCCGCCCGCACATCGCGTCGGCGCTGGTCGAACTGGGTGTCGTGCGTACCGTCTCCGACGCGTTCACCGAGCAGTGGCTCGCCAACGACGGGCGCGCCTACGTGGAGAAGCACGAGACGGACCCGTTCGAGGCGATCCGGCTGGTCAAGGCCGCGGGCGGGGTCACGGTGTTCGCGCATCCGGCCGCCGCCAAGCGCGGGCAGACCGTGCCGGAGGCCACGATCGCGGAGCTGGCCTCGGCCGGGCTCGACGGCATCGAGGTCGACCACATGGACCACGACGCCGCCGCCCGCGACCGCCTGCGCGGCCTCGCCGCCGACCTCGGGCTCCTTGTCACCGGCTCCTCCGACTACCACGGCAGCCGTAAGACGGTCGCCCTCGGCGCGTTCAGCACCGACCCGGAGATCTACGGGGAGATCACGCGCCGGGCGGCCGGGGCGTTTCCCGTGCCGGGCGCGGGCGGAACCGTGTGATCCCTGGGGCGCCGAGGGCCGAGGGTCGTTTTTGAACTGGGGCTGTTCTGGCTGGGGTCTGTTCTGAGCGGGTTCTGCTCTGAGTCGGTTCCGGTCTGACCGGGTTCGTCTCGGGCGGAGGTTCCGTTCTGATCGGGGTCCGGTCTGACTGGGTTCGTTTCGGGCGGGTTCCGTTCGGATCGGGTTCCGGACTGGCCGGTCCCGTTCAGAGAGGGTTCCGGTTCGGCCGGGCTCCGTTCTGACCGGGTTCCGTGCGGAGAAGGGACTGTTCTGGCCGGGTTCCGTGCGGAGAAGGGACTGTTCTGGCCGGGTTCCGTCCAGGGATGGGTCCGTTCCGTGCGGGGTCGCTCTGAGCCTGACTCCGCTTCGGCCCGCAGGTTCCGTTCCGGCCGGGTGCCGGGTGCCGGGTGCCGGAGGGCGCGTGACACGCGTCGCCCCCGGCCCGCCCCGGAGCGAAGGTGCCCGAGCAGGTGGCAGCGCCGCCACGAACAGCGCGGCCGGCCCCTGGCCGAAGGCCCCGCCGCTGCGTGTCGGCCCTCGTACGGGGCGGTCCCCGGCGCGGGTCGGTCCCGTCCGGGGCGGCCCTGGTCCGGGACAGTTCAGCTCGGGCGGCTCTCCAGCCGGGGCCAGTCCCCGGCGCCCCTCGCCCCGGCCCCGCGCAAGCCCGGCCCGACCCCGACCCGCCCCGCCCGGGGCGCCCACCACCCCGCCCAGGGCGGTCACCCCACCCGGGGCGGTCACCCCGCCCAGGGCGACCGCCCCACCCCATCCCCCGCTCACCCCTACTTCCGCAAGGCAAGACCTACCGTGTTCGACGCTGCTGTCTTCGGGTCCCTCTTTCTCACGCTTTTTGTGATCATGGACCCGCCGGGAATCACCCCGATCTTCCTCGCCCTCACCGCCGGCCGCCCCGCCAAGGTCCAGAAGCGCATGGCGTTCCAGGCTGTCTGCGTGGCCTTCGGCGTCATCGCCGTCTTCGGCGTGCTGGGCCATCAGATCCTCGACTACCTGCATGTCTCCGTCCCCGCGCTGATGATCGCGGGCGGTCTGCTGCTCCTGCTCATCGCGCTCGACCTGCTCACCGGCAAGACCGACGAGCCGAAGCAGACCAAGGACGTCAACGTCGCGCTCGTCCCGCTCGGCATGCCGCTGCTCGCCGGCCCCGGCGCGATCGTCTCCGTCATCCTGGCGGTCCAGAAGGCCGGTTCGGTCACGACCCAGATCTCCGTCTGGTCGGCGATCATCGCCATACACGTCGTGCTGTGGCTGGTCATGCGCTACTCGCTCGTGATCATCCGCATCATCAAGGACGGCGGTGTCGTCCTCGTGACCCGGCTCGCGGGCATGATGCTCTCCGCCATCGCCGTGCAGCAGATCATCAACGGCGTCACCCAGGTCATCCAGGGAAGCTGACCCGCGCGACGACCCGCACCGGCCCGCCCGGCCCGGCTCGGCCCGTCCTGGCGTGCGCACGCGCGAAGCCCCCGTACGCGGTCCGCGTACGGGGGCTTCGAAGTGGGGTGAGCCGTCGCGCCTTACGAGGCGGTGGACTCGGCCGGGCGGATGTAGAGGCGCTGCCCGATGGCCGCCGCCTGCTGAACGATCCGGTTGACGGAGGCGGCGTCCACGACGGTGGAGTCCACGGCGGTGCCGTCGACGTCGTCGAGTCGCATGATCTCGAAGCGCAAGGGCTTCTCCCTTCGTCTGGTGATCCTCCTGCTGGAGAACTACTGGTGCGGGTGAAGAGTCTTCTCCCGCCGTACGGCCAGGCGGTTGCCTGCCCGTTAAGAGTGGATTGCGTGGCTCCTGTGCCGCGCGTTCTATAGGGGTCAACGAGTTGCCCGCTGCAAACATTCCCTACGCTAAGGAAATTTTTCGAGTATCTAATTACTGACAGGTAGAGCAGCCGTCCGCCTACCCTCCGCACACGCGGTTGTGCACGCCCCGTGACGCCCCGGACAATGGCCGGTGATGAACACTCCAGACCCGGACCGCCTCGATCGCGCCGTCGCGGACCGCATCGACGCCACGAACGACCTGCTCAGGCGGATGCTCGCCGAGGTCGCCAAGACTCCGTCGACGCACGCGATCTTCGTGGACGCGGGCTATCTCTACGCCGCCGCCGGCCGGCTCGTCGCGGGCAGTGAGGACCGCCGCGCCTTCGACCTCGACGCCGAGGGCGTCATCGACGCGCTGATCGACCGGGCCCGCACGATCTTCGCGGACAGCCGCCTGCTGCGCGTCTACTGGTACGACGGTGCCCGGCGCCGCATCCACACCCCCGAGCAGCAGGCCATCGCCGCCCTCCCCGACGTCAAGGTCCGCCTCGGCAACCTCAACGCCAACAACCAGCAGAAAGGCGTCGACTCCCTCATCCGCAGCGACCTGGAGTCCCTGGCCCGGCACCGCGCGATCAGTGACGCCGCCCTGCTCGGCGGCGACGAGGACCTCGTCTCCGCCGTCGAGGCCGCCCAGGGCTACGGCGCCCGCGTCCACCTCTGGGGCATCGAGGCCCCCGAAGGCGTCCGCAACCAGGCCGAACCGCTGCTCTGGGAGGTCGACAGCCAGCGCACCTTCGACCTCGACTTCGTCCGCCCCTACGTCACCCGCCGCACCGCACCCACGTACGAGAGCGCCGACACGCCCCGGCCGACCCGCGAGCAGGTCCGCTTCGTGGGCGCGCAGATCGCGGCGCAGTGGCTCGGGGAGCGCGGCCGGGACGCCCTCGCGGAACTCCTGCCCGGCCACCCCTATCTGCCCGGGCCCGTCGACCAGGACCTCCTCGTGGAGGCCGAGCGCGTCCTCGCGTACTCCCTGCGCGGCCACGCCGACCTGCGGCGGGCGCTGCGGGACGGCTTCTGGGGCCAGGTGCAGACGTGGTTCTAGCGCGCCTCCCCTTCCGTCTTCGGGCCGCCGGCGGTCGCGGGGTGGCGGTCCCAGAACGCGGCGAGCGCCGCCGCCGTCTCCAGCGGGCGGTCCGTGTTGGGTGAGTGCTCGGCGCCGGTGATCACGGTGCGGGCCGCGCCGAGCCGCTCGGCCATCTCGTCCAGCAGCGGCACGGGCCAGGTGTCGTCCCGCTCCCCGGACACCACGTGGACCGGCGGTGCGACGGTCGCCAGCTCGTCCACCCGGTCCGGCTCCTCGCACAACTGACGCCCGGTCGCCGTGAGCTGAGCCGGGCTGTTCCGCAGCCAGCGCAGCCGCAGCTCCTCGCTGTCGCCGCGCACATCGGCCGCGTCCTCCGGCGCGTCAAGGGCCTGGATCGCCTCCCAGACCTGCCCCATGTCCAGCGCGGCCAGCGCGTCCTGGAGCAGCTTCACGCGCTGCCGCTGCGGCTCGGTCACCGCCGCAGGGCCCGACGCCATCAGCGTCAGCGTGGCGAACGGCGCCGGGTCGGCCAGCACCGCCGCCCGCGCGACGAGCCCGCCCAGCGAGTGCCCCAGCAGATGCACGGGCCCCACGTCGAGCGCGGCGGCCTGCGCGAGCACGTCCCGCGCCAACTCCCGCTGCGCGTACGCCGATTCGTCGTCCCGGGGCCCGTCGCTCTCGTACTGGCCGCGCCCGTCGACCGCGACCGTCCGGTATCCGGCTGCGGCCAGCGGGGCGTGCAGCGCGATGAAGTCCTCCTTGCTGCCGGTGAACCCCGGAAGCAGCAGCGCGGTGCCGCGCACCGGACCTGACTCCGGCTCCCCGGTGATCGCGGCGAAGTCACCACGGGCGGTGCGCAGGAGGTGGGCGCGGGTGCCGGGCGGCGGCGTGAACGTGGACGGCCTGCTCATGAGCCGAGATTACGCGGCGGGTGTGACAACGGTCCGCCGAGGGCCCGCGGGCGGCGTACGGCGAAGGCCCGGCCCCCGCTGGGGGGACCGGGCCTTCGCTCTACGCGCGCGTGCGCCGGATCAGGCTTCCGGAGCCTCGGCCACGGCCTTCTTCCGCGTACGGCGTACGGGCTTCTTGGCCTCGCCCTCGACGCCCTCGGGAGCCGCGGCGACGGCCTTCTTGCGCGTGCGCGTGGCGGGCTTCGCCTCGGCGGCACCCTCGTCCGCGACCGGCTCCGCCTTCTTGCGGGTCCGGCGCGCGGGCTTGGCGTCCGCGGCCTCGGCGGTGTCGACGGCGGCTTCGGCCTTCTTGCGCGTACGTGTGCGCGTGGCGGGCTTGGCCTCCGCCTCGACGGCCTCTGCGGCGGTCTCGGCGACGGTCTCGGCCTTCTTCCGCGTACGGCGTACGGGCTTGGCGTCGGCCGCTTCGGCGGTGTCGACCGCGGCCTCCGCCTTCTTGCGCGTGCGGCGCGCGGGCTTGGCCTCGGCCTCGGCGGTCTCGGCGGGGGCCGTCTCGGTGACGGGCTCGGCCTTCTTCCGCGTACGGCGTACGGGCTTGGCGTCGGCGGCCTCGGCGGTGTCCACCACGGCCTCCGCCTTCTTGCGGCTGCGCGTGGCCGGCTTCGCCTCGACGGCCTCGACGGCGGCGTCCGCCACCGGCTCCGCCTTCTTGCGCGTGCGGCGCGCGGGCTTGGCCTCGGCGGCTTCGGCGGGGGCCGCGTCCGCGACGGGCTCGGCCTTCTTCCGCGTACGGCGTACGGGCTTGGCGTCGGCCGCTTCGGCGGTGTCCACCACGGCCTCCGCCTTCTTGCGGCTGCGGCGCGCGGGCTTGGCCTCGTCGGCCTGGTCCGCCTGGGCCTTGGCCTCGGCGATAGCGGCCTCGACGGGCGCCGTCGAAGCGATCTCCGCGACCGGCACGACCGACTCCACGGCCTCGACGACGGCCTCGGCCTTGGACCGCGTACGGCGACGGGTGCGGGCCGGGGCCTCGGCGGCGGGCGCCTGCTCGGCGGCCGGGGCGGGCGCCGCCTCGGTCACCTGCTGCGGAGCCTCGACGACGGCCTCGGGCGCCGACCCGTTGCGCGTGCGGCGACGGCGGCGCGGGGTGCGCGGCGCGCTGTCGTCCTCGGCGACGGGCGTCACCGGCGCGGCCGGAGCCTCGACGGTGGCGGGCGCGGTGGCGACGGCGTCCGCGGCGACCGGCTCACCGGCGCGCGTACGGCGACGGCGGCGCGGCTTGCGGGGCCCGCGCTCGCGCTCCTGCTCCTGGACCTGCTCGCGCTCACGGTCACGGCCGCCACGGCCACCCCGGTCACGGTCGCGGTCACGATCCCGACCGCCACGGCCGCCCCGCGGGGACGCGCCACGGCCGCCGGTCTCGCCCAGGTCCTCGAGCTCCTCGGCGTCGAGACCGGCACGGATGCGCTCCGAACGCGGCAGGACACCCTTGGTGCCGGCCGGGATGTTCAGCTCCTCGTACAGGTGCGGCGACGAGGAGTACGTCTCCACCGGGTCGTTGAACTTCAGGTCGAGCGCCTTGTTGATCAACTGCCAGCGGGGGATGTCGTCCCAGTCGACCAGCGTGATCGCGATGCCCTTGCGGCCCGCGCGGCCGGTGCGGCCGATGCGGTGCAGATAGGTCTTCTCGTCCTCGGGGGTCTGGTAGTTGATGACGTGCGTGACGCCCTCGACATCGATACCGCGCGCGGCGACGTCGGTGCACACGAGCACGTCGACCTTGCCGTTGCGGAACGCGCGCAGCGCCTGCTCGCGCGCGCCCTGGCCGAGGTCGCCGTGGACCGCGCCGGAGGCGAAACCGCGCTGCTTGAGCTGGTCCGCGATGTCGGCCGCCGTCCGCTTCGTGCGGCAGAAGATCATCGCAAGCCCGCGTCCCTCGGACTGCAGGATGCGCGCGACCATCTCGGGCTTGTCCATGTTGTGCGCGCGGTACACGTGCTGCGCGGTGTTGCGCACGGTGGCGCCCTCGTCGTCCGGCGAGGTGGCGCGGATGTGCGTGGGCTGCGACATGTAGCGGCGGGCGAGACCGATGACGGCGCCCGGCATGGTCGCCGAGAACAGCATCGTCTGGCGGCGCACCGGCAGCATGTTGATGATCTTCTCGACGTCGGGCAGGAAGCCCAGGTCGAGCATCTCGTCGGCCTCGTCGAGGACCAGGCACTTCACGTGCGAGAGGTCGAGCTTCTTCTGCCCGGCCAGGTCCAGCAGGCGGCCAGGGGTGCCGACGATGACGTCGACGCCCTTCTTGAGGGCCTCTACCTGGGGCTCGTAGGCACGGCCGCCATATATGGCGAGGACGCGCACATTGCGCACCTTGCCGGCGGTCAGCAGGTCGTTGGTCACCTGGGTGCACAGCTCGCGCGTCGGGACGACGACGAGGGCCTGCGGGGCGTCGGTCAGCTTGTCGGGCGTGGCCCGGCCCGCCTCGACGTCCGCGGGGACGGTGACACGCTCCAGGAGCGGCAGACCGAAGCCGAGGGTCTTGCCCGTGCCGGTCTTGGCCTGGCCGATGACGTCCGTGCCGGAGAGGGCGACGGGGAGGGTCATCTCCTGGATGGGGAAGGGAGTCACGATGCCGACGGCCTCAAGGGCTTCGGCGGTCTCGGGCAGGATGCCGAGCTGACGGAATGTAGAAGTCTGCGTAGTCAGGGTGTTGCCTCTTCTGTGAGGGTGCGGCGCGAGGCGAACGCGGGGGTCTGGACCGTGCCAGTGCCGTGCCGTTGGTACGCCGGTCTCGATCCGCGGGTGCGGGGGGACCGGGTGGCGCGGGACCACTGCCGACGCTCGAGCGCTCGTGCCGCTGAGGGCCCCTCCTCGATCTGTACGCCGTGTGACGTACGACCCGGAGGGCTGTCGGGTCGGAGCCGATCGGGCCACCGACCGGGCATCCTCATGCGTGAGGCCCGTCGCAGGTACGCGCGAGGGCCGAGGCTTGCGCCTGGCCTGCACTCGGCGGGCTCCTTACCACCATACCCCGGAAACCCGCATGTGCGACGGCCGATTTGCTCACGTAGCCGTTGTCACACTCCATGACCAGGGAGTTCCGGGCGGCGGCGAGCGGGCTATTGTGCGCTTCATGGAGACGCCTGACAACGCCACGCCGTCCGCCGAGCAGACCCCCGCCCCGACCGGTATCGCCGCCCAGGACTGGGCGACCGCGGCCGCGGACCCGAACTACCGCGCCGCCGTCATCGACCTGCTGGGCGCGCTGGCGTACGGGGAGCTGGCGGCGTTCGAGCGGCTCGCGGAGGACGCGAAGCTGGCGCCGACGCTGGCCGACAAGGCGGAGCTGGCCAAGATGGCGTCCGCCGAGTTCCACCACTTCGAGCAGCTGCGGGACCGGCTCTCGGCGATCGGTGCCGAGCCGACCGAGGCCATGGACCCCTTCGTCGCCGCGCTCGACGGCTTCCACCGCCAGACCGCGCCCTCGGACTGGCTTGAGGGGCTCGTCAAGGCGTACGTCGGTGACTCGATCGCCTCCGACTTCTACCGCGAGGTCGCCGCCCGCCTCGACTCCGACACCCGCTCGCTGGTGCTGGCGGTGCTCGACGACACCGGGCACGCCACGTTCGCCGTGGAGAAGGTGCGCGCCGCCATCGACGCGGACCCGCGCGTGGGCGGCCGGCTCGCGCTGTGGGCGCGACGCCTGATGGGCGAGGCCCTGTCGCAGTCCCAGCGCGTGGTCGCGGACCGGGACGCGCTGTCGACGATGCTGGTCGGGGGCGTGGCCGACGGCTTCGACCTCGCGGAGGTCGGCCGGATGTTCTCGCGCATCACGGAGGCGCACACCAAGCGCATGGCGGCCCTGGGCCTCGCGGCCTGACGGACTGTCCGCACCGCGCGCGGCTGTGACGTACAAGCACGTACGACGAGCACGTACGAGCATGTACGCGGACGCCGTACGCAGGTGCTGCTGACGTGAGAAGAACGCCTCACCGCCGGACGGGCGGTGAGGCGTTCTATCTCACGTAGGGGTACGGAATCAGGCGCACGAGGCGTACGGCGTCTCCCGGGCGGGATCACGCGTACGGGGTCAGATGGCGGGCTCTGCCACGCGTCGGCCGGAGCAGCAGCGACAACAGGGCCGCCGCCATCACGACGGCGCCGACGAGCGTGGCGATGACATGCCCGGGGCCCAGCGCGGTGTGGGTGACGAACGCGCCGAACAGGCCGCCCGCGACCCCCGTCGGCAGCACGAGCGTGCGCGACGGAAGACGGTGCGGCAGACGGCGGTCCGCCCCCAGTGCGATGGCGAGGCCGAGCAGTGCGGAGCCGAGCGCTTCGAGAAGCATGGTGAGGGTCCCTCCCGCGCGGCCAGTGAGTGCAAATCGGTCGTAGCCGATGTACCCCTGGGGGCCGGAACGCAACCCTCCTCATACGCATTCGCCGCACCTCGCGCGGGCGCGCGCGAGGTGCGTACGCGGGCGGGCACCGGACGCACGCGGGGCCCGGCGGCACACTGCCACCGGGCCCCGCATCATGTCTGCGCCGCATCCGTCCCCGGGTCGGGGAGCGGGTGGCGCGGGCGCTCTAGAGCGGGCCGAAGCCCACCTTGCGCACCGCCGGCTCGCCGATCTCCACGTACGCGAGACGCTCGGCGGGAACGAGGACCTTGCGGCCCTTCTCGTCCGTCAGAGAGAGGAGCTGCGCCTTGCCGGACAGCGCTTCGGACACCGCGCCCTCGACCTCTTCGGCGGACTGACCGCTCTCCAGAACGATCTCGCGGGGCGTGTGCAGCACGCCGATCTTGACCTCCACGGTCTTGTCCCTCCGACGATGCGTGATGTGCGCGGACGACCGCGCCGTACCTCGCAAAGATTAGCCCGGAGAGGTCAAGCTCCTGCCGTCCCGGCTGCACGCCAAGAGCGAACAGCGGTACGGGAACAAAAGTCGGACGTGCGGTCGGCCTTCCCCGGCGGGCGCCGGGGCGACCGAGGCGCTCTCCTTGCCGGGCGCCGCGGCGGGCGTGGCCTCAGTGCTGGTCGACGCCGTGCAGCGGGAAGCCGGCGATGCCGCGCCAGGCCAGCGACGTCAGCAGTTCGACCGCCTTGTCGCGCTCCACCGGGCTCGCGCTGGACAGCCAGTAGCGCGCCACGACCTGGGAGACGCCGCCGAGGCCCACGGCCAGCAGCATCGACTCGTCCTTCGACAGGCCGGTGTCCCCGGCGATCACGTCGGAGATCGCCTCGGCGCACTGCAGGCTGACCCGGTCCACGCGCTCGCGCACCGCCGGCTCGTTCGTCAGGTCCGACTCGAAGACCAGGCGGAACGCGCCGCCCTCGTCCTGCACATAGGCGAAGTACGCGTCCATGGTCGCCGCGACGCGCTGCTTGTTGTCCGTGGTGGAGGCCAGGGCCGTGCGCACCGACTGGAGCAGCGACTCGCAGTGCTGGTCGAGCAGCGCCAGATACAGCTCCAGCTTGCCCGGGAAGTGCTGGTACAGGACCGGCTTGCTCACCCCGGCGCGCTCGGCGATGTCGTCCATCGCCGCCGCGTGGTACCCCTGCGCGACAAACACTTCCTGCGCCGCGCCCAGAAGCTGATTGCGTCGGGCACGGCGCGGCAGGCGAGTGCCCTTGGGGCGCGCTGCCTCAGTCTGCTCGATGGCTGTCACGCCGCCTCCCAAAATCGTCCGTGTGCGGTGTGCGCCGCGCGGTCATCGTACTTTTGAGTAACCAAGATGTGCGCGGTGCGAGCGCAGAATTTCACGGACCGGTCCACGGTGAAAGCCGCGCGTAGCACGGCTGACGGCCGCGAACCAGTGCATAACGTCCCATCAAGGGCGGCCTACGTCCCACAAGGGGCGGCCTTAGTCCCCCGACGGGCGGTCCTGCGCGTCAGCGGTAGTCGTCCTCGTCCAAGGCGACCACGCGGGCCTGCTCGGCGCGATCCGCCTCGTTCGCGCTGTCCGGGTCGGCGTCCGGCGGCGGGACCTCGTCCTCGGCGGGCGCGAGATCCGTGCGCTGCTCGGCCGCGTCCGCCTCCGGGGCCTCCACGGCGAACTCCGCCGGGCCGCCCTCCGGCTCCTCGAAAGTGGTCGGATCGCTCGGGTCGACCGTCATCAATGGCTCCCTTCCTCAGCTGATGTCCGCAGGGGCGGGTGCCCTGTTTCGAGCGTAGGAGACACCCGCGCGGTGCGCTATGTGATCGCTACGCGCGCGTAGCGATACGAACGGGGGTGAGCGCGCGTGCAGTGGGGGCGACGCGGCGGGTCTGGCGGCGGTCTTGACCGCATCGAGGGACGGGAGGCGCATGTCACGTGGGGGATAAGCGAGCTTTGGGCAGAGCTGCGTGCAATCTGTGACAGCGAACACACAAATCGGTGCGTGATCGTCTCGTAACATATCCGCATGCCTTCGACCGAGCCGCCGCGCGTGCCCATGCCCCTCGCCGCCGCGCCGCCGGAGCCCGGCGCCGCCGTCCGGGCCGCGGAGGGGGAGCGGTTGCGCTCGGTCGCCCTGCCGGGGCTGACGCTGACGGTCCGTTCGCGGCCCGGCACGCGCGAGGGGCTGCCGCCCGCGCTGTACGTGCACGGACTCGGCGGCTCCTCGCAGAACTGGTCGGCCCTGATGCCGCTCCTGGAGGACGTGGTCGACGGCGAGGCCGTCGACCTGCCCGGCTTCGGCGACTCCCCGCCGCCCGACGACGGCAACTACTCGGTGACCGGCCACGCGCGCGCGGGCATCCGTTACCTCGACGCCCAGGGCCGCGGCCCGGTCCACCTCTTCGGGAACTCGCTCGGTGGCGCCGTCGCCACCCGCGTCGCCGCCGTCCGGCCCGACCTCGTACGTACGTTGACGCTGGTGTCGCCCGCCCTGCCGGAGCTGCGCGTCCAGCGCACCGCCCTGCCGACGGGCCTGCTCGCCGTCCCCGGAGTCGTCACGCTGTTCACGCGCCTGACGCGGGAGTGGACCGCGGAGCAGCGCGTCCGCGGCGTCATGGGACTCTGCTACGGCGACCCCGCGCGCGTCACCCCCGAGGGGTTCCAGGCGGCGGTCGACGAGATGGAGCGGCGCCTGAAACTGCCCTACTTCTGGGACGCCATGGCCCGCTCCGCGCGCGGTGTCGTCGACGCGTACACCCTCGGCGGGCAGTACGGGCTGTGGCGGCAGGCCGAGCGGGTGCTCGCGCCGACGCTCCTCGTCTACGGCGGCCGCGATCTCCTCGTCTCGTACCGGATGGCGGCGCGCGCGGCGCGGGCGTTCCGTGGGTCGCGGATGCTCACCCTGCCCGACGCCGGGCACGTGGCGATGATGGAATACCCGGAGACGGTCGCCACGGCCGTCCGGGAACTCCTCGCGGACACCGGGACGTTGAAGCCGGCAGAGGCGGCGGAGCCTCACGAGCCGGAAGCGACAGGTCCGGCGGGACCGGAAGAGACGCGAAGAGCGCCAAGAGGGAGAGCCGAGGACGCGGGCGCGGGCGAAAGCGCCCTGGGGGACAGTACGCATACGAACAGCACGACACCGGGGAGCTGAGGCGGCCAGTGGGACGGCATAGCCGCCAAGAGCCGGCAGACAACGGCGACACCGCCGCCATACCTGTAGCGCCCCCCGCGGCGCCGCGCCCGCCACGCCTCGCGCCCGGTACCGGGCGCAGGCGCAGGCCGCCCGTGGCCGACCGGCCCGAGGCGGAGACGCCCAGGCCCGACCGCCGGACCGGCGGAGCGGGTGGCCCCGGCGGCGTCGGTAAGCAGGACGTGCCTGCGTCCCGCGCCGGTGGAGAGGTACGCGGGGGACACCCTGAGCAGCGGGAACCCGGCGGCGGCTGGGGTGCGCCCTCCGCGCCCTCCGCGACCTCCGCGCCGATCTCGTCGTCCGGGTCCTCGGCGGCGCCGGGCGATTCCGGCGCCGGGCGCGCCGGGGCGGCGGGCGCCGAGGGGCAGTCCCGTACGGGCTCCGCGAGCGGTGCGCGCCGTGGCGCCGCCGCACCGGAAGCGGGCCGGGGCGCCGGGCAGACGTTCGTGCCCGGGTCGCGCCGGGGCACCCCGCGCCAGGAGTACGTCGACGCGTTCGACGGTCCGGGCACGCCCCCGGGCGGCTCGGGCCCGTACAGCGCTCCCGCGGCCGGCGGGGAACCCGAGGAGCCCTCCCGTACGCCCGAGCCCGGGTCCGGGTCCGGCGCGGCGCGGGACGACGGCCCCGACGCGGACGGCGCCGGCGGTACCGGGCGCGAGAAGCGCGGCAAGGGGCTGCTGTACACCGGCGTCGCGGCGGCCGCCGTGACCACCGTGCTCGCGGTCGTCGTCGCCGGGCAGGTCGCGGACGGCGGCTCGTCCGGCTCCAGGACGACCGCGCGCGGCGGCGAGGGCCCCCGTGCCAACGGCGACTCGACCTCGCGTTCCGACGGGCGCCCGACCCCTTCGCGCACCGCGCAGGCCGCCCTGTCGACGTACGAGCAGAAGATGGCCAGGAAGTACCCGCTGGCAGCCGACATGGCCGCCACGGGCGACTTCCGGACCATGCCCGGCTTCGACAAGGCGCCGGGCAGCGGGCACAAGTTCCGCTACCGCGTGGACGTGGAGAAGGGGCTCGGCCTCGACGGGCCGCTGTTCGCGGAGGCCGTGCAGAAGACCCTCAACGACAAGCGGAGCTGGGCGCACGACAACGCCCGCACGTTCGAGCGGATCTCCAGCGGCAAGCCGGACTTCGTGATCACGCTGGCGAGCCCGGTGACGACGGCGAAGTGGTGCGCGCGCTCCGGCCTCGACACGACCCAGGACAACGTGTCGTGCGACTCCGCCGCCACCGACCGCGTCATGATCAACGCCTATCGGTGGGCGCAGGGTTCGAAGACGTACGACGACGTCCTGCACGGCAAGGCCATCCACCCGTACCGGCAGATGCTCATCAACCACGAGGTCGGCCACCGGCTCGGCTTCAACCACGTGACCTGCTCACGCGCCGGCGCGCTCGCGCCCGTCATGCAGCAGCAGACGAAGTTCCTCACCTTCGAGGGAATCACGTGCAAACCGAACCCCTGGGCGTATCCCAGGGGTTGACGCTCCGTAGCAATGCGTAGTGGATCGGTCCCTTAGCGCGACAGAACGTCACACGCGCGGGAAAGTTACGGCCGTTCACCCCTTTTGGTGGCGCGATGGACAACCGTCCGTCGCGCCACCGGCATGTCCGCATACGTTCGTCCCGCTGCGAGCCGCCGAGCCAACGGCGGCTCCCCACAAGGGAGATCGGGGGTGTGCGCGTGCGCATCGGACTGCTTACCGAGGGTGGTTATCCGTATGTGAGCGGTGAGGCCAGACTCTGGTGCGACCGGCTCGTGCGCGGGCTCAAGCAGCACGAGTTCGACATCTACGCGCTCAGCCGCAGCCAGGAGCAGGAGGACGCGGGCCGGCTCGAACTGCCGCCGCACGTCGTCCAGGTGCGGACCGCGCCCCTGTGGTCCGGCGCCACGACCGGCCCGGGCGGGCCCGGCGGCGACGGCGGGACGCTCGGCCGGCGCGGCCGCCGCCGGTTCACCGCCCTGTACCGGGAACTGGTCGAGGCCGTGGTGTGCGGGGCCGGTGGCGCGGCCGGGGCAGATGGGGGCGCGGGCGCGGGTATGGGCGCGGGGTCGGGGCGGACCTCCGGGGCGCGTGGCGTTTCCGGGTTCGCCTCCCGTGCCGTCTTCGGGGGCGATTCCGGTGGCTCCGGGGACGGCTCCGCCGAGCAGGCGGACCGTTTCGCCAACGCGCTCTACGGGCTCGCGGAGCTGGCCCGGGACGTCGGCGGGTTGGGGCCCGCGCTGCGTTCCGAGGCCGCCGTGAGCATCCTGGAGCGCGCCTGCCGGGCCCCCGGCGCCCTGCGGGCTGCCCGCGCCGCCCGCGTCCCTGACCTGCTCACCTTCGCCGGGCACGTCGAGCGCACCCTGCGCCCCCTCTCCCTCGACTGGTACGAGGACCGCTCCGGCGCCCCGGACGGCGGCGGCCTCGCCTCCGTCGACCTGTGCCACGCGACGTCCGGCGGCGCGGCGGCGCTGCCCGGCCTGATCGCCAAGCGGTTCTTCGGCGTCCCCCTGCTCGTCACGGAGTACGGGGTCCAGCTCCGGGCCCGCTACATCGCGGCGGGCGACGCCGAACTCAGCGCCCCGGTCCGCGCCCTCCTCGCCGCCTTCCACGGCCGCCTGGCCGCCGAGATCTACCGGCAGGCCGCGGTCATCACCCCGGGCAACGCGCACGCCCGCCGCTGGCAGGGACGGTGCGGCGCCGACCGCGCCAAGCTGCGCACCGTCCACCCCGGGATGGACGCGTCCCGCTTCGCCGAGGTCGGGGAGCGCGAGGAGCCGGGCGACCCGGACACGCTGGTCTGGGTCGGGCGTATCGATCCTTCCAAGGACCTGATCTCCCTGCTGCACGCCTTCGCCGAGATCCGCAAGGAGGAACCGAAGGCCCGGCTGCGGATCGTGGGCGCGATGCCGACGGGCGTCGCTGGTGGTCGTCTTGGGGCGGGCGGCCGTCTTGGGGCGGGCTTCGGGGGCGTTGGTGGTGCCGGTGGGCTCGGGGGTGCCGGGGGTGCCGGGGGTGTCGGTGGTTTCGGCGGCCTCGCGGGTGCCGGTGGTGCCGGTGGCTTCGGGGAGAGCGGCGGGGGTGTGAGCGCCGGGGGCGATGCGGGGGCGGGTTTCGGGGGGGCCGGGATCGGTGGCGGTGCCGGTGGGGTCGTTGGGTTTGGTGGGCTCGGTGGTACGGGAGCCGGTGGTGCTGGTGGGTTCGGTGTGGCTGGTGGGGGTGGTGTCGGCGGTTCGGTGGCCGGGGGCGGGGTGGCGGTCACCGGTGCAGGCTTCGGTGCCAGTTCCGGTGCCGGTGCCTGTGTGGGGGGCGCGGGGGTTGTCCCGGGCGTCAACGGGGGTGGCACGTGGTCCGGCGTGGTTCCGGGGGCGGGCCAGGGGCAGGGCTTGGGCGGGGCGCCGCTCGCCTGCGACCAGGAGGCCGAGGTCTATCTCGGGCACTGCAAGGCCCTCGCCGCCCAGTTGTTCCCCGACGAGGCCGAGGGCATCCACGCCATCGGCGAGAACCCCGTCTCCTTCGAGGAACTCGGCGGCCCTGAGGCCCCCGACCTCGCCGAGGTCTACGGCTCGGGCAGCGTCGTCGTCCTGTCCAGCGTCGTCGAGGGCTTCCCGATCAGTCTCGTCGAAGCGATGTTCTGCGGGCGCGCGACCGTCTCCACGGACGTCGGCGCCGTCGTCGAGGTCATCGGCGGCACCGGCCTCGTCGTACCGCCGCGCAATCCCAAGGCGCTCGCCGAAGCATGCCTCGCGCTCCTGCGCGACTCCGCCCGCCGTGAACGGCTCGGCGCCGCCGCCCGTGCCCGCGCCCTCGAACTCTTCACCGTCGAACAGAACATCATGGCATTTCACAGCATTTACCTGGAGATCGTCTCTCGCTGTCCGGTACGCCGGGAGGCCGTGGACGACGCGGGGGAGCCCGTGCCCTTCGCCCACCCCCTGGAGGCGTACGTGCCCGGACGGTGGACGGCGTCGGCCTCCGGCGGTGCCCGGGGCGGAGCCTGGCTCACCGGCCGTGCTGCCGATACGCGGACGCCCGGCCGGACGTCGGACGCCGATGCCGACGCCCGGCACGGCGACGAAAAGCACGGAGGACCCGGCGAACTGGCCGGAGCGACCCCGGGTCGAGGGGAGGCAGACGCATGAACCGCCACGACGGCACGACCGGCTCCGGGCGCACGCCCGAGGGCGGCGTCGGCACGGACATCCCGAGGGTGCCGGTCGGCGCCGGGGCCTGGGGAGCCGACTCCGCGCAGGCCCTCCACACGGCCCTGCTCGACGAACTGCCCGCGCTGTCCGGCACGGGGGCGGCGTCCGGCAGCACCGAGAAGCACGCCGCCGCCCCGGCCGACTCCGCCGACTCCGGCGACTCCGAGCCGGGAAGTGAGGTCGTGTCCGGGCTTGCCTGTGAGCCTGACTCTGGACCCGTCAGTGAGCGCGATTTCGGGCCTGCCTGTGAGCCTGACTCCGGACCTGCCTGTGAGCCCGCCTCCGACCTGAGTTCCGAGCCCGCCTCCGGCCCAGGCTCCGGGCCTGCGTCCAACCCGGGCTCCGGGCCTGCGTCCGGAGCGACCTCCGAGTCAGCGTCCGAAGCTGCGCCCGGACCGGCGTCCGAGCCCGCCTCCAGGCCGGCGTCCGAATCAGCGGCCCGACCGGTGTCCGGGTCGGCGTCCGAATCAGCGCCCCGACCGGCGTCTCTCTCCACCCAGGTCGAACTCCACGCGCCCGAGGCAGCGGCCCCGCCCGCGAAGCCGGACCCCGGGACGCCGAACTCCGCGAAGCCGAACTCCGCGAAGCCGGACCCCGCGCAGCCGGACCCCGCGCAGCCGGGCCCCGGGCAGCCGGGCTCGGCGCAGCACGCTTCCGCGAAGGCGGACTCCGTAGAACCGGGCTCCGGGCCGCTGGGCCCGGGGGAGTCGGTCTCCTGGCAGCCGGACGCGGCGGCCTCAGCCTCCACTCCTGCCCCGGCCTCCACTCCTGCCCCGGCCTCTGTTCCCGCCCCCGCCAAGCCTCGCACCCCGCACCGCCGTACCGGCGCGGACCCGGTGAAGGTCCTGATGCACCGCCACCGCGAGCTGTGCGAACGTGCCGTCGACCCGCTGGAGATCGCCGCCGGCCTCGAAGCCCACGGCGTGACCGATCGCACCGCCGCCCGCTACCGGCACAAGGACGTCTTCGCCCTCGCCGAAGAGATGTACGCCCGCGTCCCCCGCGACGGCGAACAGGACACCCTCGCCCCTCTCACCCCCGCCCCGCCCACCGGCGGCCCGCGTGGCGCGTGGGCGGTGCTCGCCCTGCTGCCCGGCGCTGTCTGCGCACTGCTCCTCCTCGCACTGGACGCCACCACACGGTTCACGCACCTCTCTGTCGCCGTCGTCGGCACCTGCTGTCTCGCCGCCGCCCTGCACGCCACCCTGCGCCGGGGCCCGCTGCACGCCCCCGAGGGTTCCGTCACCCCCGCGACCCGCGTCCGGGTCTGGTGGCTGCTCGGCTACGCCGTCCTCGGTGACGGGCTCCTCGACGCCGCCCTCGGCGGTGGCCCCGACGGGGCGTGGGCCCCTTCCACCGCCCCGCTCCTCGGCCTCTATCTCGCCGTGGCGCCCGCGACGTGGTGCGCCGGGATCTTCCGGTCCGGAACGCGCCGCCGCCTCGCCACGAGCCGGGGCCTCGCCGAGTTCGCCGCGTCGGCCCGGCCCCTGCTCCTCGGCTCCGTCGCCCTGTTCGCCCTGGCGCTGTCCGGGCTGCTCGCCCTGGCCGGGTTCCTGCTCGGCCGGGACGCGCACTACGCGAGCGCCGTCTCCCTCGGTGTCCTCCTGTTCCTCGCCCGACTGCTCACCGCCCACGGCCGCGGCCACGCCCCGAACGTCGTGCTCGGGATCGCCGCCGCCGCCGAAGCCCTGGCCCTCGCCGGGGTCTTCGCCGCCCGCCTGCCCGGCTGCGCCGCCGTGGGCGTCCCGGTCGAGACAGCCGTGGACGCGGCCGGCGCGGGGATCGTCCCGGCCACGGTGTGCGCGGCGGCCGCCCTCGCCCTGCTGGTCCACGCGGTGCGCACCCTCACGCGTGCCTCCGCCCACGCGTGCCCCGACGCCCCGGCCGGAGGCACCCCGTGACACGCCCCCGCCCCATCCCCGCAGCCCGGCGCACCCCCACGACGACGATCACGCTCCCCGCCCACCCGACGCCCCCGGCAACCGGGCCCGCGCCCGCCGCCCAACCGGCGCCCCCGGCAACCGCGCCCGTGCCCACGGCGGTGACCGCCCACCCGGACGCCTCGGGCGCCGACCCCGGGGCGGCGACAGCCCACCGGACAGTCCCGGCCGCCGACTCCGCACCCGCGCCCTCAGCGGAGACCGCCCTCCCGGCAGCCCCCGCCGCCGACCCCGCAGCAGCGACCGCCGACCCCGCACCCGGGCCCGAGACCACCCATCCCGCCGGCCCGGAAACCGCGCCCGCGAGCACGACCACGCCCCCGCGCGCCCCGGCCCCCGGCACCGCCCCCGCCGGGAACCCGCGCCGCGGCGCCACGGTGACCGTGACGCTCCCGCGCCGCAGGCCGCCGGCCGCACCCCGCACTCTCCCGGGCCGCCCGGCGGGCCACGCGCCGCACGCGCCCGCCACCGCATGACCCGTACCACCCCTCTCCCGCGGGGCCGACACCGCGGAACCGATGAACGACCCACGGCAACACCCCTAAGGAGAACGCCAGATGACCACCCCTCCTCCCGGAGGCACCGGATACGCCGGATACTCCGGACCTCACGGGCAGCGCGGAAACCATGACCGGTGCCCCGCGCGCACGGCACGCGGAACGCGGACCCGGGGAGGTGCCCGATGAGGGTTCTGCTGATCGGGGCCAACGGATACCTCGGCCGCTTCGTCGCCGACCGTCTCCTGGCCGACCCCGCCGTCCAGCTCACCGCCCTCGGCCGCGGTGACGACGCCGACGTCCGCTTCGACCTCGCCACCGGCAGCCCGGGCGCGCTCACCCGGTTCCTCGACGCCGTGCACCCCGGGGTGGTCATCAACTGCGCGGGCGCCACCCGCGGCGGCGCCCGCGAACTCACCCGGCACAACACCGTCGCCGTCGCCACCGTCTGCGAGGCCCTGCGCCGCAGCGGCTGCGGCGCCCGCCTCGTCCAGATCGGCTGCGGCGCCGAGTACGGCCCCTCCCAGCCCGGCTCGTCCACCGCCGAGGACGCGGTGCCCCGCCCCGGCGGCCCGTACGGCGTCAGTAAGCTCGCCGCCACCGAACTCGTCCTCGGCTCCGGCCTCGACGCGGTCGTCCTGCGCGTCTTCTCGCCCGCCGGACCCGGCACACCCGCCGGCTCCCCGCTCGGGCGGCTCGCCGAGGCCATGCGGCGCGCCATGCAGTCCGGCGACGGCGAACTCAAGCTCGGCGGCCTCGGCGCGCAGCGCGACTTCATCGACGTACGCGACGTCGCCCGCGCCGTGCACGCCGCCTCGCTCTCCGCCGCGCAGGGCGTCATCAACATCGGCTCGGGGCGCGCCGTCCGCCTGCGCGACGCCGCGTCCGTCCTCGCCCGCGTCGCCGGATTCGGCGGCGCCCTCCACGAACTCGACGCGCCGGCCGTCCCCCTGCGGCCGACCATCGGGCACCCGCGCTCCGAGTCCGACCACGGGATGCACCCCGCGCCCGCCGCGTACCCGTACCCCGACGGATGCGGGAGCTGGCAGCAGGCCGACGTGCGCACCGCCCGCGACCGGCTCGGCTGGCGCCCCCGCATCAACCTCGAAGAATCCCTCGCCGACATCTGGATGGAGGCGGCATGCCGTATCTGACCCCCACCGCGACCGGCCTGTCGAGCACCGACGTACGACTCGGCTTCGGCATCCCCGGCTTCGCGCACCCCCTCGTGGCCCCCACCGAATGGGCCGAACTCACCCGTCCCACCACCCCCTTGCACTGGGTCGTCCTCAACGTCGCCGGCGGCCCCGGCGCCCGGCCCGACCCGCACTGCCTCGAAGCCGCGGGCCGGCTGCGGAACGCGGGCGTGCGCGTCCTCGGCCACCTCGACATGACCTACGGCGCCCGCTCGTTCGGCGAACTCGTCTCCGACGCGCACCGCTTCCTCGACTGGTACCAGGTCGACGGCTTCTTCCTCGACCGCTGCCCCACCGAGCGCGCCGTGCTCCCCGAGGTCCGGCGGACCGCCACCACCCTGCGCGCCCTCGTCCACGGCGCCCACCTCGTCCTCGGCCACGGCACCCACCCCTACCCGGGGTACGCCGAATCCGCCGACCAGCTCGTCACGTTCTGCGGACCCTGGAGCGACTACCGCTGGTCGCAGGTGGCCGAGTGGACCGCCGACTACCCGCCCGAGAAGTTCTGCCACTTCGTCCACGGCATGCCCGGCGGGCACCTGGAGGAGGCGCTGCGCATCGCGCGCTGGCAGGGCGCGGGCACGATCTACTTCACCGACCGCACGGACCGCGACGGCGCCGGAGCCCCCTGGGAGGCCATGCCCGGGTACTGGGACGAGATCGTCTCGCGCATCGGACCGGGTGTCTCGGAATGAAGAAGGGCGTGGCAGTGTTACAGACGGAACATCCGTACGTAGATACCGACCAGCTGCATTAATGAGGTCTCCGTGTCGCTGCCACCCCTGGTCGAGCCAGCTCCTGAGCTCACCGTCGACGAGGTCCGCAGGTACTCCCGCCACCTGATCATCCCGGATGTCGGGATGGACGGGCAGAAGCGGCTGAAGAACGCCAAGGTGCTCTGTGTGGGCGCAGGCGGCCTCGGGTCCCCGGCCCTGATGTACCTGGCCGCAGCGGGCGTCGGCACGCTGGGCATCGTGGAGTTCGACGAGGTCGACGAGTCGAACCTGCAGCGCCAGATCATCCACAGCCAGGCCGACATCGGCCGTTCCAAGGCGGAGTCCGCGAAGGACTCGGTCCTCGGCATCAACCCGTACGTGAACGTCGTCCTGCACGAAGAGCGGCTCGAAGCCGACAACGTGATGGACATCTTCAGCCAGTACGACCTGATCGTCGACGGCACCGATAACTTCGCCACGCGCTACCTCGTCAACGACGCGTGCGTGCTGCTCAACAAGCCCTACGTGTGGGGTTCCATCTACCGCTTCGACGGCCAGGCCTCGGTGTTCTGGTCCGAGCACGGGCCGTGCTACCGCTGCCTGTACCCGGAGCCCCCGCCGCCGGGCATGGTGCCCTCCTGCGCCGAGGGCGGCGTCCTCGGTGTGCTGTGCGCCTCCATCGGCTCCATCCAGGTCAACGAGGCGATCAAGCTGCTCGCCGGCATCGGTGAGCCGCTCGTCGGCCGCCTGATGATCTACGACGCCCTGGAGATGCAGTACCGCCAGGTCAAGGTCCGCAAGGACCCCGACTGCGCGGTCTGCGGCGAGAACCCGACCGTCACCGAGCTGATCGACTACGAGGCCTTCTGCGGCGTCGTGTCCGAGGAGGCTCAGGAGGCGGCCGCCGGCTCGACGATCACTCCCAAGCAGCTCAAGGAGTGGATCGACGACGGTGAGAGCATCGAGATCATCGACGTCCGCGAGCCGAACGAGTACGAGATCGTCTCCATCCCGGGCGCCAAGCTGATCCCCAAGAACGAGTTCCTCATGGGCACCGCCCTTGAGGGGCTTCCGCAGAACAAGAAGATCGTCTTGCATTGCAAGACGGGTGTCCGCAGTGCGGAAGTCCTCGCCGTGCTGAAGTCCGCCGGCTTCTCGGACGCCGTGCACGTCGGCGGCGGCGTCATCGGCTGGGTCAACCAGATCGAGCCCGACAAGCCGGTCTACTAGATCCACTGGACCGCCCCCACGCGGCCCCTCGCCCCGAGCGGGCCGCCCGGCACGGCCCTCGGTCGGTGCCTGAGCTGACGGTTTCGGACGGGCCTCGCGCCGAGCGCGCGGGGCCCGTCCGGCATGTCGGGCCCTTGTGGAGTCTCCCGCGCCCCGCAGGTCAGGCGCACACCGTGTCGTCGCACGGTATTCGACCCTCCAGTAGAGGGGCGTCCACCGCGAAGCCCACGCCCGAGCCGCACGAGCCGCCCGAGCCGCCCGAGCCGTACGCACCGTGCCCCTCGGGGCCGGCGGCCGCGTCCAGGATCAGCCGGCCCCCCTTCTCAGGGGCCAAGTGGGCGTGGACGCCGCCCAGTTCGCTCCCGTACGCGACACCCACGCAGCGCAGCCTGAACTTCCGTGTGCGTGCGCCTGTCCGCGCCCGCGCAGTCTTTGTCCTCACGGCACATCCCCCCTCGGCCGCCTCGTCTCGTGAGGCGGTCAGGCCATCGTAGGAGCGGTCACTGGCAACCGCCCGAGCCTGTGGACAACTCGGCGATCACGAACAAACCGTTCCCTCTTCCGGGGTCTTGCCGTCGAGGAGATATCGGTTTACGGCCCCGACCACGCACCGGTTGCCGCTGTCGTAGGCGCCGTGCCCCTGCCCCTTGTACGTCAGCTCGACACCGACCCCCTTGCCCAGCGCGTCGACCATCTTCCGCGCGCCCTCGTACGGTGTCGCCGGGTCTCCGGTGTTGCCGACGACGAGGATCGGGGGCGCGCCGGGGGCGGAGACGTCCGGGTGAGCGGCGGCGCCGTCCACGGCCCAGTCCGTGCAACTGAGCATGCCCCAGGCCAGATAGTCGCCGAACAGGGGAGAGGCGGCACGGAACTCGGGCAGCTTCGCCTCGACGTCCTTCGGCGTGGGGCGGGCCTTGTCGTCGGCGCAGTTGATGGCGATGTTGGCGGCCTGCATATTGCTGTAGCTGCCGTCCTCGTTGCGGCCGTTCATCGAGTCGGACAGCAGCATGAGGATCTTGCCGTCGCCGTCGTAGGCCGCCTGGAGCCCTTCGGTCAGGTACTCCCAGAAGTCCTTCGAGTACAGGGACTGGGCGATGCCGTTGGTGGCGGCGGTCTGGGTGAGGTCGCGGGGGAAGACGCCCGGGATCGGCTTCTCCCGCAGTTCCTTGAGCAGCTTGGCGATCTTCTGCTCGACCTCTTGGGGCGTGTCGCCGACCGGGCAGTCCTCTGCCTTGGACGTGCAGTCCTTCGCGTAGTTGTCGAGCGCGAGCTGGAACCCCTTGGCCTGGCCGAGAGCGCCCTGTTCCGAGCCCTGCGTGGGATCGACGACGCCGTCGAACACGGCCCGGCCGAGCTTCTTGGGGAACAGATGCGCGTAGACGCCGCCCAGTTCGGTCCCATAGGAGATGCCGAAGTAGTGCAGCTTGTCGTCGCCGAGCACCTGCCGCATGAGGTCCATGTCGCGGGCCGCGTCCGTGGTGCGTACGTGGGGGAGCATCGGCCCGGAGTTCTTGGCGCAGGCCCTGTTGAACGTCCTGATGTTGTCGAGGAGTTCGTGCTGCTCGTCGGTGGTGTCGGGGATCGCGTCCTGCTGGAAGTAGTCGTCGAGCTGTTTGTCGCTCTCGCAGGTGACACCGGCGCTGCGGCCCACCCCGCGCGGGTCGAAGCTGACGAGGTCGTAGCGGGCGCGCAGCTTCGCGTACGTGCCGGCGAAAGCGGGCAGCGTGGTGACGCCCGAGCCGCCGGGGCCGCCGAAGTTGAAGACGAGCGAGCCGACGCGCTTGGCGGGCGGCCCGTCGGCACGCGCGCGGATCAGCGCGAGGTCGATCGTGGGGCCCTTGGGGTCGCTCCAGTTCCGGGGCGCCTTCATGGTGGCGCACTGCCAGTCCGCGCCGCCGGGCAGAGGGGAGGGCGCGGCGCCCCCGCCCTCGGAATCCGCGGGCGCCGGACAGTCCTTCCACGCGAGCTTCTGGGACGGCAGATCGGTGTCGTCCCGGGCCTCTTCACCGCATGCGGAGAGCGAGGCGGACAGCAGTGCGGCGGTGACGGCCAGGGCGGCGGCGCGGGGCGGCATGAGCATGCCTCCCATCCTGCGGGCCCCGGATGCGCGGCGCTCGGGCTGCGGGCTGTGCGGGTGAGGACACACTGAAGGGCGTTCAGGGGCCCGCGACCCCGGCATGATCCGAAGGACAGGCCCTAAAGGGCGCCCTTGCGCGTGAGGTGGTTGAAGAACAGCCAGCCGGGCAGCACCGGCAGCCACAGGGTGAGCAGGCGGTACAGCAGCACGGCCGGGGCGGCGACCTCCTTGGGCAGCCCGACCGCGATCAGACCGACCGTCAGCGTCGCCTCGACCGCGCCCACACCGCCGGGGGTGGGGGCCGCGGAGCCGAGCGCGTTGCCCGCGAGGAAGACGACCGCGACGCTGGCCAGGCTCAGGCTCGTCGTGTCGTCGCCGAAGGCGCGGATCGACGCGTCCAGGCACATCACGAAGCAGGCGGTCAGCAGCAGCATGCCGCCGATGCCGGTGACGAGCTTGCGGGGGCGCTGGAGCACGTCGAGCATGCGCGGCACGACACCGGCGAAAAGTGACCGCACGCGCGTGACGACGAATTTCCGCAGGAACGGGATCGACGTCACCACAAGAGCGAGGACCGCCACCGTCAGCAGACCCGCGATGACGGTCCGGGACGGCGACAGCGACGGCGTCTTCTCCGTCCCCGTGAGGTAGCCGAACGTGAGCAGCAGCAGGATGTGGCTGCACATGCCGAACAACTGCGAGGCGCCGACACTGGCCACGGCGAGCCCGGGGCGGACCCCGGCGCGTTGCAGGAAGCGGGTGTTCAGCGCGACACCGCCGACGGCGGCGGGCGCCACGATCTTGACGAACGAACCGGCGACCTGGGCGGCGACGGTCCGCATGAAGGGCACGCGTTCCGGCACGAAGCCCAACAGGCTCATCGCCGCGGCCACGTAACTGAGCGCGGAGAAGACGACCGCGAGGCCGACCCAGCCCCACTCCGCCTCGCCGACGATCTGCCCGAAGTCGATGTGCGTGAGCTGCGACAGCAGGAAGTACGCGCCGATCGCACCGGCGATGAAGCTGATCAGGGTGCGTGGCCGGATGCGCTCCAGACGGGCCGGCTCGACCGGCGCCTGGGGGCGGATGCGCAGCACCTGGTGGCGGATCTGGGTGAGCAGGTCCTCCTCGCGGGCCTCTTCCAGCGCCTCGTCCATGGCCCGTTTCTCGGCCTGCCGCTCGGCCTTCTCGGACTTCTTCTCGCTCTTCTTCTCCGCCTTCTTGTCCGCGCGCGCGGGCGTCACGTCCGCGGCTTCGGCGGCTTCCTCCAGGCGGGCCTGTTTGGCCCGGCCGGACGCCTCCAGGACGGCCTCGCGCTCGCGCTGGGCGCGCTCCCGCCCCAGCCTGCGCAGCGTGGCCCTGGTGGTGCGGGTGAGGGCGATCGGCTGGAGCATCGGCAGACAGTCCGCGACCGCGTCGGGGCCGAGGACGCCCACCGCGGAGGCCACGGACCGCTCCGCGCCCACGCGCAGGCCCAGCGTGGTGAGCATCTGCGCGATGTCCATGCGCAGCAACAGATCCCCGGCCGCGATCTCGCCGCCGCGCAGATCGGTGAGGAACACCGTGCCGGAACGATCCACCAGAAGCGCGTCGCCCGCGAGGCGCCGGTGCGCGATCCGGCGCGACTGGAGGGCGCGCACCTGGTGCCAGGTGTCGCGCAGCAGCTCGTCGGTGATCTCCTCGTCCGGCACCGCGTCCAGGGAACGGCCGCCGATGTGCTCGTAGACGAGGATGACCGCGTCGGGTCCCAGTTCGGAGGTGGCGATGAGCTTCGGCGCGTTCGCCCCGGCGGAGATCGCCGCGTAGGCGAGCAGCGCCTCCTGCTCGAGGGCCTGGCGCAGCGACTGCAGGCTGCGCCGCTGGGTGATGCCGCGCAGTGTCAGACGGCGCCATACGCGGTAGAAGAACCCCTGCGCCTGCTGCTCGCGGTCGACGACGGTGACGTCGAGCGGAGGGCCGTCCTCCAGGGTGACGAAGTAGCGCCGGCCACGGTCGCCGTTCTCCGTGGTGCCCTCGTGTGCCTCCTCGCGGGAGGCGCTGACCGGGTGGAAGCCGACGTGCCGCAGGCCGGCCAGGAGGGTCTGCCCGGTGGGCCGCACGTTCGGCGAGCCGACCGCATACAGCGTGCCGTAGGCGACGGTCCAGCCGATGAGGATCGTCAGGATGATCGAGAACGGTGTCGTGTAGCCGGTGACCAGCATGGCGAACGCGTCGAGCAGCAGCACCACCCACAGCACGACACGCCAGCGTGGTCGCCGGGACATCCCGACAGCCGTCATATAGGCGATCACGGGCGCCAGATAGCCGTGCACAGGATCGGTGAGCGCGTGGATGTCACCGGGCGACACCTTGGTCAGCGCGTCCTGGATGGACTGCGGCGCGGCCTTGGCGACCCACAGGTCGGTGGCGAGCGTCACCCCGTGCGCGAGCACGGCGGCGAGCACGCCGTCCGCGATCCGCAGCCCGTCGCGCTTGATGAGCCGCTCGATGGCGAACGCGACCGGCACCAGCAGGATGGCGATGCTGGAGGCCAGCCCCGCGAACTTGCTCAGCAGGTCGGGGGCCTGCCCCGTGCCCTTGTTGATGTCCTGCGCGAAGCCCGACGTCGTGCCGTGCGCGAAGGCGGCGATGGCTAGCAGTACGACGACCGCCAGCACCCCCACCAGGAGGCGCATCAGGTCGGACGGGCGATGCACGCGCGCGGGGAGCAGCGGTTCGTCGCCGTCGACCTGCTCCGCGTGCGCGTGCGCGTCCACGCAGTCCGGGTCGTGCAGCGGCTCCTCGTGGCGGGCCGGCTTGGCTTCCTTGTCCGCGGACGTGCCGTCCGCCTCCTCAGGGCGCGCCGGTGTCACAGAAGTGCCCTCCGCGTCGTCGGGGTGCACGCTCTGCTGCTCCGTCGTCTCGTGTCGATCTCGTATCACCAGTCACCGCCCGCACGATGGTGGCATGTCCCGTCGCCGTAGAGGGGCATCAGGGTGCATTCGTGATGCAGGAAGTCGTCGGCAAGCGCCTTCTTGTGTCTCTCTCCACAGGGCATCCGCCGTCTCCGCCCGCGTTGTCGGTGGCGTGCGGCAGGATGGGACGGATGAGCGAGGAGAGCGGGCCGGCGCACGAGCTGCCCGAGTACGCGGAGCGGGTCCTGGAGGTCGCCGAGCTGATCCCGCCCGGCCGCGTCATGACCTACGGCGACGTCGCCGAGTGGCTTGAGGAGGGCGGACCGCGCCAGGTGGGCCGCGTGATGGCGCTGTACGGAAGTGCCGTGCCGTGGTGGCGTGTGGTGCGGGCCGACGGGCAGCTCCTGCCCGGCCACGAACTGCGCGCGCTCGGCCACTACCGCGACGAGGGCACGCCGCTGCGCGAGGCGTCCCGGGCCGCCGAGGGCCATGTGCCGCGCCTGGACATGAGACGCGCGCGCTGGGACGGCCGGCCGCGTACGGAAGCTCACACGTGACAGCTTCGGCCATCGCGCGCGTGGGCGGGCGGCTGGTGGCCCGTACGGGGGAACCGGGGCGGGAGGGGCACCACGGGCCGTCCCCGAGCGTTCGTGAGAACGGGCACATCCGTGCCGGGGGACACACGGGAGACGCGACGGAAGCCCCGCTTCCGCCACACTCGACGGCGTAGCGTCGACGGCACCGCCGATGACGGCCACCTCCTTCACCCCTCAGCCGCCGTCCCGCACGGACGGCGCTCCGACCACCAGCACACCCACCAGGACCAGCGATCCACGTGAGCCCCACTTCGTCCACCAGGCACCTGTCGCACCCTCAGGTACGACAGGGGGTCCCCGGCGCGTACCGGCTGGTACGTACCCCGCCGGCGCCGCTGGACCCCCCTCGTCTGGACGCACGGCAGCGGGCGGTGGTTGACCATGGTCACGGACCGCTGCTGGTGCTCGCCGGACCGGGCACGGGCAAGACGACCACGCTGGTGGAATCCGTCGCCGCGCGCATCGACCACGGCACGGCCCCCGAGCGCATCCTCGTGCTCACCTTCAGCCGCAAGGCCGCCGTCGAACTGCGCGACCGGATGGCGCTGCGCATAGGGGCGGCCCGCTCCCCGCAGGCCACCACGTTCCACTCGTTCTGCTACGCGCTCGTCCGCGCCCACCAGGACGCCGACCTGTTCGCCGAACCGCTGCGCCTGCTGTCAGGTCCCGAGCAGGACGTCACCGTGCGCGAGATGCTCGCCGGGCACATCGACCTGGAGCAGGCCGGGCTCGCCCATGTCCGCTGGCCCGACGAACTGCGCGCCTGCCTCACCACGCGCGGGTTCGCCGACGAGGTCCGCGCCGTCCTCGCCCGCAGCCGTGAGCTGGGCCTCGCGCCCGCCGCCCTGCACGCCTTCGCGCGCCGTATCGGGCGCCCCGACTGGAGCGCCGCCGCGACCTTCCTCGCCGAGTACCTGGACGTGCTCGACATGCGCGGCGTCCTCGACTACGCCGAACTCGTGCACCGGGCCGTCCTGCTGGCCCGCAGCCAGGGCGTCGCCGAGGAGCTGGCCGCCCGCTACGACGCCGTCTTCGTCGACGAGTACCAGGACACCGACCCCGCCCAGGTGCGGCTCCTGCACGCCCTCGCGGGCGGCGGACGCACCCTCGTCGCCTTCGGTGACCCGGACCAGTCGATCTACGCGTTCCGCGGCGCCGACGTCAACGGCATCCTCGACTTTCCCGCCGACTTCCCGCGCGCGGACGGCACGCCCGCGCCCGTCGAGGTCCTCACCACGTCCCGCCGCTCCGGCGCCGCCCTCCTGGAAGCCACCCGGCGCGTCACCCAGCGCATGCCCCTCACCCGGCTGCCCGCCGACAAGGTCCGTGCCCACCGGCAGCTCGCCCCCGCGCGCGAAGGCGGCCGTACCGAGGTCTACACCTACCCGACCAGCGGGACGGAGCTGGACAACATCGCGGACATCCTGCGCCGCGCCCACCTGGAGGACGGCCTCCCCTGGAGCGACATGGCCGTCCTCGTCCGCGCCGGCTCCCGCAGCATCCCCGCCATGCGCCGCGCCCTCACCGCGGCGGGCGTCCCGCTCGACATCGACGGCGACGACCTGCCCCTGCGCCACGAACCGGCGGTCGCGCCCCTGCTGACGGCCCTCAAAGCGGTCTCGTACGGCCCCGCGGAGACCGCCGACGACACCTGCTGGCTCGACACCGAGACCGCCCTCGACCTGCTCGCCTCCCCACTCGCCGGGATGGACGCCGCCGATCTGCGCCGCCTGGGGCGCGCCCTGCGGGAGGAGGAGCGCGCGGCGGGCAACCCGGTGCCGCCGCCCTCCGACGACCTCCTCGCCCGCGCCGTCGCCGAGCCGGAGCGGCTGGCGCTGCACGACCCCGCCTACGCGCGCGGAGCGCAACGCCTCGGGGCGCTGCTCGCCGCCGCCCGCGCCACACTCGCCGAGGGCGGCACCGCCGAAGAGGCCCTGTGGGAGCTGTGGAACGGCACGCCCTGGCCGCAGCGGCTGGAGCGCGCCGCCCGCCGCGGCGGCGCCGCCGGCCGCAACGCCGACCGGGACCTGGACGCCGTGTGCGCCCTGTTCGCCGTCGCCGCGCGCGCGGAGGAGCGCATCGGCGGCAGTGGCGCCCGCAACTTCCTGGAGGAGCTGGACGCGCAGGACATCGCCGCCGACACCCTCGCCGGCCGCACCGTGCGGCCCGACGCCGTACGCCTGATGACCGCCCACCGCTCCAAGGGCCTGGAGTGGCGGCTCGTCGTCGTGGCGAGCGTCCAGGAGGGGCTCTGGCCCGATCTGCGGCGCCGCGGCTCCCTCCTGGAGGCCGACCGCATCGGCCGCGACGGACTCGCCGAACCCCTCACCCCCGGCGCCCTGCTGGCCGAGGAGCGGCGCCTGTTCTACGTGGCCGCCACACGCGCGCGCGAGCGGCTCGTCGTCACCGCGGTGAAGGCGCCCGCCGACGACGGCGACCAGCCCTCCCGCTTCCTCACCGAGCTGGGCGTCGAACCCCAGGACGTCACCGGCCGCCCCCGCAGACCGCTGGCCGTCGCCGCCCTCGTCGCCGAACTCCGCGCCACCACCGTCGACCCCCGCGCCTCCGACGCCCTGCGGGAAGCCGCCGCCCGGCGCCTCGCCCGCCTCGCCGCGCTCAGCGACGACGACGGCCGGCCCCTCGTACCCGCCGCGCACCCCTACCGCTGGTGGGGCATGTACGAGCCCACCGAGAGCAAGGTCCCCCTGCGCGACCGCGACCAGCCCGTCGTGCTCTCCGGCAGCGCCCTCGACCAGCTCGCCAACACCTGCGCCCTGCAATGGTTCCTCGGCCGCGAGGTCAAGGCCGACGCCCCCGCCACCGCCGCCCAGGGCTTCGGCAACGTCGTCCATGTCCTCGCCGACGAGGTCGCCTCCGGACGCACCCCCGCCGACCTCGACGTCCTCATGGAACGCCTCGACTCCGTGTGGGACGCGCTCGCCTTCGACGCGCCCTGGAAGTCGCAGCAGGAGAAGGAGCACGCGCGCGTGGCGGTCGAACGCTTCCTCCAGTGGCACGTCATGGACCGCTCCGGCCGCACCCCCGTCGCCAGCGAGCACGGCTTCGACGTCACCCTCGAAGCAGGCTCGTACGAGGTCCGCATCCGCGGCTCCATGGACCGCGTCGAGGCCGACACCGAAGGCCGCGCCTACGTGGTCGACTTCAAGACCGGCAAACAGGCGCCCAGCGCCGCCGAGGTCGACCGCCATCCGCAGCTCGCCGTCTACCAGCTCGCCGTCCGCGAAGGCGCCGTCGACGACGTCTTCGACGGCGCCCGCCCCCACCCCGGCGGCGCCGAACTCGTCCAGCTCCGCCAGGGCGCCCCGAAGAAGGACGGCGGTGAGACCCTGCCCCGGGTGCAGGCGCAGCCGCCGCTGGAGGGGGAGTGGGTCGGGGACCTGCTCGCCACGGCCGCGGGGAAGGTGCTCGACGAACGGTTCGCGCCGACCACCGGGCAACACTGCACGCACTGCGCCTTCCGCGCCTCGTGCAGCGCACGGGCCGAGGGGCGCCACGTGGTGGAGTGACGCCGCTCGCGGGAGCGGCGCCGGCCGCCTTCGGGGCCGGACGGGCGGGCGCTGTCAGTGGTGCCGGTTAGCCTCGGTGAGGTGACCACACGCCTCACCGACCCCGAGCAGCTCAAAGAGCTGCTCGGCATCCCGTTCACCCCGGAGCAGACGGCCTGCATCACCGCGCCGCCCGCCCCGCAGGTGATCGTGGCCGGAGCCGGCTCCGGCAAGACGACGGTGATGGCCGCGCGCGTGGTCTGGCTGGTCGGCACCGGCCAGGTCGCACCCGAGCAGGTCCTCGGCCTCACCTTCACCAACAAGGCGGCCGGTGAGCTGGCCGAGCGCGTCCGCAAGGCGCTGATCAAGGCCGGCGTCACCGACCCCGACACCCTCGACCCGGACAACCCGCCTGGCGAGCCCGTCATCTCGACCTACCACGCGTTCGCGGGCCGCCTGCTGACCGACCACGGGCTGCGCATCGGCCTGGAGCCCTCGACCCGGCTGCTCGCCGACGCCACCCGCTTCCAGCTCGCCGCGCGCGTGCTGCGCGAGGCGCCGGGCCCCTACCCCGCCCTCACCCGCTCCTTCGCCGACCTCGTCAGCGACCTCCTCACCCTTGACGGAGAGCTGGCCGAGCACCTCGTGCCGCCGCAGCGGCTGCGCGCCCACGACCACGAACTGCTGCGCGCGCTCGACGGCGTCAGACTCAGCAACGCCGACCTGCGCAAGGTCCCCGAGGCCGCCGCCGCCCGGATCGAACTCGCGGAGCTGGTGACCCGCTACCGCGACGCCAAGCGGGCGCGCGACGTCCTCGACTTCGGCGACCAGATCGCCCTGTCCGCCACCCTCGCCGACACCCGCCCCGAAGTCGGCGAGATCATGCGGGACGAGTTCCGCGTCGTCCTGCTCGACGAGTACCAGGACACCTCCGTCGCCCAGCGCATCCTGCTCGCCGGCCTGTTCGGCGGCGGCACCGGCCACGCCGTCACCGCGGTCGGCGACCCCTGCCAGGCCATCTACGGCTGGCGCGGCGCCTCCGTCGCCAACCTCGACGACTTCCCCCAGCACTTCGCCCACGCCGACGGCAGCCCCGCCACCCGCTTCGCCCTCAGCGAGAACCGCCGCAGCGGCGGCCGCCTCCTCGACCTGGCCAACGGGCTGGCGGAGCCGCTGCGCGCCATGCACGCGGGCGTGGAGGCACTGCGCCCGGCCCCCGGCGCGGAGCGCGACGGCGTCGTGCGCTGCGCGCTGCTGCCCACCCACGCCGAGGAGATCGACTGGCTCGCCGGCTCGATCGCCCATCTGGTCGCCACCGGCACCCCGCCCGGCGAGATCGCCGTGCTGTGCCGCACCGCCGCCGACTTCGCCCAGATCCAGGGCGCGCTCGTCGCCCGCGACATCCCCGTCGAAGTGGTCGGCCTGTCCGGGCTGCTGCATCTGCCGGAGGTCGCCGACCTGGTCGCCGTCTGTGAAGTGCTCCAGGACCCCGGCGCCAACGCCTCGCTGGTCCGCCTGCTCACCGGCCCGCGCTGGCGCATCGGCCCGCGCGACCTCGCCCTGCTGGGCCGCCGCGCCCGCCTGCTCGTCTCCCACGCGCGCGGGGGCGACGACGACCCCGACCGGCGTCTCGCCGAAGCCGTGGAGGGGGTCGATCCGGCCGAGGTGATATCGCTCGCCGACGCGCTCGACACGTTCCTGGAGACCTCCGCGCAGGCCGACGGGGACGACGACGGGCTGCCGTTCTCGCCGGACGCGCGCGTGCGCTTCGCCCGCCTCGCCACCGAACTGCGCGAACTGCGCCGCTCCCTGTCCGACCCCCTCATGGACGTCCTGCACCGCGTCCTCGCCGTCACCGGCCTGGAGGTCGAACTGTCCGCGTCGCCGCACGCCCTGGCCGCCCGGCGCCGCGAGACCCTGTCCAACTTCCTCGACACAGCGGCCTCCTTCGCCGCCGACGACGGCTCCGCCACCCTGCTCGCCTTCCTCGGCTTCCTGCGCACCGCCGCCCAGTACGAGAAGGGCCTCGACAACGCGCTGCCCGGCGGCGAGAACACCGTGAAGGTGCTCACCGCGCACAAGTCCAAGGGACTGGAGTGGGACGTCGTCGCCGTCCCCGGCCTCGTCGCCGGCACGTTCCCGAGCACCCAGGGCCGCGAGAAGTGGACCGCCCAGGGCAAGGTGCTGCCGCACGCGCTGCGCGGCGACGCCGCCACCCTGCCCGACGTCGAGACCTGGGACGCCAAGGGCATCAAGGCGTTCCACGCCGACATGAAGGACCACCAGCACACCGAGGAACTGCGCCTCGGATACGTGACGTTCACACGCCCGCGCTCCCTGCTGCTCGGCTCCGGGCACTGGTGGGGCCCCTCGCAGAAGAAGAAGCGCGGCCCCTCCGACTTCCTCCAGGCGCTGTACGACCACTGCGTCGCGGGCCACGGCGAGATCGAGGCATGGGCCGACGAGCCGGCGGAGGACGCCGAGAACCCCGCCCTCCAGGAGTCCGCCGCCGAGCAGGCGTGGCCGCTGCCGCTCGACGAGACCTCCCTCGCCCGCCGCCGCGCCGCAGCCGACACCGTCCTCGCCCACCTGGACCGCATCAGGGAGCACGCGGGCGGCTCCGCGCACACCGAGAGCCGCGCCCACACCGAGAGCCACCCCGCGACCCCCGACGAACCGCCCTTCGAGGACCCGGACTGGCCGCCCCCGCCCGCCGACGACCTCCTGGACGAGCCGCCCTACGACGACGAGCCCCCGTACGAGGAGGCCGGCGCCGCCGACTGGGAGAGCCTCCCCACCGAGCGCCCGACGGTCCCTCACCCGACCCCGGCCCCCCACGCGCGCGTGCCGGAGGCCACCCCGCACCCGGCGGAAACGCACGCCCACGCGCGCGTGCCCGAGTCCGCGCCGCACGCCCCGGCCGTCCCGCACCCCGCGCCCGCCCCCGAGATGTTCCTCACTCCGGAGGAGTCCCGCACGATCGACTCCTGGGACCGCGACCTCGACGCCCTCGCCGGTGAACTGCTGCGCGCCCGCGCCGCCGTCCGCGAGGTCCCCGTGCCGCACTCGCTGACCGCGTCGCAACTGCTGCGCATGGCCGCCGACCCGGACGGCTTCGCCCAGGACCTCGCCCGGCCCATGCCCCGCCCGCCCCAGCCGGCGGCCCGCCAGGGCACCCGTTTCCACGCCTGGGTCGAGTCCCGCTTCGAAGAACTGCGCCTGCCCCTGCACGACCCCGAGGACCTGCCCGGCAGCGACGCGGAGATCGCCGACGCCCGCGACCTGGAAGTCCTCAAGGAAGCCTTCGAGCGCACTCCTTACGCCCACCGCACACCCCACCGCGTGGAGCTGCCGTTCCAGCTGGCCATCGCGGGCCGTGTCGTACGCGGCCGGATCGACGCCGTCTACAAGGAGGGCGACGGCGACGACGCCACGTACGAGATCGTCGACTGGAAGACCGGGCATCTGAAGACCGCGGACCCGCTCCAGCTCGCCGTCTACCGGCTGGCCTGGGCCGAGCAGCAGGGCGTGCCGCTGGAGAAGGTGAGCGCCGCCTTCCTGTACGTACGCACTGGTGAGACGGCGCGGCCGCGGCGGCTGCCCGGGCGGGCCGAGCTGGAGCGGCTGCTGAGCGGGGAGCCGCGGGAGGCGGACGAGGCGGCGGCGGAGCCGACGGACGAGCGCACTCCTGCGGGGGACTAGGCTCGTGGACATGAGCAAGCCCGTTGACAGCGCCGTCAGCACCGTCCGTGCGTACATCGAGGACCACCGAGAAGCGTTCCTCGACGACCTCGCCGCGTGGCTGCGGATCCCCTCCGTCTCCGCCCAGCCCGACCACGCACCGGACGTGCGCCGCAGCGCCGACTGGCTCGCCGCGAAACTGGCCGAGACGGGCTTCGTGACCACGGAGGTGTGGGAGACGCCCGGCGCCCCCGCCGTGTTCGCCGAGTGGCCCTCGGACGACCCGCAGGCGCCCACCGTGCTCGTCTACGGCCACCACGACGTCCAGCCCGCCGCCCGCGAGGACGGCTGGGACACCGAGCCCTTCGAGCCCGTCGTCATCGGCAACCGCCTCCACGCGCGCGGGGCCGCCGACGACAAGGGGCAGGTGTTCTTCCACACACTCGGCGTGCGCGCCCACCTCGCCGCGACCGGCCGCACCGCCCCCGCGGTCCACCTCAAGCTGCTCGTCGAGGGCGAGGAGGAGTCCGGCTCCCCGCACTTCCGGGCGCTCATCGAGGAGCGCAAGGACCGGCTCGCCGCCGACGCGGTGATCGTCTCCGACACCGGCATGTGGTCCGAGGACACCCCGACCGTCTGCACCGGCATGCGCGGCCTCGCCGACTGCGAGATCGAGCTGCGCGGGCCGGACCAGGACATCCACTCCGGCTCGTTCGGCGGCGCCGTGCCCAACCCGGCGACCGCCGCCGCCCGCCTCGTCGCCGCGCTCCACGACGAGCACGCGCGCGTGGCCGTCCCCGGCTTCTACGACGGCATCGTCGAGCTGACCGACCGCGAGCGCGAACTCTTCGCGGAGCTTCCCTTCGACGAGGAGCAGTGGCTGCGCACCGCCAAGTCGCACGCCACCTACGGTGAGTCCGGTCACACCACCCTGGAGCGCATCTGGGCCCGCCCCACCGCCGAGGTCAACGGCATCGGCGGCGGCTACCAGGGCCCCGGCGGCAAGACGATCGTCCCGTCCTCCGCCATGCTGAAGCTCTCCTTCCGCCTGGTCGCAGGGCAGGACCCCGACCACGTGGAGAAGGCCGTCACCGCCTGGGTCGCCGAACAACTGCCGGCCGGCATCAGCCACACGATCACCTTCGGCGCCGCGACCCGCCCCTGTCTGACCCCGCTGGACCACCCCGCGCTGCAGTCCGTCGTACGAGCCATGGGGCGCGCCTTCGAGCAGAAGATCCGCTTCACGCGCGAGGGAGGCTCCGGGCCCGCCGCCGACCTCCAGGACGTCCTGGAGGCGCCCGTCCTGTTCCTCGGCATCTCGGTGCCCTCCGACGGCTGGCACGCCCCCAACGAGAAGGTGGAGCTCGACCTGCTGATGAAGGGCGTCGAGACGGCCGCACACCTGTGGGGCGATCTCGCGGACAACTGGGCGGACGACGCCTGAACGAGCCACCCCGCACGCGTCCTGTCGCGCGTCCCGCCGAACCGCCTGCCGAACCACCCATTCCACCGGGGGAGTTGGAAGCACCCGTGACCACCTGGACCGACCGCACCGCCGAACTGGCCGCCGACCGGCCCCTGTCGCTCGCCGCGCCGAGCGGCATCGACCGCGCCGCGCACCACCGCCTCGACGAGGCATGGCTCGCCGCCGCGTGGAGCCACCCCACGACCCGGGTCTTCGTGGTCTCCGGCGGTCAGGTGCTCGTCGACGAGACACCGGACGGCGCGACGGAACTCGTGATGACGCCGTCCTTCGAGGCGCCCCTCACCGAGGCCCACCGCTACTTCCTGGGCACCGACGACGACGGCGTGAGCTACTTCGCGCTCCAGAAGGACACCCTGCCCGGGCGCATGGACCAGTCCGCGCGCCCGGCCGGACTGCGCGAGGCGGGCCTCCTGCTCTCGCCCCGGGACGCCGGCCTCATGGTGCACGCCGTCGCCCTGGAGAACTGGCAGCGACTGCACCGCTTCTGCTCCCGCTGCGGCGAACGCACCGTCATCGCCGCCGCGGGTCACATCCGCCGCTGCCCGGCCTGCGGGGCCGAGCACTACCCGCGCACCGACCCGGCCGTCATCATGGCCGTCACGGACGACCAGGACCGCATCCTGCTCGGCCGCCAGGTGCACTGGCCCGAGGGCCGCTTCTCGACGCTCGCCGGCTTCGTCGAGCCCGGCGAGTCCATCGAGCAGTCCGTGCGGCGCGAGGTCCGGGAGGAGGCCGGCGTGATCGTCGGGGACGTCCAGTACGTCGCCAGCCAGCCCTGGCCGTTCCCCTCCAGCCTCATGCTCGGCTTCATGGCCCAGGCCACCTCCACCGAGATCAACGTGGACGGCGACGAGATCCACGAGGCCCGCTGGTTCTCCCGCGACGACCTGCGGGCCGCGTTCGACTCCGGCGAGGTCATGCCTCCTTACGGGATCTCGATCGCGGCCCGGCTGATCGAACTCTGGTACGGCAAGCCGCTGCCGAAGCCCAGCGACGCGCTGTGAGTGCCCGCCGGTAGACGCACAGAAGCCCGCTGCCACGCGCGTATGCGCACGGCAGCGGGCTTCTGAACGAGGGGGCGGGGCGGGTCAGGCGCCGATCTTCTGCTTGACCTGCGCCAGCGAGGGGTTGGTCAGCGTCGAACCGTCGTCGAAGAGGACCGTGGGGACCGTCTGGTTGCCGTCGTTCGCCTTCTCCACGAACGCGGCGGACTCCGGGTCGTGCTCGATGTTGATCTCCGTGTACGCGATGCCCTCGCGGTCCATCTGCTTCTTCAGCCGCTGGCAGTAGCCGCACCACGTGGTGCTGTACATCGTCACAGTGCCCGGCATGTTCCTCGCGCTCCTTCATGGCTGGGGATGCGTGTTCGCATTCAGACGAACGTACGCGAGACGGCGGCCATTCCCGCACGCAGGCGGGAGGGCGACCGTTCCCGCACGTACCCGGGACGGCGACGGCCCCCGTACGTCACGCGCTTTCCCGCACGTCACGCGGATAAATACGACTGGCACCCGCACCCTGTGGACAACCCGGCGCACCCGCCCCCGGCGACCTGGCAGCATGGCGGGGTGACAGCAGCAACGCACTCCACCCTGTTCCCACAGGTCCCGGACTCGCCGGACGCGGTGCTCGAGGGCCTCGACCCCGAGCAGCGCGCTGTGGCGACGGCCCTGCACGGTCCGGTGTGTGTGCTCGCGGGCGCAGGCACCGGCAAGACGCGCGCGATCACCCATCGCATCGCGTACGGCGTCCGCGCCGGGATACTCCAGCCGAACACGGTGCTCGCCGTCACCTTCACCAACCGCGCCGCGGGCGAGATGCGGGGCCGGCTGCGCCAGCTCGGCGCCGGGGGAGTGCAGGCCCGTACCTTCCACTCAGCGGCCCTGCGCCAGCTCCAGTTCTTCTGGCCCAAGGCGGTCGGTGGCGAGCTGCCGAGGCTCGTCGACCGCAAGCTCCAGCTCGTCGCGGACGCCGCAGCGGCCTCCCGGATCCGTCTCGACCGCGGCGAGCTGCGTGACGTCACCGCCGAGATCGAGTGGTCCAAGGTCACCCAGACCGTCCCCGGCGACTACGCGGCGGCGGCCCACAAGGCGGGCCGCGAGACCCCGCGTCACCCCGGCGAGATCGCCCAGATCTACGCCGACTACGAGACGCTCAAGCGGGACCGCTCCGTCATCGACTTCGAGGACGTGCTGCTGCTGACGGTCGGCATCCTCCAGGACCGCGCCGACATCGCCGAGCAGATCCGCGCGCAGTACCAGCACTTCGTCGTCGACGAGTACCAGGACGTCAGCCCCCTCCAGCAGCGCCTGCTCGACCTCTGGCTCGGCGACCGGGACAGCCTGTGCGTGGTCGGCGACGCCAGCCAGACCATCTACTCCTTCACCGGAGCCACCCCCGACCACCTGCTCAACTTCCGCACCCGCCACCCCGGCGCCACCGTCGTCAAGCTCGTCCGCGACTACCGCTCCACGCCCCAGGTCGTCCACCTCGCCAACGGCGTCCTCGCGCGCGCCAGCGGGCGGGCCGCCGAGCACCGCCTGGAGCTGATCTCGCAGCGTGAGGCCGGCCCCGAGCCGCTGTACTGCGAGTACCCCGACGAGCCCGCCGAGGCCGAGGGCGCCGCCCGCCGCATCCGGGAGCTGATCGACTCCGGGGTCGCCGCCGGCGAGATCGCCGTCCTGTTCCGCACCAACAGCCAGTCCGAGATCTACGAGCAGGCCCTCGCCGACGCGGGAGTGCCCTACCAGTTGCGCGGAGCCGAGCGGTTCTTCGAGCGGCCCGAGGTCCGCAAGGCGGGCCACGCCCTGCGCGCCGCCGCCCGCTTCGGGGGCAACGACGCGGGACTCGACGAGGCCGTGGACCTTCCTTCACAGGTCAGAGCCGTGCTCTCCGGCGAGGGCTGGTCCAGCGAACCGCCCGCGGGCTCGGGCGCCGTCCGCGAGCGCTGGGAGTCGCTCGCCGCGCTGGCCCGGCTCGCGGAGGACTTCGCGCGGGTCCACGCGGACGCCACCCTCACCGACTTCATGACGGAGCTGGACGAGCGGGCCGCCGCCCAGCACGCCCCGACCGTCCAGGGCGTCACCCTCGCCTCGCTGCACGCCGCCAAGGGCCTGGAGTGGGACGCCGTGTTCCTGGTCGGCGTCGCCGAGGGCATGATGCCGATCACCTACGCCAAGACCGACGAGCAGATCGAGGAGGAGCGCCGGCTGCTGTACGTCGGCGTGACCCGCGCCCGCCTGCACCTGTCGGTGTCCTGGGCGCTGTCCCGCTCACCGGGCGGCCGTCCCACGCGTCGGCCGAGCCGCTTCCTCGACGGACTGCGGCCCGGCTCCACCGGGGTCGCGGGGCGGGGAGCGCGCGGCGGCGCCGCCGGCGTCGAGCACGGGACCCGCGCGGCGCGCAGAGAGCCGCTGGAGGGCGCCCGGCGCAGAGTCGACCGCAAGGTCGCCCGCTGCCGCGTGTGCGGGCACACCCTCGAAGCGGGCGAGATGAAGCTGATGCGCTGCGAGGACTGCCCCTCCGACATGGACGAGGGACTGTACGAGCGGCTCCTCGCATGGCGGGCCCGCACCGCGGCCGCGCTCGGCCAGCCCGCGTTCTGCGTCTTCACCGACAAGACCTTGATCGCCATCGCCGAGTCCGCGCCCGACGACGAGGTGGAGCTGTCCCGTGTCCCGGGTGTCGGACGACGGAAATTTCGCGCCTTCGGCTCCGATGTGCTCGCCATTTGCGCAGGTCAGATGGTGGGCGAGGAGAGCACGGACGACGATGGCGGGCACTGACACGAACTCGTCGAAAAAATAGTTTGCGCCGGGCCCGGCAATCCCCATAGGTTCTAAAGCACGAAAGCAGCGGCCTTCTCGAAGGTCCTGGTTCCGTGTTGTACTTGAAAGCCGTCGGACCGGCCCGCGCCGGTCCCTTAGACGCCGAGAGGAGGCGATTCCAGTGATCAGCATCAACACCAGCTCCGTCAGCACCGTGAAAATGACCGATCGCTCGGTCGTCTCCACCTGCCTGCTCGGCTTCTCGAACCCGGGCACCGGTCTGTCTGGCGTCAGCGCCATCCGTCCGGCTGCCCTCCTGTCCTTCGACGCGCTTCCCGTGCGTGAGGGCAATGAGCGACCGACCAAGGCACTGGAAGCAGTAGCGACGGCACAGGCCACGGCCTATGCCTCCGCGGCGGCCGGTGCCGGAATCCGGAAGCAGACGACGCAGCACCACACGATGTGGGCCTTCCGTGGGCTCGAACCCTGGAGCGATCCAGTCTGATCCATGATCAGACCGGCGCCTTCAGGGCCGCGGAACCCCACCCGGGATCCGCGGCCCTTCTGTTTTCCCGGAAGACCGAGCCGTCTTCCGAGGAACCAGACCGAAGGGGCCTCGGGACAAGAAAAGAACCCGGTACCACCGCCACCCGGCCCACCGGCCGGAACGACCAGACGAGGAAGAACACACCGTGCAACTCGAAGCGCACGCCCCGTCCGTACCGCCTTCCGACGCTCTTTCCCCGCCCGTGTCCACGGAGGACTCCGCCTTGAACCCGCTGACCGCGCTCACCGCGCTCGACGACGCCATCGAGAACCTCGGCGTGCCCGTCCCCTGCCGCGCCTTCGACCCCGAGGTCTTCTTCGCCGAGCAGCCGGCCGACGTCGAGTACGCCAAGTCGCTCTGCCGCACCTGCCCGCTCGTCGAGGCGTGCCTCGCCGGCGCCAAGGAGCGCCGCGAGCCGTGGGGCGTCTGGGGTGGCGAACTGTTCGTCCAGGGCGTGGTCGTCGCCCGGAAGCGGCCGCGTGGCCGCCCGCGCAAGAACCCGGTCGTCGCATGAACACGCGAGGAACGATCGACCGCCCCCTGACGCACGACCCCCAGAAGCAGGACTCGATGAAGCCGTCCACGAGTGAGCCCATCGGCTCCGCGACCCCCGACTTCACCACCACAGGCGCGAACGACTCGCGTCAGAACAGGACCCGTCAGATGCAACTCATCCCAGAAGCCTTGGCTCGTGCGCATATGCACGACCAACTGAGGGACGCGCACGCAGAGCGCCAGGCCCTGCGCCTGGTGGTCGCCCGCCGGATGCAGCGCCGAGCGGAGCGTGCGTCACTGCGCGCCCGGCGCGCGCTGGCCATGGCCGTCATGCAGTAGCGCCACGGCGCCCGCCGCGCCCCGCGCGGCGCGGCGGCTTCCTCGGGGGCCGGTCCCATCGGACCGGCCCCCGAGGCGTGTAATGCCTGAAGATGATCGGTCCATGGAGTTATCGTCACGGGGTGACGTCTCTTCCTGGCGGGGACTCCGCGCGGCAATCCGAACAGCAGACCGTCGCGTGCGCGCGCTGCGGTACGACGGCCGAGGGGCCGCCGCTGACCTGGACGTGTTCCGTCGAAAGCGGCGTCCGGCGCTACTTCTGCGAGGCGTGCGCCCGCCAGAACATCAGATCCATCGAGGGGCGTCTCGACTCCGACTGGTGGTGATCAGCGCCCCTGACGGTGGTGATCAGCTCCCGCGACCGATGGTGTTCAGCGCCCGGCCGACCGCTGGTGATCACCCCTCCGCCGCGGGCAACGGCTCCGCCGCCCGCGCCGACGGCTCCGCACCCTCCGCCGCCGCGTCCTCGGCGTCTGACGCCAACCCCTCTCCCTCCGGCGCCAATTCCTCGCCCTCCGGTACGAACCCCGGCAGCCACCGCTCCAGCTCCTCCCGCAGCCGGACCGTCGCCCCGAGCTGGCACAGCACGCCGATCGTGCTCAACGTCACCCGGTGGATGAGGAGATACGCGGGCGGCAGATTCAACTGCTTGCCCAACTGGTGGGCGGGGGAGCGGATGTCGGCGAGGCGCGCCGCCTGCGTGCGCATCCACGAGCGCGTGAAGGTGAACGCCTCGACCTGCGCCGGCTCGATGATCGGCAGCAGGTACTCCAGGACCGCTTCCGGGTCCAGCTCGATGGACTCCTTGACGAAGCCCTCCTCGCGCAGCAGTTCGTAGACCCCGTCCGCGTCGCCGTCGAGCGTCATCCGCAGGGTGACGCCGATGGGTCCGGGCAGGCCCCCGGGCAGCCGGTCGACCGTGCCGAAGTCCAGCACACCGAGGCGCCAGCCGCCCGAGCCGTCCGGCAGCAGCCGGAAGTTCCCCGGGTGCGGGTCGGCGTGCAGCAGGCCCGTGCGCGCCGGGCCGGAGAAGAGGAAACGGGCCAGCAACTGCCCCGCCCGGTCCCGCATCGCCGCCGAACCGTCCGTGATCACCTCGGACAGCGGGGTCCCCTCGATCCACTCCGTGACCAGCACCTGCTCGCACTGGTGGACCACCTGCGGCACGACCACGTCCGGGTCGTCGGCGAACTCCTCGGCGTGCGCGCGCTGGGCCCGCGCCTCCAGGTCGTAGTCCAACTCCTCGGAGACCCGGTCGCGCAACTCCGCGATCAGCGGCTTGATGTCCATGCCCGGGATGAGCGGGCCCAACAGGCGCGCGAAGCGGCTCAGTTGGGTCAGGTCCGACAGCAGCGCCTCACCCGCGCCCGGATACTGCACCTTCACCGCGACCGCCCGCCCGTCGTGCCACACGGCGCGATGCACCTGCCCGATCGACGCGGCGGCCGCGGGCTTGTCGTCGAACTCGGCGAACAGCTCCCGCCAGTCCTCACCGAGCCGCTCCGCGAGCACCGCGTGCACGGTCCGGGTCGGCATCGGAGGCGCCGCCTCCTGAAGCTTGGTCAGGGCGGCCCGATAGGGGCCCGCGACCTCCTCCGGCAGCGCCGACTCGAAGACGGACAGCGCCTGTCCGAACTTCATCGCACCGCCCTTCAGCTCGCCCAGCACCTTGAACAACTGGTCCGCCGTGCGCTGTTGCAGCTCTCTGCCGACCAGCTCCGCCGACTTGCCGCCGATGCGCTTGCCGATGCCCCAGGTCGCGCGGCCCGCGAAGCCGATCGGCAGCGCGGCCAGCTTGGCGGTACGGGTAACCGCCTTACGGGGAAGATCAGACATACACCCCTCCAAGTGCCGGACAGCTCAGCCGCGCGTGCCCAGGCACCGGGACGCCGACAGCCATGCGCTCACCGGGCCATTGTGTCGTGCGGCTCCGCGTCCACGGAGACCTCCTGCCCGTTACCTCTCTCACCAGCACCGCAAGGACACCGGGGATGCGGCCACACCGGGCGGGCGTGCCAGTCGAGGCCCGGCGACGACGCCTCCCAGCGGGCGCCCGTGCTCGACGGCAGCTCCTCGTCGAGGAACGCCAGCGCGTGGGCCGCCGCCAGACCCGCCACCGCCGTGGCCAGGGCCACGTCACACGCCTGCACCTGGCGGGAGGCCCGCCCCGAACGCCACTGCGCGAGCAGCCGGGGCAGTATCGCGTCCCGGTCCGTGCGCCCGAGAAGCAGACACCGCGCGCACGCCGAGCCGCCGGGCAGCACCAGCGGGCCGACGATCCCGGTCGCCTCGGCCACCCCCGCGTACAGATGAGGGACGCCGTCCGCGATCAGGTCGTCGGCGCTCTCCGGTTCGGGGGAGTGGACGGCGAGGCCGTCGCGGGGCGCGATGACGGCCAGGGAGAGCGGAGGCGCCGCGGGATCGGGCTCCGCGAGGCGCTGCGGGGGGCCGCTCCGCCGGTCGGGGCGCGGGGCCCGGACCGGCGCCGCCGCGCGCACCGCCCGCCGCGCGGAGACGTCCCGGCGCTCTCCCACCGCGTCCACGGCGTGCCCGCCCGGCGCCACGTCAGCCGCCTCCACGCAGCCGCCGTCCCGCACCTCCACATGGCCCACGCCCGCCGCGGCGAGCACCGACGCCACCAGCGCTCCCACCCGGCCGACCCCTCTGACCTGCACGCGCGCGGCGTGGCGTGCCGCCAGTCTCTCCAGCGCCGCCGCCGGTTCGCGGGTGGTCACCGTCAGCGCGGCGTGGTCGGGCCGGAGCCGGTCCATGACCCCCGTCCGCTCGCGCAGGGCGACGGCGGCCGGGCCCCCGCCGGTCGCGTCGTCGAGAAGACCCGCCTCGGAGAGCCGGTCGAGGACGCAGTCGGCGTGCCCGTCGGGCAGGCCCATCCGGCGGGCCTCCTCGCGCAGCAGAGGGACCCCGCGTGTCCCGTCGAGGAGGGTGAGGAAGGTGCCGGTGGCGGTGTCCACCGGGCCCAGGACCACCGCGTGCGCCGGCGTGACGCCGAACTGCACCGTGTTGAGGTCGTGCCACCCGCGCCGCAGCGCCGGCTTCAGGATCGGATGCATGACTGTCCCCCGTGCCGTGCCGTGCTCCCGCCGGGGCGGGCGGCCCCGGCGGTGTCGTACGACAGCCAGCATGGACCCGGAGGCCGCTCGCGTGCGTCGAGTTGTCCACAGGGTGGGGGTGATAGTCGTACTAATGCAGCGATCGGGGGTGCGGGGACGCGCGGCAGCACACCGAAGAGGCCCGGAGGCGGGACTTCCGCCCTGCTCAGCGGGTAACGTCGGGGCGTGCCCGCCGACCCACCGCACCGTGCCACGAACACGCAGCGCAGCACGACCAGCCCGCCGCCGAGCGGGCCTCGGGCGAGCGCGGTCGAGGTCCGCCGGAGCGCCCGGCGCCGCCGCACGGTCTCCGCGTACCGCGAGGGCGACCGCACGGTCGTCCTCATCCCGGCCCGCATGTCGGAGGCCGAGGAGCAGCGCTGGGTCACCGTCATGCTCGACAAGCTCGCGGCCCAGGAGAGCAAGCGCGTCCTCGGCGACGCGGAGCTGGCCGAGCGCGCCGAGCGGCTGTCCGGGCAGTTCCTCGACGCGAAGGCGCGGCCGGCGTCCGTGCGCTGGGTGACCAACCAGAACACGCGCTGGGGCTCCTGCACCCCCGCGGAAGGCAGCATCCGCCTCTCGCACCGCCTCCAGGGCATGCCCGAGTACGTCGTCGACTACGTACTGCTGCACGAGCTGGCGCACCTGCTGGTCCCGGGGCACGGCCCGCGTTTCTGGCGGCTGCTGGAGGCGTACCCGCGCACCGAGCGGGCCCGCGGCTACCTCGAAGGTGTCGTCGCGGCGGACCGTCTGCCCCATCTTCCTCCCGGGCGCGGCGAGTAACCGCGCGGGGCGGGCGGTTTCGTACCAGGGCTGTACCGACGCCCGTACCGAACTCCTCGGATGTCAGTGTTTGCCGTTAGCCTGACGCGACGCAATCACCATCCGGATGGGGGACGGTCGTTACGCATGGCCAGGGAATTCCAACGCGGCCACAAGGCCAAGATCAGTGACCTCACCGCGGGCACGGACCTGTACGTCGGCGTGCAGATCGGCGGCCCCGGCCTGACCTTCGACATCAGTTGCTTCGGCCTCGACGGTGACGAGCGGCTCTCCGACGACCGGTACTTCGTCTTCTTCAACCAGCCGAAGACGCCGGAGGAGTCGGTCCAGCTCCTCGGCGCGCAGGCCGGTGACACCGAGTCCTTCCGCGTCACGCTCGACAAGATCCCCGCCCACATCCAGAAGCTCTCCTTCACCGCGACGATCGACGGCGCCGGCCAGATGTCGCAGGTGGCGCCCGGTTATCTGCGGATCGTCGCCGGGGGCGAGGAAGTCGCGCGGTACTCCTTCCAGGGCGGTGAGTTCTCCACCGAGCGCGCGGTGATGCTCGGCGATTTCTACCTGAAGGACGTGTGGCGGTTCGCCGCGGTCGGACAGGGCTTCGACGGGGGCCTGGAAGCGCTCCTGAAGAACTTCGGCGGCGAGGTCGCCGAGGAGGAGCCCGCCCCGGCCGCCCCCGCGCCGCCGCAGCAGCAGTCCGCCGCCCCCGGCTTCGCGCCGCCCGCCCAGGCCGCCGCGCCGCCCGCCTTCGGCGCCCCCGCAGGCCCCGCCCCGGCGCCCGCGCCCGCCCAGGCGCCCGCGCCGCAGCCCGCCCCGCAGCACTTCGCGCCGCCGCAGACCCCGACGCCGCCGCAGGCGCCCACCCCGGCCACACCCCCGGACGTGCACGCCGCGCCGACGATCATCGCGCCGCTGTCCACACCGCCGGGCGGCACCGCGCCGCCGCCCCCGCCGCCGTCCCCGTACGGACAGCAGCCCCCGCAGCAGCCGCAGTTCGGGCAGGTCCCGGGCCAGGGCGGCGGCTCCCTGCCACCCGGATACGGACAGCAGGGCCACGCGCCCGCCGCGCCGCACGCCTACGGCCAGCCCCCGCACGCCCCCGCGCCGCCGCCCGGCTACGCGCAGCAGCCCGGAGCCCCCTCCCCGTACGGCGGCCCGCAAGGGGCACCGCACGGCGCGCCGCAGGGCATCCCGCAGCAGGCGCCCGCGCCGGGCGTGGCCGCCGCCCTGGAGAAGTACCGCGAGGCGCCCACCGGGCAGCGCTGGACCCCGCAGAACAAGAAGCTGATCCGCGTCGACCTCGGCGCGGGCGGCGAGCAGCCCGTGCTCGCGCGGCAGGGCAGCATGGTGCTCTACCAGGGCAAGGTCGAATTCAGCTACAAGGGCGCCGGTTTCGCGGGACGCATCGTGGGCCACGCCACCGGCCAGGAGATGCAGCTGATGCGCTGCACCGGCCGCGGCCAGGTCTTCCTCGCCGAGGACGCCACCCATCTGCACCCCATCGAGCTCCAGGGCGACGCCATCTGCGTCTCCGCGGAGAACGTGCTGGCGTTCGACGAGTCCCTCCAGTACGAGGTCCGCCGCATCGAGGGCCACGGCATCCCCGGCGGCGCGCTGTTCGTCATGCAGTTCCAGGGCACCGGCACCATCGTCGTCAAGACGCACGGCACGCCCGTCGTGCTGCCGGTCACGCCCACCACCTTCGCCGACTGCAACGCGGTCGTGGCCTGGTCGGCGGCCGCGCAGGCCATCGTCTCCAGCCAGGTCCGGATGCGCCGCAACTCCTACCCCGGGCACAGCGGGGAGAGCGTGAATCTCCAGTTCCGGGGCGCCCCCGGGAACTTCATCGTCGTCCAGCCGTACGAGGTCTGAGGGAGCCCGAAATGAACCAGCCGCTCACGGGCTACGCCCCGACCCCCGTCGCCGCCCGCATGGAGAACCACGGCAGCAACATGCTGAAGGTCGCCATGCAGACCGGGAACGACCTCTTCGCGCGCGTGGGCTCGATGGTCGCCTACGAGGGCTTCGTCCAGTACGAGCCCAACCCGCCGGCCGTCCGCCAGATCGCCCGCGACTGGATCACCGGTGAGGGCGCGCCCCTCATGAAGTGCTCCGGCGACGGCCTGCTCTACCTCGCCGACTACGGTGCCGACGTCGTCGTCATCAACCTCGCCGGCGAGTCCCTCTCCGTCAACGGCACCAACCTGCTCGCTTTCGACGCGCACCTGCAGTGGGGCGTCGAGCGGGTCAAGGGCCTCGCCAAGTTCGCCGGCCAGGGCCTGTGGAACATCACGGTCGGCGGCCAGGGCTTCGTGGCGCTGACCTCGCGCGGCACGCCCATCGTCGTCGACTGCGGCCGCGGCGAGGACGAGACGTACGTCGACCCCGACGCGCTGCTCGCCTGGTCGCCCCGGCTCAAGGTCAAGGGCAAGCGCAGCTTCCGGGCCGGCTCGCTCATCGGCCGGGGCAGCGGCGAGGCCTACCAGATGGGCTTCTCCGGCGAGGGGATCGTCGTCGTACAGCCCAGTGAGGACAGCACCGACCGCCTGCGGGCGCGGGGCTGAGGGGGAGCGAACACATCATGCAGAGCCCGCTTTTCGCGTACACCGAGCAGCAGTCGCCCGAGCGCTACACCGTGCAGAACCCGCAGATGCTGCGGGTCGTCCTGGAGGGCCACGACGACATCCTCGCCCGTAAGGGCGCGATGGTCGCCTACCAGGGACTCATGGAGTTCGACGGCGAGATCCAGACGTCCGGCGAGCAGCGCGCCCGCGCGTACACGGGCGAGGGTCTGAGCCTGATGCGCTGCCACGGGCAGGGCACGGTCTACCTGGCGAACCTCGCGCAGTACATCCATGTCGTGGACGTGGAGCAGGACGGCCTCACGGTCGACAGCGGTTACGTCCTGGCGATGGACTCCTCGCTGCACCACGAAGTGATCGCCGTGGACAGCCAGTTCGGCATCTCGGGATCCGGCAAGTACCAGCTCAACATCACCGGTCGCGGCAAGGTCGCCCTGATGACGTCGGGTCAGCCGCTGATGATGCAGGTGACGCCCGACAAGTACGTCAACGTCGACGCGGACGCCATCGTCGCCTGGTCGACCGGCCTGCGCGTCCAGATGCAGGCGCAGACGCACTCCTCGGGCGTCTGGCGGCGCCGGGGCAGCACGGGCGAGGGCTGGGAGCTGAGCTTCATGGGCACCGGCTACGCGCTCGTCCAGCCCAGTGAGCTGCTGCCCCCGCAGAACGCGGTGATGCAGGGCCTCGCCGCCCAGTACGGCCTCGGCCAGCAGGGCGCCCGCGGCCAGAACCAGGGCAACGCCTGGAGCTGAGGCGCGCGGTGCTCGGCAGATGTAAGGGGCGGTCGCCAATAGCAACCGCCCCTTACATCTCGCACCGAAGTACGTCTCTCACCGAGGCACGTCTCTACCGAAGCACGTCTCTCAGCGAAGTACGTCTCTACCGAAGCACGTATCTCGCCGAAGCCGTGCTCTCAGAGCCGCGCGAGCCGCTCCCGCGTCGCCGTCACGAGCCGCACCACCGACTCGTCGGCCACCCCCGCCACCTCGTCGTACGGGTACCAGCGCAGCGCCAGCGACTCGTCGCTGATCGCCTCCGTGGCCTCGGCCGGGGCCAGCGCCGCGTACTGCACGTCGAGGTGCTGGGTGCACGGGCCCGGGATCGGGTGCCGGTCCAGCCGCACCGGGCCGCCCGCGAGCAGCGTGAGGCCCGGGATGCCGGACTCCTCCGTCGCCTCGCGCAGCGCCGCCGCCGCGAGCGAGGCGTCGCCCGGCTCGCAGTGACCGCCCATCTGGAGCCACATCCGCAGCTTCTTGTGGAGCGTGAGCAGGACACGCCCGCGCTCCGGGTCGACGACCAGCGCGCTCGCCGTCAGATGCCCGGCCGTGCAGGGCTTGCCGAGGCCGGCCTCGCCGTAGGTGTCGAGATGGGCCAGATAGGCGTCACGCAGCTCCGGCTGGTCCTCGTAGCCCTTCAGCACGAGGACCGCGTCGTCGTACAGGCCGCTCACTTGTCGCCGTCGTCCTCGCGCTCGCCGGCGGACTTGCCGTCGTCCTTCCCGGGGCCGTCCTGGGTCTCGGGCGTGTCCTTCGTGAGGTCCTGCTTCGCACCGGAGTCGGAAGAACCGGCCCCGGACCCGGAGCGGGGCGCCGTGCCCGTGGCGGGGCCGTCGGCCGCCTCGCCCAGCATCTTGTCCAGCTCGGAGAAGTCCAGCTGCTCCCGGTGGACGAAGCCGTCCGGGTCGTCCAGGTCGGAGGCCGTCGGCAGCATGTCCGGGTGCGCCCACAGACCGTCGCGGCCGTCCACCCCGCGCGCGTCCGTGAGCGAGGCCCACAGGCGCGAGGCGTCCCGCAGCCGGCGCGGACGCAGCTCCAGACCGATCAGCGTGGCGAACGTCTGCTCGGCCGGACCGCCGGTCGCCCGGCGGCGGCGCAGCGTCTCGCGCAGCGCGTCGGCGGACGCCAGGCGCGGCTTCGCGGCCGCGTGGACCACCGCGTCGACCCAGCCCTCCACGAGCGCCAGAGCCGTCTCCAGGCGGGCCAGGGCCGCCTTCTGCTCCGGGGTGTCCTCGGGCTGGAACATGCCCTGCTGGAGCGCTTCCTGGATCTGCTCCGGGTTCTGCGGGTCGAACTGGCCGACCACGTCCTCCAGCTTCGAGGTGTCGACCTTGATCCCGCGCGCGTACCCGTCGACCGCGCCGAACAGGTGCGAGCGCAGCCACGGCACGTGCGCGAACAGCCGCTGGTGGGCGGCCTCACGCAGCGCCAGGTACAGGCGCACCTCCTCCTGCGGCACGCCGAGGTCCTTGCCGAACGACTCGATGTTCAGCGGGAGCAGCGCCGCCTTGCCGGCCGGGGCCAGCGGCAGGCCCACGTCCGTGGAGCCGACGACCTCGCCCGCGAGCGTGCCGAGCGCCTGCCCGATCTGCGAGCCGAACATCGCGCCGCCCATCGAGCGCATCATGCCGATGAGCGGGCCCGCCATGGCCTGCATCTCCTCGGGCAGCACATCGCCCATGGCCATGCCGACGCGCTCGGCGACCGGGTCGACCAGCTCCTTCCACGCGGGCAGCGTCGCCTCGACCCACTCCGCGCGGCTCCACGCCACCGTGGACGCGGCGCCGGAGGGCAGCGACGTGGCGTCGTCCAGCCACAGGTCCGCCAGGCGCACCGCCTCCTGCACGGCGGTCCGCTCGGCCGGGCCCACGCTGGCGTCCTTGACGCCGTCCTGTGTGCCCTGCGAGACGGTCTGGCGGGCGATGTCCTTGGCCATGTCCCAGTTCACCGGGCCGCCCTCGTAGGAGAGCATCTGGCCGAGCTGCTGGAACGCCGCCCCGAGATCGTTCGGATTCATGGAGCCGAACATGGCCGCGAACGGGTTGTCGCCGCCCGGACCACCCGCGCCGGGCAGGCCCGGGAAGCCGAGTCCGAAGGGGTTGGCCGGTCCCTGACCGCCACCGCCCTGCTGGTCCTTCTTCTTGCCCTCGTCGCCGTCTTCCGGCTCCTCCGGCGGAAGGCCGAAACCGAATGGGGTGTCACTCACGGGATTCCTCGGCTGGTAAGGCCACCGGTTCTGACCCGGTGGCGACTGCCCGACTACACACACCCAGCGTAGACACCGCGACGCGATCGGGCCTCGGTGCTCCGCCGACTCATCGCCTGCGGCAGGATGGATGCCTCCTGGTACGTACGCGTCTCACACGTACGTACAGAAGACAACCGCTGGAGACGCCCGGTGAGTTCCCCAGATCCGCAGGTTCGCGCAGCGCGAAACCCTTCAACCAGTCCCGCCGTGCGCGGGCCCGTCGTCGCGGTCACCGGTGCCGCGTCCGGCGTCGGCGCCCTGCTCACCGAGCGCCTGGCCGCCTCGGACGCGGTCAAGCAGGTGCTCGCCATCGACGAGCGGCGCGGCGAGTGCGCGTCCGCCACCTGGCACATCCTCGATGTCAGGGACCCGGCCATCGCCGAGAAGCTGCGCGGCGCCGACGTCGTCGTGCACCTGGCCCTCGACCTCGACCTGGAGTCCGACCCCGCCGCCCGGACGGCCTACAACGTACGCGGCACGCAGACCGTCCTGACCGCCGCGGCGGCCGCCGGGGTGCACCGGGTCGTCCTGTGCACCTCGGCGATGGTCTACGGCGCCCTGCCGGACAACGAGCTGCCGCTGTCCGAGGACGCCGAGCTGCGCGCCACGGCCGAGGCCACCGGCGTCGGCGACCTCCTGGAGATCGAGCGCCTGGCCCGCCGCGCGCCCCGCGCGCACCCCGGCCTGAACGTCACCGTGGTGCGTCCCGCGGTCCTCGTCGGCGGCACGGACACGGCCCTGACCCGCTACTTCGAGTCGCCGCGCCTGCTCGTGGTCGCCGGTTCACGGCCTGCCTGGCAGTTCTGCCATGTGGACGACCTGTGCAGCGCCCTGGAGTACGCCGTCGTGGAGAAGGTCGAGGGCGAGCTGGCCGTCGGCTGCGAGGGCTGGCTGGAGCAGGAGGAGGTCGAGGAGCTGAGCGGCATCCGCCGCATGGAGCTGCCGTCCGCCGTCGCGCTCGGCGCCGCCGCCCGGCTGCACCGCATCGGGCTCACCCCGTCCCCGGCGGGCGACCTCGCGTACACGATGCACCCCTGGGTCGTCAGCGGGAGCAGGCTGCACGACGCCGGGTGGCGGCCCCAGTGGACGAACGAGGAGGTACTCGCCGAGCTGCTGGAGGAGGTCGCGGGCCGGCGCACGGTGGCCGGCCGGCGCCTGGGCCGCAAGGACGCCACGGCGGCGGGCGCGGCGGGCGCGACGGTCGCCCTGCTGGGCACCGCGGCGGTCGTACGCCGGGTCCGCAAGGCGCGCCGCCGCTGAGCCGTCCGGCTGACTCGGACGGCCGGGTGGGGGCCGAGCGGGTGGCGAGGCGCGTGACCGGGGCGGGCCGCCGCGCCCTGTGGCGGCACGGCCCGGCACGGTTCGAGCGCGGGGGCGCCTGCCGTGCGGATCGCCCGCGCGTGTGGGCGGCGCGCTGTAGGAGGCTCCAATTCCCGGTTGTCAGTGGGGTGCGGCACGATGTGGGCATGGCACCCACCCAGCACGAGCACCCCGGCGAGCAGGCGGCACAGGACCCCATCAAGCTGCTCGCCATCCGTGACACGCCCCTGTCCGTGGACGAGGTCTTTCGGGCGGCGGGCGACGACGCGGCGGGCGGCACCACGCTGTTCGTGGGCACCGTGCGCAACCACGACGGCGGCGCCGACGTCGACAAGCTCGGCTACTCCTGCCACCCCAGCGCCGAGGCCGAGCTGCGGCGCGTCGCCGAGAAGGTCGTCGCGCAGTACCCCGTGCGCGCCCTCGCCGCCGTCCACCGGGTCGGCGATCTGACCGTCGGCGACCTCGCGGTGGTCGTCGCCGTGTCGTGCCCGCACCGGGGTGAGGCGTTCGAGGCGTGCCGCAAGCTCATCGACGACCTCAAGCACGAGGTGCCCATCTGGAAGCACCAGACGTTCTCCGACGGTACGGAGGAGTGGGTCGGCGCCTGCTGAGACTCCCCGCGCGGCGCTGCGGCCCGGGCCGCAGCGGCGGGAACCCGCGCAAAAGGCTTACGCGGGCTCCGGTTGCGTAACCGCACCCCGGCGGCGAGCGTTGACTGTGCGGATGGTTAATCTGCTGATCAGTCAGGTGCGGTCGCTCATGGGGTCGGGAGGTCGGCATGGCAGCGCTCATGTGGCTGCTGATTCCGGTGGTCGCTGCGGTGGGCGCCGGGCTGTGGGGCACCTGGGCCGGGCGCAGCCGTCACAAGACGGGTGACGTGACCGAGCTCAGCGGCTACGAGAAGTTCCGCGAGGCGATGGAGAAGTCGCACTCCCCGATGTGAGCCGCGGGGCGCTCAGGAGCCGACGTGGCGCCCTTCGCGGGGCCCGTACGGACCGGCCCCACAGGTGCGCTCACAGGGCTGTCCCGTACTGTCGTTCCATGCCACGCCGCACCGCGACGATGCTCGCCTCGACCCTCATGCTGATCGCGCTTCTCTGCGCCGGGGTTCTCATCAAAGTGCCCTACGCGGAGATGTCCCCGGGCCCGACGGTGAACACCCTCGCGGACCACGAGGGCGAGCCCGTCATCCAGATCAACGGACACAAGACGTACGACGCGTCCGGCCATCTGAACATGACGACGGTCCGCGTCACCAGCGCCGACTACAACATGAACCTCGCCTCCGCGGTCTACGGCTGGCTCGCGCACGACAGCATCGTCGTACCGCACGACACGCTCTACCCGGACGGTCAGACGGAGGAGCAGTCCTCCCAGGAGAACGCCGAGGAGTTCAGCCAGTCCCAGGAGAGCGCCAAGGTCGCAGCCCTGCGCCAGCTGAACATCCCGGTGAAGTCCTGGGTCATCGTCTCCACGGTCGTCAAGGGCAGCCCCGCCGAGGGCACGCTGCACGCCGGTGACGTCATCAAGGCCGTGGACGGCACGAAGATCACCAAGCCCGCCGACGTCGCCAAGCTCGTCACCAAGCACAAGCCCGGCGAGAACGTCACCTTCACCGTCGTCCCCGTCAAGGAGGCGGCCGCCGCCGAGAAGGCCGGCAAGCAGGCCACCCGCACGGAACAGGTGACCGTACGGACGCGCAAGGCGGACGACGGACGGGCCATCGTCGGCATCCAGGCGGGCACCGACCACACGTTCCCGTTCCAGATCGACATCAAGCTCGCCGACGTCGGCGGCCCGAGCGCGGGACTGATGTTCTCCCTCGGCATCGTCGACAAGCTGACGCCCACCGATCTGACGGGCGGCAAGTTCGTCGCCGGCACCGGCACCATCGACGACGACGGCAAGGTCGGCCCGATCGGCGGCATCCAGATGAAGACCGTCGGCGCGCGCGAGAAAGGCGCACAGTACTTCCTGACGCCCAAGGACAACTGCGCGTCCGCCGCGAAGGACACCCCGAGCGGGTTGACCCTCGTCAAGGTGGACACCATCGACGACGCGATGAAGGCCCTCAAGGACATCCGCGAGGGGAACACGGCCGCGCTGTCCACCTGCGCCGCCAAGAGCTGACCGCGCGGTCACGAGCACGACAGTGGGGCGCCCCCGGATCTCCGGGGGCGCCCCACCTGCATAGCGAACTACATAGCGAACTACATAGCGAACTACATAGCGAACGAAAACGCCGCGGGCGTCACTCGGCGAACGTCGCCGCCAGCGCTTCGGCGAGGCCCGGCACCAGCGCCGCACCGGTGAGGACCTCCGTCGCGGAGTCCTTCTCGCGCAGCCGCAGCGCCGAGTCGCGGGCGCCGTCACGCAGCACCGCGACCGTCATCCGCACCTCCTGCCGGTCCGGGTGCTCGGCGACCCACTTGGCGAGCTTCTTGTCGCTCAGGCCCTCGGGGACGGACGCCTCCGCCGACGGCGGAAGCATCAGACGCTCGACCGTCAGGGCGCAGCCCACGACCGCGTCCGGCCAGGCGATGGTGCCGAGGAACTCGTCCAGCGGCTTGTCCGCGGGCACTTCTTCCTGCTCGATCGGGGTGAGGCCGGGGGCCTCCTGCTCGCCCTCAAGGCCGAGCTGTGCGGCCAGGGCGGGTTCCTGCGCGCGCAGCGCGGCGGTGTCGACGAGGGCGAAGAGGCGGGCGGGCTGGTCCCAGCCGAGGCCGGAGGCGTACTCGTCGATCTCGAGGACGGCCCGGGTGAGGGGGCTCGCTGCCATGGGAGTGTTGGACATGGTCACAATCCTGCCTCGTTCCTCCCCCGAACCGGGAACTGAGTAAAGCGTGAGTAAGTTGCATAGGTGATGGGTCCGCGATCTCGGGGGCCCCGACCTACCGATCACTGAACTTCGAGGTGCGCACCTTGGCTTTCCAGATGCCGGACCGCGGCGGAGGCCCGACGGGGCCGCGGATGAGAGTGGGCCGGCCGTCCCGGCGGGCCCGGACGCTGCTGTTGACACTGGGCGTGCTGGCCGTGCTGGGCATGGCCTTCGTCATGTTCGCGGGCTTCTGGACCGACTGGCTCTGGTACCGCTCGGTGCGGTACTCGTCCGTGTTCACGACGACCCTGTGGACGAAGATCGGCCTGTTCTTCGTCTTCGGCCTGCTCATGGCCCTGGCCGTCGGGCTGAACATCTGGCTGGCGCACCGCATGCGCCCGCCGCTGAGCGCCATGTCGATGGAGCAGCAGAGCCTCGACCGCTACCGGATGAGCATCGCGCCCTTCAAGAAGTGGCTGCTCATCGCCATCACGGCCGTCGTGGGCCTGATCGCGGGCGCGTCCGCCGCCGGCCAGTGGCGAACCTGGCTCATGTACGTCAATGGCGTGCCGTTCGGCCAGAAGGACCCGCAGTTCCACCTCGACGTGGCCTTCTACGCCTTCGACCTGCCCTGGTACCGGTTCCTGCTGGGCTTCGGCTTCGCGGCCGCCGTCATCGGCCTGGTCGCCGCCGCGCTCACGCACTACCTGTACGGCGGGCTGCGCATCACCAGCCCGGGCGCGCGCGCGACGGCCGCCGCCACCGGTCACCTCTCCGTCATGCTGGGCGTCTTCGTCGCCCTGAAGGCGGTCGCCTACTGGCTCGACCGGTACGGGCTCGCGGTGAAGTCCAGTGACTTCAAGGCCACGGACAACTGGACGGGCCTGCGCTACGTCGACGCCAACGCGTACCTGCCCGCGAAGACGATCCTGTTCTGCATCGCCGCGATCTGCGCGGTGCTGTTCTTCGCCACCCTGTGGCGGCGCACCTGGCAGCTCCCGGTCATCGGTTTCGGCCTGATGGTGCTCTCCGCGATCCTGATCGGCGGCCTGTACCCGGCCATCGTGCAGAAGTTCCAGGTGCAGCCGAACGAGCAGTCCAAAGAAGCCCCGTACATCCAGAAGAACATCGAGGCGACCCGCAAGGCGTACGGCATCGACAAGGCCGACCCCGTCGACTACAGCGGCAAGAGCTCGGACGACACCAAGAAGCAGCGCACCGAGGCCGACTCGGCGGCCAGCTACCGGCTCAACGACCCGAACGTGGTCTCGCCCACCTTCCAGCAGCTCGAACAGCAGCGGAAGTACTACCAGTTCCCGACGACGCTGGACGTGGACCGCTACAACGGCGAGGACACCGTCGTGGGCCTGCGCGAGCTGAACCTCGGCAAGCTGGAGAAGCGCAACTGGATCAACGACCACTTCGTGTACACCCACGGGTACGGCGCGATCACCGCCAAGGGCACCTCCACCTCCCAGGGCTCGCCGCAGTTCACGGAGTCGGGCCTGCCCACCTCCGGCCACCTCGGCGAGTACAACCAGCGCGTGTACTACGGCGAGAAGACGACGCAGTACTCGATCGTCGGCGGGCCGCAGAAGGAGCTCGACTACGAGCAGGAGGACGGCACCCAGAAGACCACGAGCTACAAGGGCAAGAGCGGTGTGAACCTCTCGAACCCGATCAACCGCGCCGCGTACGCGGTGGCCTTCAGCGAGCCGCAGATCCTCTACTCGGGCGCCATCGGCGAGGGCTCGCGCATCCTGTACAACCGCACGCCCAAGGAGCGCGTCGAGGCCGTCGCGCCCTGGCTGACGATCGACGGCGACCCGTATCCGACGGTCGTCGGCGGCAAGATCAAGTGGGTCGTCGACGCCTACACGACGTCGAACGGCTACCCGTACGCGTCGCGGACGACGCTCGGTGACAGCACCGCAGACTCGCTCAACGAGGCGGACAGCCAGCGCGCGGTGGTGGCCCAGCAGAACCAGGTCAACTACATCCGCAACTCGGTGAAGGCGACCGTCGACGCGTACACGGGCGAGGTCAAGCTCTACACGTGGGACGAGAAGGACCCGGTCCTCAAGACGTGGAAGCGGGCCTTCCCGGGCACGGTCGAGCCCAAGAGCGCGATCCCGGCGGCGCTGAAGGAGCACCTGCGCTACCCGCAGGACATGTTCAAGGTCCAGCGCGAGCTGCTGAGCCTGTACCACGTGAAGGACTCGTCGCAGTTCTACAACGCCTCCGACGCCTGGCAGGTGCCGAACGACCCGACCAAGAAGGACAACAGTGCGGTCCCGCCGTACTACCTGTCCATGAAGATGCCGGGCCAGGACAGCCAGCAGTTCTCGCTGACGACGACGTTCACCCCGAGCGGGCGGCCCAACCTGCGCGCCTTCATGGCGGTCGACGCGGACGCCACCAGCAAGGACTACGGCACCATAAGGCTGCTGAGAGTCACCGAGGACAAGGTCTACGGACCCGAGCAGGTGCAGAACCGCCTCAACTCCTCGGACCCCGTGGCGAACTGGGTGCGCGACATGAAGGGCGCCGACTCGACGGTCCTGTACGGCAATCTGCTGACGGTGCCGCTCGACAAGGGCTTCCTGTACGTGGAGCCCATCTACGCCCAGGGCCGCAACTCGGAGTATCCGCTGATGCGCAAGGTCGCGGTCGCCTACGGGGACCGCATCGGCTTCGCCAACTCGCTGCCGGAGGCGCTCAACCAGGCGTTCGAGGTGGACGGCGCCACGCCGGCCAAGCCCGAGAAGCCGGGCGGCTCGACGCAGAAGCCGTCGGACTCCACGGTCAAGGAGGCCCTCGCGGACGCCGAGAAGGCGTTCCAGGACGGCCAGAAGGCCCTGAAGGACGGCGACTGGACCGCGTACGGCGAGGCGCAGGACAAGCTCAGTGACGCGCTGCGGCGGGCCGACAAGGCGCAGTCGCAGGCGGACAAGGCCGGCCAGGGCGACAAGGGCGACAAGAGCGCCGGCGGCGGCCAGAGCGATCAGAAGGACCAGAAGGGCGACGGCAAGAGCGACGGGGAGGGCGGTGACGCCTCCTCGGCGAGCGGCTGACCCGGGCGCTCGCGGGCGGCCCGGGAGTCGCTGAGCGGGCCGCCGGGCGGGCGGCGCCCCGCACCGCGTGACCGTGATACGGTTGCGACACAACGGCGCGGGGTGGAGCAGCTCGGTAGCTCGCTGGGCTCATAACCCAGAGGTCGCAGGTTCAAATCCTGTCCCCGCTACTGGTGATCGAAGGCTCGGAAGCAATGGCTTCCGGGCCTTCGGTGCGTCAAGGGCCTTAATGGCAAGAGCCCCGGGCATGTGCGAAGAGTGTGCGAACCGTGCGCCGCCCGGGGCGAGTTGAGCAAACTGTGTTTCACTTGTCTCTCTGTGGGCATGTCGACAAAACGCTGTAGTGACCTCACTGGCTCTGTAGTGACCTCAATGGCTGCGGTATACGAGGTGTACCCAGGTTGCAGGTGGTGCGACGATGGACGTTATGGGGGACAAGGCAACTCTGTTGGAGACAGGGCGGTTTGTGCAGCCGACAGATCGGGACGATCCCGGCGAGGCGGCGGAAGAAGTACGGCAGCGACTGGCCGCGGAGGCCGGTGACGTCGAGGCGATGAGCGTCCTCGGCGCCATGCTGCTGCGCCGCGGTGATCTCGACGGAGCCGAGCCCCTGCTGCGCGCCGCCACCGCCGAGGGCGACCGCGCCGCCGCCAACAACCTGGGCGTCCTGCTCCACCAGCGGGGCTACGCCGACGAGGCCGCCGGCTGGTGGCGGGTGGCCGCCGTCGCCGGGTCCGCCGCCGCCGCGCACGCCCTCGGCCGCCACCACCGCGAGCGCGGCGACGAGCCCGCCGCCGAGTACTGGCTGCGCCAGTCCGCCGAGCAGGGCCACACCCTCGGCGCGTACGCCCTCGCCGACCTGCTGGAACACCGCAGCGACGTGGGCTCCGAGCGCTGGATGCGGGTCGCCGCCGAGCGCGGCCACCGCGAGGCCGCCTACCGGCTCGCCCGCGCCCTCGACCGCAAGTCCTCCGCCGACCTGCTTAACTCCGACGACGACACCGCACCGGCCGCCGAGGCCGAGCAGTGGTACCGGCAGGCCGCCGCCCGCGGCCACCGCAGAGCCGCGCTGCACCTCGGCGCGATCCTGGAGAAGCGCGGCGACCTCAAGGAGGCCGCCCGCTGGTATCTGACGTCCGCCAAGGACGGCGAGCCGCGCGCCGCCTGCGCCCTCGCCTTCCTGCTGCGCGACGCGGGCGACGAGGAGAGCGCCGCCGTGTGGTGGCTGCGCGCCGCCCAGGAAGGCGACGGCAACGCGGCGAACGCGCTGGGCGCCCTGCACGCCCAGCGCGGCGAGACGCAGACCGCCGAGCGCTGGTACCGGGCCGCCATGGACGCGGGCGACAACAACGGCGCGTACAACCTCGGCCTGCTGTGCGCCGAGCAGAAGCGCACCGTGCAGGCCGAGAGCTGGTACCGGCGCGCCGCCTACGCGGGCCACCGCGAAGCGGCGAACGCGCTGGCCGTGCTGCTCCTGCAGAACGGCGACGCGGCCGGCGCCGAGCCCTGGTTCTCCAAGGCCGCCGAGGCGGGCAGCGTCGACGCCGCCTTCAACCTCGGCATCCTGTACGCGGGCCGCGAGGACGACGAGAGCGCCGCGGAGAAGGCGCTCCAGTGGTACGAGAGGGCCGCCGCCGGAGGCCACACCGAGGCCGCGCTCCAGGTCGGCATCGCCCGCCTGCGCGACGGTGACGAGCAGAGCGCCGAGCGGCACCTCCGCTGCGCGGCGGGCGGCGGCAGCGCGGAGGCCGCCTACCGGCTCGCGTCCCTGCTCGACGTGCGACGCCCGCCCGAGACCCGGCACGAGCTGGGCGAGCCCGTCACCGTCAAGAGCGAGTGCGAGGAGTGGTACGAGCGGGCCGCCGAGCACGGGCACCGGCGCGCCCAGGTCCGGGTCGGCATGCTCGCCGCCGCGCGCGGTGACGTGGTGGAGGCAGCCCGCTGGTACCGCAAGGCGGCGGAGGCGGGCTCGCGCAACGGCGCGTTCAACCTCGGCCTGCTCCTCGCGCGCGAGGGCAGCGAGCCGGAGGCCGCCCTGTGGTGGACCCGCGCCGCCGACGCCGGGCACGGCCGCGCGGCGCTGCGGCTCGCGCTGCTGTGCGCCCGCCGCGGTGATCTCGCCGAGGGCCGGCGCTGGGCGTCCCGGGCCGTGGAACTGGGCCCGGCGGAGGTCGCCGAGCGGGCCGGACGGCTGCGGGACGCGCTGCATCAGGAGCTGTCCGCCTGAGCGAGCGGCGCCGCGCGGGACCCGCGCTCCGGCGGGGGCGGCCGGGATTTGCGCTGGTCGGGGGCTTCCCGTAAAGTGGTGTTCACCGACGCGGGGTGGAGCAGCTCGGTAGCTCGCTGGGCTCATAACCCAGAGGTCGCAGGTTCAAATCCTGTCCCCGCTACAAAGGCCGAAGGCCCGGAGTGTCCGCACTCCGGGCCTTCGGTGTGTTCAGGGGGGGGCGGTCAGGGTGTCGCGCTGTGGCCCACGGCCTCCTCGTACAGCTTCCTGTCGACCGTGCGGGACTCGGGCAGCGGTGTGCCGCCGAAGACTCCGGCCGCCTTGTACGCCCGCTGGAGGCGGTCGGTCGTGCCCGCGCGGATCTCCCAGTCCATGCGCAGCGACGGCGTGGACCGCAGGACCTCCTTGTCGGTCTTCAGCAGCGAGGCCAGTTCGCTGACGAAGGCGGGGTCCTTCTTGTAGTCGCCGGCGAAGTACGTGTTCACCGTACGGATGTACGCGCGCAGCAGGGCGACGCCCGCGTCCGGGTCCTCGGTGAGCAGTTTCGGGCCGAACAGCAGGCCGCCGAGCGGTTCGCCCTGCGGCTGGCCGCCGAGGAACGCGTACCGCTTGTCGCCGTCGACCTTGCGCCAGACCGGGTCGAGCAGCCAGGCCGAGTCGACCCCGCCGTTGCGCAGGGCGGTCAGCACGTCCGCCGAGCCCAGCTGCTGGAACTGGATCTTGTCGAGGCCGCCGCCGTGCTTCTTCAGCGCGCTGTTCATGGGGTACGCGATGACGGACCCCTTGCCGATCATCGTGCCGAGTCTGCGGCCCGCCATGGTGACGTGCGCGGGGCTCTCGCCGTCCTTCAGCCGGACCCACAGGCCGCTCTTGGAGGCGGGCGCGGGGGAGAAGTTGCCCGCGACCCACTTGATGGCGAAGCCGCCGCGGATGCCGTTCATGACGGCGGCCTCGGGCGCGGCCCACTGCGCGTCGATGTCGCCCTTGGCCAGCAGCGGCAGGGCGTCCGGGGTGGGCAGCACCTTCAGGGTGACGTCCAGGCCCTCCTTCTTGAACTCGCCCTTCCGGGCGGCCATTTCGAGCGGGGCGACGTACTCGGCGGCCAGGGTGCCCGTGGCGATCGTCAGCTTGCGCGGTTTGCCGAGCTTCACGGGAGCGGGGGCGCCGGACGCGCAGCGGGCGGGGGCGCGGTCCGGGGCGCGGTCGGCGGGGTCCGTCCAGCTCTTCGCGCCGCAGCCGGCGACGGGCTTGACTGCGCGCGGCCGGGCGTCGGCGGTGCCGGCCGGGGAGTCGTTCTTCGCGCAGGCGGTGGCGGTGCCGAGCAGCGCGCAGGCCAGGAGCAGGGACGTGGCGAGGGGGCGCGGGGAGCGCGGGTGCATGGGGCCTCCGTACGGGGTTGCGGCGGCGGGCCGGCGGGCGGGCGCGGTCAGGACTGGGCGCGGCCCCGGTCACGCGGCGCCCAGGGGGTGAGCAGGCGGCCGAGGAGGCGTACGACCTCGGAGAAGACGACGCCGAGTACGGCCACGCAGACGATGCCCACGAACATCACGTCGTTCTGGAACAGCGCGCGGGCGTCGAAGATGAGGTGGCCGAGCCCGTTCGCGGCGGCGATCTGCTCGGAGGCGACGATGACGAGGACGGCGACGCCCGCCGCGATCCGGGCGCCGACCAGGACCGCCGGGAGCGAGGCGGGCAGCAGGACGTGCCGGAACATCTGGAGGCGGGACGCGCCGAAGACCCGGCCCGCGTCCCGGTGCCCGGACGGCACGGCGACCACGGCGGCCATCGTCGAGATCCATACGAAGAAGAAGACCGTGGCGGCGACCAGGGCGATCTGGGGGCCTTCGCCGAGGCCGAACATGTTGAGGAAGACGGGGAGCAGGGCGAGCTTCGGCACCACGTAGAGGGCGTCGAGCAGGGGTTCGAGGGCGGCGCGGATCAGGGCGACGGAGCCCATGAGCAGGCCGAGGAGATAGCCGCTGACCGTGCCGATCGCGTAGCCCGCGAGGACCCGGACCAGGGTGGCCCGTACGTCGGGCCACAGGGTGCCGTCGGCGGCCCTGTCCCAGCCGTCCGCGAGGATCGTGGAGGGGGCGGGGTAGACGCGGGCGTCGATCCAGGACCGCGCGGCGGCGAGCTGCCAGAGCAGGACGAGGACGAGCGGGACGGCGGTCGCCAGGGCCAGCTCCAGCGCGCGGCGCCGGCGGCGGGTGCGGGCGGGGTGGAGTTCGGCGGGGCCGGGGGTGCGGGTCAGGGGCGCGTTCGCGGGCGGGGGGTCTTGGGCGGGTGCCGCGTCTGATGGGGGTGCTGTCTTCGTGGGCCTCGGGTCCGTCATGCGGGGACCGCCTTCGTGTCCGCGTGGACCTCGCCGCGCAGCAGGTCCCACAACTCGCCCTTGAGCGCGGTGAACTCGGGTGTCGCCCGGATGTCGCCGGTACGAGGGCGGGGGAAGGGCGGGCGGCGTTCCGCGATCACCCTGCCGGGGCGGGCCGACATCACGAGGACGCGGTCGCCGAGCACGATGGCCTCCTCCAGGCTGTGCGTGATGAACAGCGTGGTCGTACGGGTCGACTGCGTCAGTTCCAGCAGTTCGTCCTGGAGGATCGTGCGGAGCTGGGCGTCGAGCGCGGCGAACGGTTCGTCCATGAGCAGGATCTCCGGTTCCACGGCGAGGGCGCGGGCGATGGCGACGCGTTGGCGCATGCCGCCGGAGAGGGTCGCCGGGTAGGCGTCGGCGCGGTCGGCGAGGCCCATGCGGGTGAGCCAGTCGTGGGCGCGGGCGTTCGCCTGGCGGCGCGGGACCTTCTGGACGTCCAGGCCGAATCTGACGTTCGCCAGGACCGTCTTCCAGTCGTAGATGCCGTAGTCCTGGAAGATCATCGCGGCTGGGCGGGGGCTGGAGGTGCGGATCTCCAGGGTGCCGGTGGAGGGGCGGGTCAGGCCGGCGGCTATCCGCAGGAGCGTGGACTTGCCGCAGCCCGAGGGGCCTACGACGCAGAGGAACTCGCCCGGGGCGGCGGTCAGGTCCAAGGGGCCCAGGGCGGGGGTTTCTCCGAAGGTTCGGGTGAGGTTGTGGGCGCGCAGTTTGTGCATGTGCCCTCCGGGGTGCGGGGGATTTTGGTGGGCGCGCGTGAGGATATGACGGGGCGTCAGATTGTGGAAGGGGGTTCTTTCAGGGCGGGGTTTTTTGGGGTGCGGGGTTTTTGGGGTGCGGGGGGTTGGAGTGGGCGGACTGCGCAGTTCCCCGCGCCCCTGAGGGGGGCGGTGCCCCCTGGGGCCGTCGCTCACCTGCGGGCCGGTGGGGGCTGGTCGCGCAGTTCCCCGCGCCCCTTCGGGGCACTACGCGTGCGTGGTCATCTGCGGGTGGGTGGGGCTTCTCGCGCAGTTCCCCGCGCCCCTGAAGCATGCACTTCGTGCAGCTTCCCCGTTGGGAAGCGGGGCTTCGCCCCTGCTTCCCCCGATGGAGGTGGCGACGCAGTCGCCCCGACAGGGGCGCGGGGAACTGCGCGACCAGCCACGACGGAGTCGAGGACGAAGAAAACCACGGGCAGGCCCACTCGCCTAGGGGTGCGGGGAACTGCGCGATCAGCCCCCACCGGCCCGTGGGTGGCGGGCTGCGGGCGGGCCTGGTTCCTCAGGGGTGCGACCAGCCCGGTGCCGGGCAGGGGGATGCAAAAGGGGCCCCACCGGTTAGGTGAGGCCCCTTTCATGTGACGGTCAAGGCGTGGCGCAGCCCGGGCAGAGGCCCCGGTACGTGACCTCGACGTCAGAGATCGTGAACCCGAACCGCTCCGACGCCGGAAGATCCGTCAACGGGTTCCCACTGGGATGCACGTCCCGGATCTGCCCGCACTGGGCACACACAAGATGCTGATGGGGCCGATGCGCATTGGGGTCGTACCGCTTCGCCCGCTTGTCCGTGGCGACCTCGATGACCTCACCGAGGGAGACCATCTCGCCCAGCGTGTTGTACACGGTGGCGCGGGAGATCTCGGGAAGCTTGGCCACAGCGCGCGCGTGCACCTCGTCGGCGGTCAGATGGACATGGTCCCCGTCGAGGACCTCGGCCACGACGCGCCGCTGCGCGGTCATCCGCCAACCACGCCCGCGCAGTCGATCCAACAGGTCACTCATGAAGACCAGCCTAACAGTCGGGGGACCGTGTCCCGAACGAGCGTAACCTTGGAGCATTGCTTGACTTAGACAATGTCCATTGTAGGATCAAGCACGGCTCAGGCCAAGTGACAGGACAACTCGCGAAGGGCGCCCCCAATGTCCGAGAACCATGAAGCAATCGTCACGGATCCGAAGGCGGAGGGCGCGGGCGGCTGCCCCGTCGCGCACGGGCGCGCGGCGCACCCGACGCAGGGCGGCGGCAACCGCCAGTGGTGGCCGGACCGGCTGAACCTGAAGATCCTCGCCAAGAACCCGGCCGTGGCGAACCCGCTCGGCGAGGAGTTCGACTACGCCGAGGCGTTCGGCTCCCTCGACCTGCCCGCCGTCAAGCGCGACATCGCGGAGGTGCTCACCACCTCCAAGGACTGGTGGCCCGCGGACTTCGGCAACTACGGCCCCCTGATGATCCGTATGGCCTGGCACTCGGCCGGTACGTACCGCATCAGTGACGGACGCGGTGGCGCCGGCGCCGGTCAGCAGCGTTTCGCGCCGCTCAACAGCTGGCCGGACAACGCTTCGCTCGACAAGGCCCGCCGTCTGCTGTGGCCCGTCAAGAAGAAGTACGGCAAGGCCATCTCCTGGGCCGACCTCATGATCCTCACGGGTAACGTGGCGCTGGAGACCATGGGCTTCGAGACCTTCGGCTTCGCCGGCGGCCGCGTCGACGAGTGGGAGCCCGACGAGGACGTCTACTGGGGTCCCGAGACCGTCTGGCTCGACGACCAGCGCTACTCGGGCGACCGTGAGCTGGAGAACCCGCTGGCCGCCGTCCAGATGGGCCTGATCTACGTCAACCCCGAGGGCCCCAACGGCAACCCCGACCCGGTCGCCGCCGCCCGGGACATCCGCGAGACGTTCCGCCGCATGGCGATGAACGACGAGGAGACCGTTGCCCTCATCGCCGGTGGCCACACCTTCGGCAAGACCCACGGCGCCGGCCCCGCGGACAACGTGGGCGCCGACCCCGAGGCCGCCCCGCTGGAGCAGATGGGCCTCGGCTGGAAGTCCTCGTACAACACGGGTGTCGGCAAGGACGCCATCACCTCGGGCCTCGAGGTCACCTGGACCGAGACGCCCACGCGGTGGAGCAACAACTTCTTCAAGAACCTCTTCGAGTACGAGTACGAGCTGACGAAGAGCCCGGCCGGCGCCCACCAGTGGGTCGCCAAGACGTCCGACGAGATCATCCCGGACGCCTTCGACGCCGAGAAGAAGCACCGCCCGACGATGCTCACCACGGACCTGTCGCTCCGCTTCGACCCGGTCTACGAGCAGATCTCGCGCCGCTTCTACGAGAACCCGCAGGAGTTCGCCGACGCGTTCGCCCGCGCCTGGTACAAGCTGACGCACCGTGACATGGGCCCGGTCGTGCGCTACCTCGGCCCCGAGGTGCCCAGCGAGGAGCTGCTGTGGCAGGACCCGCTGCCCGCGCGTGAGGGCGAGCTGATCGACGCCGCCGACGTGGCCTCGCTCAAGCAGCAGATCCTCGCCACCGGTCTGACCACGGCCCAGCTCGTCTCCGCGGCCTGGGGCGCGGCCTCCTCGTTCCGCGGCAGCGACAAGCGCGGCGGTGCCAACGGCGGCCGTATCCGCCTGGAGCCGCAGCGCGACTGGGAGGTCAACAACCCGGCCGAGCTGGCTCAGGTGCTGCGCGCCCTGGAGGGCGTCCAGGAGTCGTTCAACGCGCAGGGCGCGAAGAAGGTCTCCCTCGCCGACCTGATCGTGCTCGCGGGCACGGCGGCCGTCGAGCGCGCCGCGAAGGAGGGCGGCGTCGAGATCGAGGTGCCGTTCACGCCGGGCCGCGTCGACGCCTCGCAGGAGCAGACGGACGTCGAGTCGTTCGCCGCGATGGAGCCGGCCGCCGACGGTTTCCGCAACTACCTGGGCAAGGGCAACCGCCTGCCCGCCGAGTACCTGCTCGTCGACCGGGCGAACCTGCTCACCCTGAGCGCGCCCGAGATGACGGTCCTCGTCGGTGGTCTGCGCGTCCTCGGCGCCAACCACGGCGGCACCAAGCACGGCGTCCTCACCGAGCGTCCCGGCACGCTGACGAACGACTTCTTCGTCAACCTGCTCGACCTGGACACCGAGTGGACGTCCACGTCCGAGGCGCAGGACGAGTTCGAGGCCCGGGACGCCTCCGGTGCCGTCAAGTGGACCGGTACGCGCGCCGACCTCGTCTTCGGCGCCAACTCCGAGCTGCGCGCGGTCGCCGAGGTCTACGCGAGCGACGACGCCAAGGAGAAGTTCGTCCGCGACTTCGCCGCCGCGTGGAGCAAGGCCATGGACCTCGACCGGTTCGACCTCGACCGCCACTGAGCGGTCCGGTCGCTGACTTCGGCACGCGACCGGAGGCCGTGATCATGGCCCTTCGCGGCCGCTGACCCGGACGCCTGCCGAGAGCGGGAGGGCCGGTTCCCCACGGGGAGCCGGCCCTCTTTGTCATGCGTGCCGCTCAGGCGGGGGTGGGTTCGGCCGCCGGCGGGGCGGGGGTGCGGCGGGCCGGGGCCCAGCAGCGGATGAGGTCGCGTACGGACATGATGCCGACGGCCGCCTCGCCGTCGAGCACGATCAGATGCCGGAAGCCGCCGTGGGCCATCGCGCCGGCCGCCTCCTCCAGGGTCCAGGCGGGGGCGGCGAAGACGACATCGGTGGTGGTGTGCGCGCCGGCGGTCTCGTGGTCGGGGTTCTGGCCGGAGCCGATGGCGTCGAGGATGTCGCGCTCGGTCAGGATGCCGATGCCGGAGCCGTCCGGGTCGAGGACGATCGCCGAGCCGACGCGGCGCTGGGACATCAGGCGGGCCGCCTGGCGCAGGGTGTGGGTGGGGCCGATGGTGAGGATCAGCGTGCTCATGGCGTCTCGGACGAGCATGGGCGTAGCCACCTTCCTGTTCTTGTGGAGCACCTGTGAGCGTCCCTCGCCGGGTCACGAGAAAGGATTCACAAGTTCACAAGTGGGGGGACTTTCAGGGTGGCAGGGGTCGGACGCGTCGGCAAGGGGCGTACGGGAGCGCCGGCGCGGCTCGCGGGAAGTGCGCGCCGAGATCAGCGCCGCCAGGGGCGCGGGGAACTGCGCGACCAGCCACGACGAAGCCCGCACCCGGCGACGAACCCCGGGGCTCCGCCCCGGACCCCGCTCCTCAATCGCCGGAGGGGCTTGAAGTGGACGGTACTGAAGCCCCGCACCGCACCCCGGAGGGCTAGCCGCGGAGGTATGAGAGGAGGTCGTCGTGGAGAAGCGTGTTGGAGGCCGCCGCGTTGCCACTGTGCGGCCCGGGCCGCCCGTCGAGCCCCGTGAACGTACCCCCCGCCTCGGTCACCACGATCGCGTTGGCCGCCATGTCCCACAGGGAGAGCTCCGGCTCCGCGCAGATGTCCACGGACCCCTCCGCGACCATCATGTACGGCCAGAAATCCCCGTACCCGCGCGTACGCCACACCGACCGCGTCAGATCGAGGAAGCCGTCGAGCCGCCCCTGCTCCTCCCATCCGCTCAGCGAGGAGTACGCGAAGGACGCGTCGGACAGCCGCCCCACCTTGGACACCGACAGCCGCGTCGCCGACGTGAGGCTGCGGCCCGAGTACGCGCCCGCGCCCTTCGCCGCCCACCAGCGCCGCCCCAGCGCGGGCGCCGAGACGACGCCGACGACCGGCTGGTAGCCGCCCTCGCCGGCCTCCATCAAGGAGATCAGGGTCGCCCACACGGGCACCCCGCGCACATAGTTCTTCGTGCCGTCGATCGGGTCGATGACCCAGCGGCGCGGGCCCGTGCCCTCGATGCCGTACTCCTCGCCGAGCACCGCGTCCCGCGGCCGCGCCCGCTGGAGGTTGCCCCGGATCAGCTCCTCGGCGGCCTTGTCGGCCTCGCTGACCGGCGTCATGTCCGGTTTGGTCTCGACCTTGAGATCGAGGGCCTTGAACCGGTCCATCGTCGCGGCGTCGGCGACATCCGCGAGGACATGGGCAAGACGCAGATCATCGTGGTAATCGGGCATGAGTGCACAGTATCGACCGTGGTCGGCCCGGGGCCACAACGGTCGCTCCCGGGCGGGCCGTACGGGCTTCGCCGCGGACCCTTGACAGCGCTCCGGGCCCCGTCAACTCTGACGGGACACGCCGCACCGACCGGCGGCCGGGGGGAGGCGACGATGCCCGCAGCGCGGGAGTCCCTGCTGGACGCGGCCCAGGCCGCGCTCGCCCGGCGCCCCTGGAGCGCGGTCCGCATGGTGGAGGTCGCCGCCCGCGCCGGCGTGTCCCGGCAGACCCTCTACAACGAGTTCGGCAGCAAGGAAGGGCTCGGCCGGGCCCTCGTGCGCCGCGAGGCCGACGCCTACCTCGCGGGCGTCGACCGGGCGCTGCGCGAGGGCGGCCTCGACGCCGTCGCCGAGTGGACCGTGACCGCCGCCCGCCGCGGCCCCCTCGTACGGGCCGTGCTCACCGGCTGCTGGGACGACCGGCTGCCCGCCCCCGCCCTGACCGGGGCGCCCTCGTCGTCGTCCGTGCCCGCCCAGCGCCGCGCGGACGGCCCGCTGCCCGCCCCGGCCGACCTCGTGGCCGCCGTACGGGACCGCTCCCTCGCCGTGCTCGCAGCGCCGGGCGCCGCCAAGTGCGAACAGGAAGCGCTGGCCCGCGCGTGTGAGGTGGCGGTACGGATCGCCCTGTCCTGCGTCGTCGCTCCGCCGCCCGGCGACGCCCGCGCCGTGGCCCGGCTGGTCAGGGAGACGACAGCACGTCCCGCCTGACCACGCGCGCGTAGTGGCACGTAAGCCGAAAGAACCTAGTGCGCCGAGCCCGAGAGCTGGAGGCCGATCACGCCCGCGATGACCAGGCTGATGGAGACGATCTTCAGCGTGGAGACCACGTCACCGAGGAAGATCATGCCGTAGATGGCGGTACCGGCCGCGCCGATGCCCGTCCACACCGCGTACGCGGGACCCACGTCCAGCTTCTTGAGGGACAGGGTCAGCAGGCCGAAGCTGCCGAGGGCGAACGACGCGAACGCGACCGTCGGCCATAGGCGCGTGAAACCGTGCGAGAGCTTCAGACAGACGGCGAAACCGGTCTCCAGGATTCCGGCGACGATGACCAGCAGCCACGCCATGTGTAGTGCCTCCCGCGTCCCACTGATCTCACAGGTCACTTCGATCTTGCGTCCGGCTTGGTGCGATTATGCCCTTGGACGACCGGATCAGTCGCCCTCGTGGCGCTCGCGGGTCGCCAGCAGGCGGCGCAGCGAGTACAGCCGCGCCGGATCGGCGTGCCCCTCGGCCACCCACGCGTCGAGCGCGCAGTCCGGCTCGTCGTGGCTGCACGCGCGCGGGCAGTTCGCCGTGCCCGGCTCCAGATCAGGGAACGCGTGGATCACGCGCGAGGGGTCCACGTGATGCAGCCCGAACGAACGCACGCCCGGCGTGTCGATCACCCAGCCCGCGTCGCCCGACAACGGCAGCGCGAGCGCCGAGGTCGTCGTGTGCCGGCCGCGCCCGGTGACCGAGTTGACATGGCCCGTCGTACGCCTGCGGTCGTCCGGGACCAGCGCGTTGACCAGGGTCGTCTTGCCGACGCCGGAGTGGCCGACGAACGCCGTGATCTTGCCGTCGAGCTGCTCGCGCACCCGCGCCACGGCCGTCCCGTCCTCCAGCTCCTGCCGGCTCGTCACCACGTACGGGATGTCGAGGTCGCCGTACAGGTCGAGGATCTTGTCGGCGGAGGCCAGGTCGGACTTGGTGAGCACGAGCAGCGGGTCGAGCCCGCCGTCGTACGCGGCCACCAGACAGCGGTCGATCATGCGCGGGCGCGGCTCGGGGTCGGCGAGCGCGGTGACGACGGCCAACTGGTCGGCGTTGGCGACGACGACCCGCTCGTACGGGTCGTCGTCGTCGGCCGTGCGGCGCAGCACCGACGTACGGCTCTCGATGCGGACGATCCGGGCGAGGGTGTCCTTGCGGCCGGACAGATCGCCGACCACGGACACCCGGTCGCCCACGACCGCGGCCTTGCGGCCCAGCTCGCGGGCCTTCATCGCGGTCACGGCCGTGCCGTCGATGAGCACGGTCAGCCGGCCCCGGTCGACGGTCAGGACCATGCCCTCCGCCGCGTCCTCGTGCTTGGGGCGCAGGCTCGTACGCGGCCTGTTCCCCTTGCGGTTGGGGCGCTGGCGGATGTCGTCCTCGTCGGTGTGCTTGCCGTAGCGGCGCATCGCGTTACGTCCCTACGGCCTGTCCGCCCCGAGCATCCCGGTCCACAGGTCGGGGAAGTCGGGCAGTGTCTTCGCGGTCGTCCCCACGTTCTCGATCAGCACGCCGCTGACGGCCAGGCCGATGATCGCGCCCGCCGTCGCCATGCGGTGGTCGTCGTACGTGTGGAACGTGCCGCCGTGCAGCGGGCGCGGCCGGATGCTCAGACCGTCGGCGGTCTCGGTCACGTCACCGCCCAGCTCGTTGATCTCCTTGGTGAGCGCGGCGAGCCGGTCCGTCTCGTGCAGCCGCAGATGCGCCACCCCGCGCAGTGTCGAGGGGGAGTCGGCGAGCGCGGCGACCGCGGCGATGCCCGGCGTCAGCTCGCCGACCTCGCCGAGGTCCACGTCGATGCCGTGCACCTGCCCCGAACCGGTGAAGACGAGCCCCTGCTCGGTCAGCTCGCAGGAACCACCCATCCGCGTGAAGATCTCCCGCAGCGCGTCACCCGGCTGCGTCGTGTGCTCCGGCCAGTCCGGTACGACGACCCGGCCGCCGGTGACGAGCGCCGCCGCGAGGAACGGCTGCGCGTTCGACAGGTCCGGCTCGATCGTGATGTCCCGGCCGAGCAGGGCGCCCGGCGTCACCCGCCACACGTTCGCCTCGCCGCCCGACTCCGGGGTGTCGACCTGGGCGCCGACCGCGCGCAGCATGTCGACCGTCATCCGGATGTGCGGCATCGACGGCAGCGTGGAGCCGGTGTGCCGCACCTCGACGCCCTGGTTGAAGCGCGGAGCCGACAGCAGCAGCGCCGAGACGAACTGCGACGAGGACGACGCGTCGATCTCCACCGGACCGCCGTCCAGGGCGCCGCCGCCGTGCACGGTCAGCGGGAGCGCGCCCCGGCCGTCGTCGTCGATACGGGCGCCCAGCGCGCGCAGCGCGTCGATCACCCCGTGCAGCGGACGCTCGTACGAACGCGGGTCGCCGTCGAAGCGGATCGGGCCGTCCGCGAGGGCCGCGACCGGCGGCAGGAAGCGCATCACCGTGCCCGCGTTGCCCACGTCGACGGTGGCCGGACCCTGGAGCCGGCCGGGGAAGACCCGCCATGCCTCGCCCGTGCCGTCCGGGCCGACGCCCTCCTCGATGCCGACGCCCATCGCGCGCAGCGCGCCCGCCATCAGCAGCGTGTCGCGCGAGCGCAGCGGGCGGCGCAGCCAGCCCGGCTCGGCGGCCAGCGCGGCGAGCACCAGCGCGCGGTTGGTCACGGATTTCGACCCCGGCACCTGGACCGTCGCGTCGACGGCTCCGCTCGCGAGAGGGGCGGGCCAGAGGTCGGTGGGCGCGGGGTTCGAGGTCATGCCTTTACTTTAGTGCGCCCGGCCGGGGCGAACGGTTCAGCGGCCGAGCAGCCAGCGCCCGCCGCCGAGCAGCGAACACAGCGACACGGCGTGGAAGAAGAACAGCCACATGCCCGCCGGCACGTTCGTCAGGCGGGCCAACTGGTCGGCGTCCGAGTCACCGGCCCCGCCCCGGCGCCGCTTGCCCTGCAGCTCGAACGCCGGACGCACCCCGCCCAGCAGCAGGAACCACACCACGGCGTACGCGAAAGCCGCCTGCACCTGCGGGCCCGTCAGCCACGACACCAGCAGGAACGCACCGCCCGCCAGCACCACCGTCAGCACGCCGTACGCGTTTCTGATCATCACCAGCATCGCCACGAGCAGGGCCGTCGCCAGCCACAGCAGCAGCGTGATGTGACCCTCGGCGAGCAGGGCCGCGCCGCCGAGGCCGAGCAGCGGCGGGGCGGTGTACCCGGCGGCCGCGGTCAGGACCATGCCGATGCCGGTGGGCTTGCCGCGGCTGACCGTGAGGCCGCTGGTGTCCGAGTGCAGCCGGATGCCGTCGAGCCGGCGGCCCATCAGGCGCGCGACCAGGCCGTGGCCGCCCTCGTGGGCGATCGTGATCGCGTTGCGGCTGAGCCGCCACACGGAGTGCGGGACGGTCACGGCGAGCGCGGCGACGCCGGTGGCGATCACCACCCACTGGTCGGGGTCGGACTGGGTTCCGAAGATCCGGTCCCAGAGGCTGGCGTCCATGTGTTGCGGCGCTCCCGTTCAGCGAGGGGTCGAGTTCTGGCACTGTGGCACGTATGTGCGGACGGTATGCATCGAGTCGTAGCCCCGAGGATCTCGCAGGCATCTTCGAGGTCGAGAAGTGGGAGCCCGAGGAGTCCTTCGAGCCCGACTACAACGTGGCGCCCACCAAAGAGGTCTACGCCGTCCTCGACCGTCCCCTGAAAGACGCCGATGACCCGCGTCCGGTTCGCCAGTTGCGCAAGCTCAAGTGGGGGCTCGTGCCGTCGTGGGCGAAGACGCCGGAGGGCGCGGCCCGCATGATCAACGCGCGGGCCGAGACCGTGCACGAGAAGCCGGCGTTCCGGCGGGCGTTCACCGCGCGGCGCTGTGTGATCCCGGCCGACGGGTACTACGAGTGGGTGACGGCGCCGCAGGAGCGGGAGCTCGAGGTCGAGGGGAAGAAGAAGCGGCCGCGCAAGCAGCCGTACTTCGTCACTCCGGCGGACGGGTCCGTGTTCGCCATGGCGGGGCTGTACGAGTTCTGGCGGGACCGGACGCTGCCGGACGAGCATCCGCTCGCCTGGTGGGTGACGTGTTCCGTGATCACTACGGAGGCGGAGAGCGGGCCGCTGGGGGTGGCGCCGGAGGAAGGGCCCCGGTCGCTGGCCGACATCCATCCCCGTATGCCGTTGATGCTGACGCCGGATCGGTGGGATGCGTGGCTCGATCCTCGGCGGACGGGGGTGGAGGAGGTGCGGGAGTTGTTGGCGGTGCCTCCTGCGGGGCTGATGCGGGCGTTTCCGGTGTCTACTGCGGTCAGTAACGTCCGCAACAACGGCCCCGACCTCCTCAAGGAACTCCCCGGCCCAGAAGAGGCGACCCTGTTCTGACCCACCCCGGGGGAGTTCTCCGGGCGGAGGCCGCTTGAAGTGACCGTCTCGCGCAGTTCCCCGCGCCCCTATCGGGGCACTACGCGCGCGTGGTCACCTGCGGGCCGGTGGGGCGTCTCGCGCAGTTCCCCGCGCCCCTGGGGAGTTCTCCAGGCGGAGGCTGCTTGTAGCTGAGGTTGCGCAGTTCCCCGCGCCCCTGAAGGAGCGGGGCTTCGCCCCAGCTCCCCAGGGGAGGAGGCGGCGACGCAGTCGCCCCTCCAGGGGCGCGGGGAACTGCGCGACCAGCCACGACGAAAGTCGAGGAAACCCACCGGCCGGAGCCACCACCTACCCAGGGGCGCGGGGAACTGCGCGATCAGCCACGACGAGAGGGAAGGTGCTCGCCGGGCACGCCCCCCACCCACCCGGCCGGAGGCAAGATGTAGGGGTGAGTGTGGATGAGGTCGTGAGGACAGGGGGCGGGGATGCCCGAGTTCATTGGTATCCGGCGCAAGGCGAACCCCGGCTACTGCTGGCCGCAGGCCACGGCGCGGGCGGCGGCGTAGAGGCCAGAGACCTCCAGGCCCTGGCCGCCACCCTCCCCGCCCACGGAGTGACCGTCGCCCTGGTCGAACAGCCCTGGCGCGTCGCCGGCAAGAAACTCGCCCCCGCCCCCAAGACCCTGGACGCCTGCTGGCGCGACCTGTGGCCCGCACTGGAGAACCCGGGCCTCCCGGTGATCGCGGCGGGCCGCAGCGCGGGCGCCCGCGTGGCGTGCCGCACGGCGAAGGACCTGGCCGCCACCGCCGTACTCGCCCTGAGCTTCCCCCTGCACCCGCCCGGCAAGCCGGAGAAGTCCCGCGCGGACGAACTCCTCGGCACGGGCCTGCCCACTCTCGTCGTCCAGGGCGGCAACGACCCCTTCGGCAAGCCCCCCGAGTTCCCGCCCCCGGCGCGGGACACCGCCGCGCAGGCACCCCCGAACCGGCTGGTCGAAGTGCCGTACGGGGACCACGGGTTCGCCGTGCCGAAGCGGGCGCCGCTCACGCAGGAGGAGGCGCTGCGCACGCTCACGGACGCCGTCGTGGAGTGGACCCGCTCACTCGTGTGACGGACGGGAATGCGCGGCGCGGGATCACTGTTGTCCCGACTGTCGGTGCACGAGTTCGTACGAGAGGAAGTCCGCCGCATGGGTTCGACCATCTGCCCCAGTCGCGCCACTGCTCCTGACCTGGAGTGGAGCGTGCTGAGCGCGGCCAAGACCGCTCCCGTTCGGGCGGCGGGCGGACCGGATCGTCGTCTATCCTCCGATTCGAGCGGGGTCTCCTTCGGCCTTGCCACGTCGTTCGAGGAGGTGGGTCCGGTCACAGGGACCGACGCAGGGACCGAGCACGGCCAGGCGGACGAGCGCCCCGAGCCGGCGGAGACGGATGCCGAGCGCAGCGCACGCTTCGAGCGGGACGCGCTCGAGTTCCTCGACCAGATGTACTCGGCGGCCCTGCGCATGACGCGCAACCCGGCCGACGCCGAGGACCTGGTGCAGGAGACGTACGCCAAGGCGTACGCGTCGTTCCACCAGTTCCGCGAGGGCACGAACCTCAAGGCGTGGCTGTACCGGATCCTCACGAACACCTTCATCAACTCGTACCGCAAGAAGCAGCGCGAACCCCAGCGCAGCGCCGCCGAGGAGATCGAGGACTGGCAGCTCGCGCGCGCGGAGTCGCACATGTCCACCGGTCTGCGCTCCGCCGAGTCCCAGGCGCTCGACCACCTGCCGGACTCCGACGTGAAGTCGGCGCTGCAGGCGATCCCCGAGGAGTTCCGGATCGCGGTCTATCTCGCGGACGTCGAGGGCTTTGCGTACAAGGAGATCGCGGACATCATGGGGACACCCATCGGGACGGTGATGTCCCGGCTCCACCGGGGCCGTCGCCAGCTGCGCGGCATGCTCGAGGACTACGCCCGCGACCGCGGGCTCGTCCCGGCCGGCGCCGGTGAGTCGAACGAAGCGAAAGGCTCGGGCTCATGAGCTGCGGAGAGCCGCACGAGACGGACTGCAGTGAGGTCCTGGACCATCTCTACGAGTTTCTCGACCACGAGATGCCGGACAGTGACTGCACCAAGTTCGAGGTGCACTTCGAGGAGTGCTCCCCGTGCCTGGAGAAGTACGGACTCGAGCAGGCCGTGAAGAAGCTGGTGAAGCGGTGCTGCGGCCATGACGACGTGCCGAGCGATCTGCGCGCCAAGGTCATGGGCCGTATCGAGCTGATCCGCTCCGGCCAGGTCACCCCCGACGAGGACATGGGCAACTCCCTGACCTGAGCCGGCGCTTCACCCGATCGTGGGAATCCGGGGCCGCGCGCCCCGGCAATACCCGCCGATGCCCCTCGCGCCACCCGGGCCCCGTCCTATCCTCCGTGAACTGGACGCCTTGGGGAGGGAGTTGGGGCATGCGGTCGGTTCCGCCGGTGGCTCGCGCCTGTGTGCTGCTCGCCGTCGGCGCCGCACTGGCCCTCACCGCCCCCGCGCTCACCCCCGCGACCCCCTGGCCCGCCGTGGCCCTGCTCGCCCTCGTCTACGCGGGCTGCGAGCAGGCCGGCCGCTGCCGGCTCATCGGGCGCCGCGCGCCCAAGGGCATGGGCACGTTCTTCCCGGTCCTGCTCGCAGGAGCGTTCCTGCTGCCGCCGGGCGCCGCCGCGCTCGTCGCCGTCCCCGGCGCCCTGCTCGCCCGCGTCGACCAGCGCCCCGCGCGCCTGCGCCGCGTCTGGCGCGCCGCCCGGCTCGCCCTCGCCTCGGGCGCGGCCGCGGGCGGCTTCGACACGCTCGCCGGGACCGGTGCCGTCGCCGGGGCCCGCTTCCCGTACGCCTTCGTGCCCTGTGCCGGCGCCGTGCTCGCCTTCAGCGCCGCGCTCGCCGTCCTCGACGGGGCGATCCTGTCCGCCGCCGAGCGCGTCCCGCCGCGCACCGCCTGGCGCGGCCTGTTCCTGCGCACGCTCGCCCCGGTGGCCGTGCACGGGGCGGCGGGCCTGGTCATGGCCGTGCTGTGGACCAGCGCGTACGGGCCGCTCGCCTCGCTGCTCGTGCTGCTGCCGATGTACATCTCCTGCTGGGTCTTCGCCCAGTACCAGCGCGAGCGCGCCGCCCACCAGGCGACCATCCGCGCCCTCGTCCAGGCCGTCGACATCAAGGACGGCTACACGCGCGGCCACAGCGAGCGCGTCGGCCAGGCGTCCATGCTCATCGCCCGCGAACTGGGCATGGCCGACGAGCGCGTCGAAGTACTGCGTTTCGCCGGCATCCTGCACGACGTCGGCAAGCTCGGCGTCCCCACCCGCCTGCTGCGCAAGGACGGCCCGCTGACCCCGCAGGAACGCAAGATCATCGAACTGCATCCGGAGTACGGCCACGAGATGGTGCGCGGCATCTCCTTCCTCGGAGAGGCGCGCTCCGCGATCCTCCACCACCACGAGCGCCTCGACGGCAGCGGCTATCCGTACGGCCTGTCCGGCGCGCAGATCCCCGAGTTCGCGCGCGTGGTCGCCGTCGCCGACGCCTTCGACGCCATGACCTCCACCCGTACGTACTCCCGCGCGCGGCCCGTGCCCGTGGCGCTCGCCGAGCTGGAGCGGTGCGCGGGCACCCAGTTCGACCCGGTGATGGTCGGGGCGCTGACGCGGGCGCTGAAGCGCGACGGCTGGCACCCGGTCGTCACCGCCGACGAGACCGCAGCGGCCGTGCCCGCGCCCCGGCCCGGCGACACCCCCGCGACCCGGGCGGCCGCGCCATGAGGGACCGTACGGCCAGGCGGCGCGCCGGCGCCGACGCGGCCGGGCCCGCGCCCGTGCCGGCCGTGCCCTGCGCGGTCGCCGCCGTCTACCTGCTGGCCGCTCTGCTCACCCTCGCCGCGCTCGCCGTGACCGCCTGGCGCGGTGTCGACGAGCGCGGGGTCGCTCTCGCGTTCGGCACCCTCGTCGCGGGCGGCGAGCTGGCCCGCTGGGCCGGCGGCGGGGAGCGGGAGCCAGCGCCGCTGGGGGCCGCGGGAGCCCTTGCGTACGCGCTGACCGGGGAGGTCGCCGGGCTGCCCACGCACCACGGCGTGTTCCAGGTCGTCGCCGTGACCGTCGCCGGGTCGCTGGCCGGCTGCGTGCCGCACGTGGCCCGGGGCAAGGGGCCGTCCGCCGAGCACATGGCCCGGCGCGTCCTGACGGTGGGCTTCGCCGCGCTCTGCTTCCAGCCGCTGTACAACCGGGGCGTGCTCAGCCGCTGGTTCGGCGACGGGCCCGGGTACGCGCTGCTCATCGTCGCGCTGTTCGCCGCGACCGCGCTGTGCGACGCCGTGCTCGCCGCCGCGCTGGCCCGCGCTCGCACCCGCTGGCCGTTCGGCCCGCTGCTGCGCGACGAACTGCGGGCCATGCTCGGGATCGGCTCCGCCGTCTGCGCGACGGGCGCGGTGATGGCGCTCGCGGTGGCCGTCGCGGGGCTGTGGGCGCTGCCCGTGCTCAGCCTGCCGCTGCTGCTGACCCAGCTCGCGTTCCGCCGCTACTCCGCGGTGAAGGCCACGTACCGCCAGACCATCGCCTCGCTCGCGCGGGCCACCGAGATCGCGGGGTACACACCGCACGGGCACGCGCACCGGGTCGCCGCGCTCAGCCGGGCCGTCGGGCGTGACCTCGGCCTGTCCGAGCCCGATCTGACCGTCCTGGAGTACGCGGCGCTCATGCACGACATCGGGCAGCTCTCCCTCGTCGACCCGGTGGCCGAGGGCGCCACCGCCGCGCTGCCCGGGGCGCAGCAGCGGCGGATCGCCCTGCTCGGCGGCGCGGTCGTGCGGCAGACCGGGGTGGACGCGCGGGTCGCCGTGGTCGTCGAGCGGCAGGCCGACCCCTACCGTGAGCAGCCGCTGACCGCGCGGATTGTGCGGACAGCGAACGCGTACGACGAGATGGCGAGGGAAGAGGGCCCTCAGGGGCCGCTCACCGCCCTGGAACGGCTGCGTCTGGCCACCGGTCGTGAGTATCAGCCGGAGGTGGTGGAGGCGCTGGCCAGGGTGGTCGCCCTCCCGGTCTGATCGGGAGGGGAGGGCCCGGGGTGGGATGGGTAACCCATGGGTAATGAGCGGGCGTCCGACCGTACGTGGTTGGATGCGAACGAGCCCCGGGAAAGGGGTGTCCGGGGGCACTGGCCTCAAGCATCGGCAGGCGGGAATCGTGAGGATCTTCGGCAAGGGACGGCACCGGCCCTCCGCCTCGTGGCGGCAGGCCACAGATCGTGCGTTCACGCTGATCGGCGACGGCCGCTACGAGGACGCGGGAGCACTGCTCACCCGCGCCGCCGACCTGGAGCCATGGCTCTCCGAGTCCTGGTTCAACCTCGCGCTGCTGCACAAGTTCCGGCACGACTGGGAGCAGGCGCGGGCGGCGGGACTGCGGGCGGTGGCGCTGCTCGACCGTGAGACGGGCGCGCCCGACTGGTGGAACGTGGGCATCGCGGCGACCGCGCTCCAGGACTGGCCGCTGGCCCGGCGGTCCTGGCAGGCGTACGGGCTGAAGGTGCCGGGCGGGGCGGCTGCCGCCGAGGAGCCGGCCGGGATGGACCTGGGCAGCGCGGCCGTGCGGTTGTCGCCGGAGGGCGAGGCCGAGGTCGTGTGGGGGCGGCGGCTCGATCCGGCGCGGATCGAGGTGCTGTCGATCCCGTTGCCGTCGTCCGGGCGGCGCTGGGGCGAGGTCGTGCTGCACGACGGGGTTCCGCACGGGGAGCGGACCATCGCCTCCGGGCAGTCGTTCCCGGTGTTCGACGAGATAGAGCTGTGGGCGCCCTCTCCCGTGCCGACGTGGGTGGTGCTGCTGGAGGCGGCCACCGAGGCGGATCGGGACGCGCTGGAGCGGCTGGCGGCTGACGCCGGGTTCGCGGCGGAGGACTGGTCGTCGTCGGTGCGGTTGCTGTGCCGGATGTGTTCGGAGTCGCGGATGCCGTCCGATGAGGGGGACGGGGAGCATCTGGATCCGCACGATCACAGTGAGCCGGGGCATCCCGGGCCGCTGGGGCATCGGACCGATGGGCAGTTGTGGGTGCCGGAGCGGGAGTGCGGGGTGGCTGCGCCGGCTTCGTTGGTTCGGGGGTTGTTGGACGGGTGGGTCGCGGATTCGCCGGATTCTCGGGACTGGCGGGATCTGGAAGAGGTCTGCTGATCCCCTTTGCGGGGGGCGTGCTCGTTCATGGGTTCAGGGCAGCCCCGGCCGGTGGTTCTTCGCGCGCGGCGCGCGTCGTGGCTGGTCGCGCAGTTCCCCGCGCCCCTTACGGGGCTGGCCTCAGCGCTGACTCCTTGTGCCCTGGTGGGCCGGCCTCAGCGCCAACATCCAGCCCCTCCGGCGCTTGAGGAGCGGGGTTTGGGGCGGAGCCCCAGAGTGCCGGGTGCGTCGTGGCTGGTCGCGCAGTTCCCCGCGCCCCTGAGGGGGCTGGCCTCAGCGCCTACTTCCAGCCCCTCCGGCGATTGAGGAGCGGGGCTGGGCTTAGGGCGGGCTTACCGGGGGAGGGGGTGGGCGCCGTAGGGTGTAGGGGAAAAGTTCCGGTAGCTCAGGAAGGCTCACGTCGCTCATGGCGCAGCAGGAGACCGAGAAGCAGCACGGCGGCGTGCTCCCCGTCGACGACGAGGGCTTCGTCATCGACACGGAGGACTGCGAGGCCCGAGAGGCCGCGTACCGCGAGCGCGGCACATCGCGCCCGATCACCGTCGTCGGCAACCCGGTACTGCACAAGGAGTGCAAGGACGTCACCGCCTTCGACGACGAGCTGGCCCGCCTCGTCGACGACATGTTCGCCAGCCAGCGCACAGCGGAAGGCGTCGGCCTCGCCGCGAACCAGATCGGCGTCGACCTCAAGGTCTTCGTCTACGACTGCCCCGACGACGAGGGCGTGCGCCACACCGGCGTCGTGTGCAACCCCGTGCTCCAGGAGCTGCCCGCCGAGCGCCGCCGCCTGGACGACTCCAACGAGGGCTGCCTGTCCGTACCGACGGCGTACGCCGAACTGGCCCGCCCCGACTACGCGGTGGTCACCGGCCAGGACGAGAAGGGCAACGCGATCACGGTCCGCGGCACCGGCTACTTCGCGCGCTGCCTCCAGCACGAGACGGACCACCTGTACGGCTACCTGTACATCGACCGCCTCTCCAAGCGGGAGCGGAAGGACGCGCTGAAGCAGATGGCGGAGGGCACCCCCCGCTACCCGGTGGTCCCCAACGACTGACCCCACCCCGCACCCAGCGACGAGCGGCGCCCGGCCCGGAACCTTCCGGCCGGGCGCCGCTCGTCGTGCTGCCCGCGTCCGCGCCCACGTCCGCGCCCGGGCCGGCATCTCCGTCGGCCCATATTCGGTCATGTAAGGGGACGATTCCGGCGGTCTCTTGGAGTGAGGAGGGCAAATCCGTTCCCAGAACGGTCAGTTGTAGTGCTGAATAGAAAGCGCGGGGATACGCAACGGCGCGCGCCCGGCACCGCGAGAGGGGCGCACGCCTTCAGGCGGCAGAGAGGGGTTTGTTCGTGCCTGCTTATCCACACACAGCGGTCCCACCGGCGCTGGCACTACCGGTGATCGAGGATGCGTTTCCTCGCAATCTGCACCCGTATTGGCCCCAGCTTCAGGAGAAGACCCGCTCCTGGTTGCTCGAAAAACGCCTGATGTCCGCCGACAAGGTGAAGAAATATGCCGATGGCCTGTGCTACACGGACCTCATGGCGGGCTACTACCTCGGGGCACCCGACGATGTGATCGCCGCGATCTGCGACTACAGCGCGTGGTTCTTCGTCTGGGACGACCGCCACGACCGCGATGTGATCCACGGCAGAGTGGCGAGCTGGCGGCGGCTCGCGGTTCAACTGCACGCGGCCACAGATGCCCCACATCTTCACACCGGCCACACAGATCCGCTGGTGGCGGGGTTCGCGGAGAGCGTCGAGCGGCTGTACGGCTCGCTGAGCCGGACGTGGAACGCGCGGTTCGCCCGCCACTTCCATGTGGTGATCGACGCGTACGACCAGGAGTTCCAGAACCGGATCACCGGCACCGTCCCGACGGTGGACGAATACATCGCGCTGCGGCGCAACACTTTCGCCCACTGGATATGGCTCGACCTGCTGGAACCCACCGCGCAGTACGAACTCCCGGCCTGGGTGCGGAAGAACGAGGCATTCACGCGGGCGGCGCTCGCCTGCCAGGATTTCGCCGCCTGGTACAACGACCTCTGCTCGCTCCCCAAGGAACTCGCGGGCGAAGAATTGCACAACCTTGGAATATCCCTCATCAAACACGAGGGGATGTCCCTCCAGGAAGCGATAGCGGAAGTCCGCCGCCGGGTGGAGGGAACCATCGAGGACTTCCTCGCGGCGGAACAGGAAGTGGAACGGCTCGCGGCCGTCACCGAGAACGTGGGGCCGCACGGAAAAGAACTCGCGGCGGCCCTCAGGTGCAGCGTCGCCAATATGCGCAACTGGTTCAGCTCCGTCTACTGGTTCCACCACGAGTCCGGGCGGTACGCGGTCGACAGCTGGGACGACCGCGCCACTCCGCCCTACATATCGGACGAACAGCCGGACCAGGTGGGGGAGTGCGCATGAGCGTCGGATCGACCCTGCCCCCGGCCACGGCGGGCGCCGGACCCGGCCCCGGCGAGCCACCACCCGCGCCGGGCGGTGCCCCGCTGCTCGGCCACGCCTGGAACCTGCTGCGCGACCCGCTCGGCTTCCTGACCCGGCTGCGTGACGGCGGCGAGGTCGTACGTCTGCGCCTCGGACCGAAGACCGCGTACGCCGTGTGCGACCCCGACCTCGTGGCCGCGCTCCTCAAGAGCCCCGACTTCCTGGTCGGCGGCCCGCTGTGGGAGACCATGGGCGTGCTTCTCGGCAAGGGCGTGGCGACCAGCAACGGCCCGCTGCACCGCCGCCAGCGCCGGGCGATCCAGCCCGCGTTCCGCATGGACAAGATCCACGAGTACGCGCGCGTGATGGAGGAGGAGACCCGCGCGATGGCCGGCCGCTGGAGCGTGGGCGCCACCGTGGACATGGGCGAGGAGACCTTCCGTACGGCGACGCGGGTCGTCGCCCGCTCGGTGCTCCAGGTCGACTCGATCGACGAGCGCGCCGACCGGCTCAGTACGGCCCTGCACACCGTCTTCGAGGGCCTGTACCGGCGGATGATCCTGTCCTTCGGCCCGCTGTACCGGCTGCCGCTGCCGGCCAATCGGCGATTCGAGAACGCGCTGGCCGATCTGCACCGCCTGGTCGACGAGATCATCGCCGAACGACGGGCGCAGACCGCCGCCGGAAGCAATCCGGACGATCTGCTCGCCGCATTGCTGGACGACCGCGACGAGAATGGCGAAACGGTCGGCGAGCAGGAGGTGCACGACCAAGTCGTCTCCCTCGTCGTGGCCGGCGCCGAGAATGTGGCGAAGACCCTCACGTGGATCCTTCAACTTCTCGCCGAACACCCCGAGCACGAAAGGAGGTTGTACGAGGAGGTGGAATCGGTCACCGGTGGCCGGCCGATCGCTTTCGGTGACGTCAAAGAACTCGCATATATGCGGAATCTCATCACGGAAGGCATGCGGATTCGGCCTGCCGTCTGGATTCTGACACGGCTCGCCGCCGTCGACACCACCCTCGGCGGATACCGCATTCCGGCCGGAGCGGACATCGTCTACAGCCCGCTCGCCATGCAGCGCGACGCGCGCGCGTTCCGCGAGCACCTCCGCTTCGACCCCGACCGCTGGCTCCCGGAGCGCGCCGCCGACGTCACACCGGCCGCGCACGCCCCGTTCAGCGTCGGCAACCGCAAGTGCCCCGGCGACCACTTCAGCATGGCGGAACTCTCGCTGGCGCTGGGCGCGGTGGTGCAGAAGTGGCGGCTGACCCCGGCGCCCGAGACCGACGGCACGCCCCGCATCGGCATCACGCTCCAGCCCCGGCGCGCCCTGCTGAAGGTCGAGGCCCGCGACTAGGCGCGGCTCCCGACAAGGCCCGGGGGACCTAGAAGGCCCGAGGAACCGACAACGCTCAACCGTGAACGGCCCGCCGCCCGGAACCATCCGGGACGGCGGGCCGTTCACGTCGTACGGGCGCGGGGACGCGGAAGGTCCGCCGGAAGGCGTGGGGTGTGGTGCCGAGCACCTTCATGAACTGATGGCGCATCGCGGGCGCGTTGCCGAACCCGCAGCGCGCGGCGACCGCGTCCACCGTCTCGTCCGTGCGCTCCAGCAACTCCTGGGCGTACAGGACGCGCTGGCGCAGCAGCCAGCGGTAGGGCGTGGTGCCCGTCTCCTGCTGGAAGCGGCGGGCGAAGGTGCGCGGCGACATCAGCGCCCGCGCGGCCAGCTCCTCCACGGTCACCTGCTGGTCCAGATGCCGTTCCATCCAGGCCAGGACCTCGCCGACCGTGTCGCAGCGGGTCGGCGGCAGCGGGCGCTCCACGTACTGCGCCTGACCGCCGTCGCGGTGCGGGGGCACGACCATGCGGCGCGCGACCGCGTTCGCCACGTCCGGGCCGTGTTCGGTGCGCACGAGGTGCAGACACGCGTCGATGCCCGCGGCCGTGCCCGCGGAGGTGATCACCGGGCCCTCGTCCACGTACAGCACGTCCGGGTCGACGCGGGTGCGCGGGAAGGCGCGGGCCAGATCGTCCGCGTACCGCCAGTGGACCGCGCAGCGGCGGCCGTCGAGCAGTCCCGCCTCCGCGAGCACGAAGACGCCCGAGCAGACGCTCAGCACCCGCGCCCCGCGCGCGACGGCGGCCCGCAGCGCGTCCAGCAGCTCGGGGGGATAGCCGTCCGCCGGGCGGGCGGCGGCGGGGACGCAGACGAGGTCGGCGGAGGCGAGCCGCTCCAGTCCGTAGGGCGTGGAGACGGTCAGGCCCGGAACGTGTGTGGACAGGGACGGGCCCTGCGCGGAGACCACCGCGAAGTCGTACGCGGGCAGCCCCGCGTCGGAGCGGTCGAGGCCGAACACCTCGCACACCACGCCGAGTTCGAAGGGATGGACGCCTTGGAGCAGCACCGCGGCCACGTTCTTCAGCATGGCCGACAGTGTGCCGCATCGCTGGCAGGAATTCGAGGGTGCGTGTCAGTCCTGCCACTGCCGCGCGGGGCCCCGGCGGACGACAGTAGAGACATGAACACCGCGCTGAACTACCTCACCGTCCTCGCCGTCTTCCTCCTCCTGGCCGTGCCCTCCCTGTACGGGATCGCACACGAGCGGCGCGTCGACCGCCAACTGCGGCAGGCGCGGGAGGGGTTCGAGTCCTCCCGCGCCCGCTTCACCCGCGCCGCCTGACGCCCGGCCCGAAGGGCGTGTCCCTCCTAGAACTCCTCGTCGAACTCGACCGAGCCCTCGACCGCGACCTGATAAGCCGAGGGCCGCCGCTCGAAGAAGTTGGTCAGCTCCTGGACGCCCTGCAACTCCATGAAGGAGAACGGGTTCTCCGAGCCGTACACCGGCGCGAAGCCGAGGCGCACCAGGCGCTGGTCGGCGACGCACTCCAGGTACTGGCGCATCGAGTCCGTGTTCATGCCGGGCAGGCCCTCGCCGCACAGGTCGCGGGCGAACTGCAGCTCCGCCTCCACGGCCTCGCGCAGCATGTCGGTGACCTGCGTGCGCAGTTCGTCGTCGAAGAGGTCCGGCTCCTCCTTGCGGACCGTGTCCACCACGTCGAACGCGAAGCTCATGTGCATCGTCTCGTCGCGGAACACCCAGTTGGTGCCCGTGGCGAGCCCGTGCAGCAGACCCCGCGAGCGGAACCAGTAGACGTAGGCGAAGGCGCCGTAGAAGAACAGGCCCTCGATGCAGGCGGCGAAGCAGATCAGGTTGAGCAGGAAGCGGCGGCGGTCGGCGCGGCTCTCCAGCCGGTCCATCTGCTCCACCGAGTCCATCCACGTGAAGCAGAACTCGGCCTTCTCGCGGATCGAGGGGATGTTCTCCACCGCCGCGAAGGCCGCCGCCCGGTCCCGCGGGTCGGGCAGATAGGTGTCGAGCAGCGTCAGATAGAACTGGACGTGCACGGCCTCCTCGAACAGCTGCCGGCTCAGATACAGCCGCGCCTCGGGGGAGTTGATGTGCTTGTACAGCGTCAGCACGAGGTTGTTGGCGACGATCGAGTCACCCGTGGCGAAGAACGCGACGAGGCGCCCGATCATGTGCTGCTCGCCCGGCGACAGCTTGGCGAGGTCGGCGACGTCCGAGTGGAGGTCCACCTCCTCGACCGTCCACGTGTTCTTGATGGCGTCGCGGTAGCGCTCGTAGAAGTCCGGGTAGCGCATGGGCCGCAGGGTCAGTTCGAAGCCCGGGTCGAGCAGGTTCTTTTCCGTGGGAGCGGTGGTCATTACTGGCATGCCTCGCAGGACTCGGGATTTTCCAGGGAACAGGCGACCGCGTCGGCGTCGGCCGGGACAGCGGTCGGTTCGGGGGCGGCCGGGGCCGGGACCGTGGAGCGGCCGGCCGCGCGGGCGATACGCGTCGCCGGGCGCGAGCGCAGGTAGTACGTCGTCTTCAGGCCCGACTTCCAGGCGTACGCGTACATCGAGGAGAGCTTGCCGATGGTCGGCGTCTCCATGAACAGGTTCAGGGACTGGGCCTGGTCGAGGAAGGGCGTGCGGGCCGCCGCCATGTCGATGAGCCCGCGCTGCGGGATCTCCCACGCGGTGCGGTACAGCTCGCGGACCTCGGCGGGGATCCAGGTGAGGCCCTGGACCGAGCCGTTGGCCTCGCGGAGCGCCTCGCGGGTGCGCGCGTCCCACACCCCGAGCCGCTTCAGCTCGTCCACGAGGTACGAGTTGACCTGGAGGAACTCACCGGACAGCGTCTCGCGCTTGAACAGGTTGGAGACCTGCGGCTCGATGCACTCGTAGACGCCCGCGATGGAGGCGATGGTCGCGGTCGGCGCGATGGCGAGCAGCAGCGCGTTGCGCATGCCGACGGCGGCGATACGTTCCCGCAACGCGGCCCACCGCTGGGGCCAGGCAAGTTCGGTGGCGTAGTGGTCGGGGTGCAGCACCCCGCGCGCGGTGCGGGTCTTGTCCCACGCGGGCAGCGGGCCGCCGCGCTCGGCGAGGTCGGCGGACGCCTCGTACGCGGCGAGCATGATCCGCTCGGCGATCCGCGTGGACAGCGCCTTGGCCTCGGGCGAGTCGAAGGGCAGCCGGAGCTGGAAGAAGACGTCCTGGAGGCCCATCGCGCCGAGGCCGACCGGGCGCCAGCGGGCGTTGGAGCGGCCCGCCTGCTCGGTCGGGTAGAAGTTGATGTCGACGACCCGGTCGAGGAACGTCACTGCCGTACGGACGCTCGCGTCCAGGCGCTCCCAGTCGATGTCGCCGGCGTCGGTGTCGACGAACGCGCCGAGGTTGACGGAGCCGAGGTTGCACACGGCCGTCTCCCCGTCGTCCGTCACCTCCAGGATCTCCGTGCACAGGTTCGAGGAGTGGACCGTGTGGCCGGGCTCCGCCGTCTGGTTCGCGGTGCGGTTGGCGGCGTCCTTGAAGGTCAGCCAGCCGTTGCCGGTCTGCGCGAGGGTGCGCATCATGCGGCCGTACAGATCGCGGGCGGCGACGGTCCGCTGGGCCTTGCCCTCGGCCTCGGCGCGGCGGTAGGCGGCGTCGAACTCCTCGCCCCACAGGTCCACCAGCTCGGGCACGTCCGACGGCGAGAACAGCGACCAGGGGCGGTCCTCGGCGACGCGGCGCATGAACTCGTCGGGGATCCAGTGCGCGAGGTTCAGATTGTGCGTACGGCGCGCGTCCTCACCGGTGTTGTCGCGCAGCTCCAGGAACTCCTCGATGTCCGCGTGCCAGGTCTCCAGGTAGACGGCGGCGGCACCCTTGCGGCGGCCCCCCTGGTTGACGGCGGCGACGGAGGCGTCCAGCGTCTTGAGGAAGGGGACGATTCCGTTGGAGTGGCCGTTGGTGCCCCGGATCAGGGAGCCGCGCGAACGGATGCGGGAGTACGACAGGCCGATGCCGCCGGCGTGCTTCGACAGGCGGGCCACCTGGTGGTAGCGGTCGTAGATCGAGTCCAGCTCGTCCAGCGGCGAGTCCAGCAGGTAGCAGCTCGACATCTGCGGGTGTCGGGTGCCGGAGTTGAACAGGGTCGGCGAGGACGGCAGATAGTCCAGCCGGCTCATCAGGCCGTACAGGGCGGTCACCTCGTCGAGCGCGCGGACGCTGTCGTCGTCGGCGAGCCCGGCCGCGACCCGCAGCATGAAGTGCTGGGGCGTCTCGACGACCTTGCGGGTGATCGGGTGGCGCAGCAGGTAGCGGCTGTAGAGGGTGCGCAGGCCGAAGTAGCCGAAGCGGTCGTCGGCGCGCACGTCGATCAGGGCGTCCAGGTACGCGGCGTGCGTGCGGACGAAGGCGGCCGTGCGGTCCGCGACGAGCCCTTCGCGGTGGCCGGTGGCGACGGACGCGGTGAAGGACGTGACGCCCTGCGAGGCGGCCTCCGCGGCGATCGACCGGGTCAGCAGCCGCGCGGCGAGCCGAGAGTACGCCGGGTCCTCGGAGATCAGCCCGGCCGCCGCCTCCGTGGCCAGCTCCCGCAGCTCGGCCTCGTCCGCGCGGGCGCTGCGTCCGCGCAGCGCGGCGGCGGCGACCCGGCCGGGGTCGGTGTCGGGGAGGTCGGCGGTCAGCTCCGTCAGGGTGCGCAGCAGCGCGGTCCCGGGGGCGTCGGCATCGGCGCCGGCTGCGGCTGACGCAGGATCGACGGGCGCGATGGTCACGTGGGGCTCTCCCTCGCTGGGCTCGGGGCCCGCGGGGAGGAAGTGGCCCGGGCACACGCACGAAGCGGCCCGCGTCACCGGCCCATTCCGCGAGGCCCGGACGTCGTGGACGCCCGGGCCGGGCGGCTCGGGCGTGCCGTCGGCAGGTCATCGGACTCACGTACGGGCCTTTTGCGGGCGTACGTTCACCGTTGCGGGACAGTTCCGGATTCGCACCGGATTCCCCTGCTGCGACAGCGAGAGCGAGCATACATGTTGTGCCGGTGCTCTGAAGCATGCCCACATGTTGTGTCGGGGTGGGCGGTGCCGTACGGCTTCGTCAGACGGCGGGCCACTTCAGCAGGCCCGCGACGAAGTCCTGCGTGAAGTCGCGCGGGCCGGTGCCGAGGGCGACGCGGCCCCGGTGCCGGGTGCGGCCGGACACCAGCGGGGACTCCTGGTAGTAGGCGCGCGGGTAGTCCGCGTCGTGCGGGATGAACACGGTCTTGCCGCGCGTCAGTTCGCTCGCGCACTCCACGACGACGGTGCCCTCGGCGGCGGTCACGAACGACTCGTCGGCGCAGACCCCGACGGCCAGCGGGTCGTGCAGCGGGCAGCCCTCGGCGGCGCGGTAGGCGTTCAGGTAGAACCGCATCAGGCGCGCGGTCAGCTCCTGCCCGGCGCCCGCCTCCTCCAGGACCGTCAGATCCTGCTCGCGGAAGCGCCAGCCGTGCGTCGCGTCGAGCCCGACCATCGTGTACGGGATGCCGGAGGAGACGACGATGTCCACGGCGTCCGGATCGGCCCAGGCGTTGAACTCGGCGACGGGCGTGATGTTGCCCGGCACCTCGGCCGCGCCGCCCATGAACACCAGGTGCTTGACCCGCCGGGCGAACCCGGGGTCCTCGCTGAGCGCGATGGCGACATTGGTGAGCGGCCCGGTCGCGCACACCGTCAGCTCACCCTCGTACGTACGCGAGAGACGCAGCATGGCCTGCGCGGAGGACTCGGTCAGCTCCGGGACGGCCGACGCGGCGAGGGACTCGGTGCCGAGGCCACCCGCACCGTGGAACTCGCCGGCGGCCGAGTACGGCAGCCGCGTCAGCGGGCGTCCGGCACCCCGGTGGACTGGCACGTCGCCGTCGATGCCGAAGGCGCGGGCCAGCGAGCGGCCGTTGCGGAAGGTCTGCTCGGCGGGCGCGTTGCCGCCGACGGTCGTGTACGCCTTGAGGTCCCACAGCCCGGTGCCGAGCAGGTACTGGAGGGCTACGGCGTCGTCGATGCCGGGGTCGCTGTCGAGGACGATGGGTGCGGGCATGGCGGTTCTCCTCCGTAGGTGGTCAGGGGGACACGGTAAGCGCACGAGCCCCTCCACCAGGGAGGGGCTCGTGCGCTGACGAGGGGGGCGGCGGGCGCCGGGGCTCAGTGGCCGGAGGCCCCCACGGTGGGCAGTTCGACCTTGACGCCCTTGTCGCCCGCGTCGGCGGTGTAGTCCGAGGGAGACGTCTCGTCGACGCCCTCCGGGGCCTTCAGCGCCTTCAGGACGAAGGTCAGGACGACGGTGACGGCGACGTTCAGGACGAAGGCGGTCATGCCGATGTAGCCGATCTGGCCGATGCCCGGGATCTCCTTCGCCGAGCCGCCGAAGTGGGCCTGCGTCGGCGAGGCCACCCCGTACGCGGCGACCGTGCCGTACACCATGCCGACGGCCCAGCCCGCGAGCAGCGCCCAGCGGTGGAACCAGCGGGTGAACAGGCCGCCGACCAGCGCGGGGAACGTCTGGAGGATCCAGATGCCGCCCAGGAGCTGGAAGTTGATGGCGACCGTCTTGTCCATGGTGAGGACGAAGGCGAGCGCGCCGACCTTCACGAGCAGCGACACCAGCTTGGAGACCTTGGTCTCCTGCTCGGGCGTCGCGTCGGGCTTCAGGAAGTCCTTGTAGATGTTGCGCGTGAACAGGTTCGCCGCCGCGATCGACATGATGGCGGCCGGCACCAGCGCGCCGATGCCGATGGCCGCGAACGCGATGCCCGTGAACCAGTCGGGGAACATGTCCTCGAACAGCTGCGGGATCGCCAGCTGCCCGTTCTGCACCTTCACCCCGGCCGCGATCGCCATGAAGCCGAGCAGCGCGAGCAGGCCCAGCATCAGCGAGTACAGCGGCAGGATCGTGGTGTTGCGGCGGATCACGTCGCGGCTCTTGGAGGAGAGCGTCGCGGTGATCGAGTGCGGGTACATGAACAGCGCGAGCGCCGAGCCGAGCGCGAGCGTCGCGTACGTCCAGGTGCCCTGCGAGCCGGGGGCGAGCGCCCCGACGGGCTTGTCGGTCGCCGGATTGATCTGGGAGAACTTCTTGCCGGCCGCGGCGAAGATGTCGTCGAAGCCGCCGAGCTTGATCGGGATGTAGATGATGGCCACCGCGATCACGAGGTAGATCAGGGTGTCCTTCACGAAGGCGATCAGCGCGGGGGCGCGCAGGCCCGAGGAGTACGTGTACGCGGCCAGTACGCCGAAGGCGAGCAGCAGCGGCAGGTCCTTGACGAACCAGTTGGTGTTCTCGCCGCCGCCGATGCCCATGACGTCCAGGACGGCCTGGATGCCGACGAGTTGCAGTGCGATGTACGGCATCGTGGCGAGGATGCCGGTGACCGCGACGGCGAGGGACAGCCCCTTGGAGCCGAACCGGCCGCGCACGAAGTCGGAGGTCGTGACGTACCCGTGCCGGTGCGAGACCGACCACAGGCGCGGCAGGAACGTGAAGATCAGCGGGTACACGAGGATCGTGTACGGCACCGCGAAGAAGCCGGAGGCGCCCGCCGCGTAGATCGCCGCGGGGACGGCGACGAAGGTGTACGCGGTGTAGAGGTCGCCGCCGAGCAGGAACCAGGTGATCCAGGTGCCGAACGAGCGCCCGCCCAGGCCCCATTCGTCGAGGCTGGCCTCGGCGTCGGCCTTGCGCCAGCGCGCGGCGAGGAAGCCCATGACCGTGACGGCCACGAAGAAGAAGATGAAGACGGCGAGTGCGACGCCGTTCACGCCGTCGTTCACGCCGCGCCTCCCGAGGTCTTACGGGAGCGCTGGTCACGCTGCCACAGCTTGTACGCGAGCATGGTCAGCGCCGTCGAGATGACGACCCAGAGCATCTGGTACCAGTAGAAGAACGGGATGCCGATGAACGTGGGGTCGATCTTCGCGTACGAGCTGACCCAGAGCATGGCGACGAACGGCGCCACCAGACAGAGGGCGATGATCACGCGCACCGGTGTGATCACCGGTGGTTTCACTTCAGGCGCATCGGACATGACGCAGGCTCCCGTCCCCTCGCTGGTCCCACTTATGTCTTCTTTAACGTGCGGGAAATCTAAGCGAGAGTCCCGCCTCATGGAACCCCTGTCCGCATAACGGACGTGCCGGAAAGGCGAGTCGGGGCCGGACCGGGACGAACCGGCCCGGCGGGCGGGGCAGTTGTCAGTCGATGGGGCGCTTGAGGCGCGCGACGAACTTGTAGCGGTCGCCCCGGTAGACCGAGCGCACCCACTCCACGGGCTTGCCCGAGCCGTCGATGGAGTGCCGGGAGAGCATCAGCATCGGCAGCCCCACGTCCGTACCGAGCAGCCCGGCCTCGCGCGGGGTGGCGAGCGAGGTCTCGATGGTCTCCTCGGCCTCGGCGAGACGGACGTCGTAGACCTCGGCGAGCGCGGTGTAGAGGGATGTGTACTTGACGAGGCTGCGGCGCAGCGCGGGGAAGCGCTTGGCCGACAGATGCGTGGTCTCGATGGCCATGGGCTCGCCGCTCGCCAGGCGCAGCCGCTCGATGCGCAGGACGCGCCCGCCGGTCGTGATGTCGAGGAGGCCCGCGAGGGTGTCGTCGGCGGTGACGTACCCGATGTCGAGGAGCTGCGAGGTGGGCTCAAGGCCCTGGGCGCGCATGTCCTCGGTGTAGGAGGTGAGTTGGAGCGCCTGGGAGACCTTGGGCTTGGCGACGAAGGTGCCCTTGCCCTGGATGCGTTCGAGCCGGCCCTCGACGACCAGCTCCTGGAGGGCCTGGCGGACCGTGGTGCGGGAGGTGTCGAACTCGGCGGCGAGCGTGCGCTCGGGCGGGACCGGGGTGCCCGGGGGCAGCGTCTCCGTCATGTCGAGCAGGTGCTTCTTCAGGCGGTAGTACTTGGGCACGCGTGCGGTACGGACGGGCGCCCCGCTCTCGTTCTCCGCACTGCTGACGTCGGTGCTCATGCTCCGCCTTCCCGGCTCCGGTGCCGATGCGACCGACGTACCCCATCGGCCACGGCTCACATCGTGGCACGGCGCGCGGCGGGGGAGTCCTCGCACGCTCCGTGATCCCTCCTTATACCGCCCGGTGACCGCCTGGTCTAGTCCACGCCGCCGCCCGATGGGAGCGGTTCCCCGGGCCGGCCTCCGCCTCTGTGGCCCCCTGTGTCCCCCCTGGGTCCCCTCGGGCGAAGCCGGTCGGTGTCGTTCCGATAACGGACGCACAGTCCTTTCTCGGCCACCCTTGACAGCCCTATTGGTCTGGGCCAAGCTCCCGGTACTGGTCTACACCATTAGAGACCAGATCCCAGTCCCATCAGCCGTATCCGCGTACGCCTTCGCGTGCTCGCCGTATGTCATCGCTGTGGGTGGGGGGTTGCAGGCATCCCTGAGGAGGGTGACATGAAGCGCAAGCTCATTGCGGCCATCGGCGTCGCGGGCATGTTGGTCTCGATCGCGGCGTGTGGCGGCGGCGACGACAAGTCCAGCGACAAGAAGGCGGGCCCGGAGAGCTTCAAGGGCCAGACGCTGACCGTCTGGGCGATGGACGGCTCCACGCCGCCCAAGTGGACCAAGGATCTGCAGGCTGCCTTCGAGAAGAAGACCGGCGCCAAGTTGAAGTTCGAGACCCAGAAGTGGGACGGCATCCAGCAGAAGATCACCACGGCGCTCTCCGAGTCCACCCCGCCGGACGTCATCGAGGTCGGCAACACCCAGACGCCCGCCTACGCGGCCACCGGCGGCCTCGCCGACCTGAGCGACCTCAAGAAGGAGATCGGCTCCGAGTGGACCGACTCCGTCTCCAAGTCCTCCGTCTACGAGGGCAAGCAGTACGCCGCGCCGTGGTACTTCGCCAACCGCGTCGTCATCTACAACAAGAAGGTCTGGGCCGACGCCGGCATCAAGGACACCCCGAAGACCCGGGACGAGTTCTTCAAGGACCTGGAGACCATCGGCAAGAAGACGGACGCCGAGCCGCTCTACATGCCCGGCCAGAACTGGTACTTCTTCGACGGCCTGACCATCGGCCAGGGCGCCGACCTCGTCAAGAAGGAAGGCGACAAGTACGTCTCCAACCTCGCCGACCCCAAGGTGGGCAAGGCCATGGAGATCTACAAGAAGTACGCCTCCTACTCCAAGGCCCCCAAGGACAAGGACGAGGCCACCCCGCAGCAGGCCGAGGTCTTCGCCAAGGGCAAGACCGGCGCCTTCATCGGCATGGGCTGGGAGGCCGGCACGGCCATCGCCGCCAACAAGAAGATCGAGAAGAACATCGGCTACTTCACCATCCCCGGTGAGACCGCCGACAAGCCCGAGGGCGTCTTCCTCGGCGGCTCGAACTTCGCGGTCGCCGCGGGCAGCAAGAAGCAGGAGCTGGCCAAGGAGTTCCTGAAGCTGGCCCTGGGCGACAAGTTCGAGGGTGCCCTCGCCAAGGAGAACGGCGTCATCCCGAACAAGAAGTCCCTGGAGTCCAACCTCAAGGGCAACGTCGTCGCCGAGGCCGCCGCCCCGGCCGCCGAGTTCGGTGGCACCACCCCGCTCATCCCCGAGTGGGCCGCGGTGGAGAACACCCCGAACCCGATCAAGAACTACATGACCTCCGTGCTCAACGGTAAGTCGCCCGCCGAGGCCGCCAAGGCCGTCGAGGGCGAGATCAACAAGCGCCTCGCGCAGAAGAACTGACCTTCGCGCGCCGGGGGGCGGCCGCCGGGTCCTGATCCCACGGGACAGGCCCTGGCCGCCCCCCGGCACAGGCGTGTTCGACCGTACGGCCACGGAAGAGATGGCGAGTCATGTCAGTGCAGACCGAAGGCACGGACACGGCCGGGGCGACCGGTGTCCGCAAGACCGAGGCACCGCCCCCGCGTGACACGGGCGGCAAGACGCCCGGCCGCCGGGCCGGCGCGTACGCCCCCTACCTCCTGCTGCTGCCGGCGCTGGTGGCCACGCTCGTCCTGCTGGGCTGGCCCCTGGTCAAGAACGGCATGCTGTCGTTCCAGAACCTCAACCCGCGCCAGCTCATCCTCCACCTCACCGAGTGGAACGACTTCGACAACTACAAGGAAGTCCTCACCAGTTCGGACTTCTGGAAGGTCGTCGAGCGGACGGTCCTGTTCACTGCCGTCAACGTCGTCCTGATCATGGTGATCGGCACCCTCGTCGGGCTGCTCATCGCCCGGCTCGGCACCCGCATGCGGCTCCTGCTCATGTTCGGCCTGGTCCTCGCCTGGGCCATGCCCGTGCTCGCGGCGACCACCGTCTTCCAGTGGCTGTTCGCCCAGCGCTTCGGCGTCATCAACGCCGTGCTCGACTCGCTCGGCTGGCACTCCATGGCCGACCACAACTGGCTCGGCACGCAGATGTCCACCTTCTCCGTGGTCACCCTGCTCATCGTGTGGCAGTCCATCCCCTTCGTGGCGATCAACCTCTACGCCGCCACGACCACCATCCCCAAGGAGCTGTACGAGGCCGCGTCCCTCGACGGCGCCGGCGTGTGGAAGTCCTTCACCTCCGTCACGCTGCCCTTCCTCAAGCCGTTCCTGCTGGCCACGACCTTCCTCGAAGTGATCTGGGTCTTCAAGGCGTTCCCGCAGATCTTCGCCATGAACGAGGGCGGCCCGGACCGGCTCACCGAGACCCTGCCGATCTACGCCTTCGTCGAGGGCGTCGGCAACCAGCACTTCGGCATGGGCTCCGCCATCTCGTTCCTGACCATCCTGGTGCTGCTCGCGCTGACCTCGTACTACCTGCGCCTGGTGCTCAAGCAAGAGGAGGACGAGCTGTGAAGCGCTCACTCTTCGGCCGTTTCTGGCCCAACGCGACCGCCGTCGCCCTCTTCGTCGTCTTCGCGTTCCCCGTCTACTGGATGTTCGCCACGGCGTTCAAGCCGACCAACGACATCGTCACGGACAGCCCCGTCTGGATCCCGACGAACGTCACCCTCCAGCACTTCGACAAGGCCGTCCACGCCGACCACTTCTGGACGCTGGTGCGCAACTCGCTCACCGTCACCGTCCTGTCGGTCGTGCTCTCCCTGGCCATCGCGCTGGTCGCGTCCTTCGCCCTCGCCCGCATGCGGTTCAAGGGGCGGCGCGGCTTCATCATCGTGTTCATGATCGCGCAGATGGCCCCCTGGGAGGTCATGGTCATCGCGATCTACATGCTGGTCCGCGACAACGACATGCTCGACAGCCTCGTCCCGCTCACCGTCTTCTACATGATGATGGTGCTGCCCTTCACGATCCTGACGCTGCGCGGCTACGTCGCCGCCGTGCCCAAGGAGCTGGAGGAGTCCGCGATGGTCGACGGCTGCACGCGCCCGCAGGCGTTCGTCAAGGTGATCTTCCCGCTGCTGGCGCCCGGCCTCATGGCCACCTCGCTGTTCGGCTTCATCACCGCCTGGAACGAGTTCCCCCTCGTCCTCATCCTCAACAAGAGCGTCGAGTCGCAGACGCTCCCGCTGTGGATCTCCCAGTTCCGTACCGCCTTCGGCGACGACTGGGGTGCGACGATGGCGGCGTCCTCGCTCTTCGCCGTCCCGATCCTGATCCTCTTCGTCTTCCTCCAGCGCAGGGCCGTCAGCGGCCTGACCGCCGGCGCCGTGAAGGGATAACGCCACCCGATGACGACCATCGCACGCGGCACCGACACACTGACCCGCGACGCCCTCGCGGTCCTCCAGCCCGGCTTCACCGGCACGACCGCGCCCGACTGGGTGCTGCGCAGCCTCGGTGAAGGGCTCGCCTCCGTCGGCCTGTTCGGGCGCAACATCGCCACCCCGGACCAGGTCGCCGCCCTGACCTCCCAGTTGAAGGCCGAACGCGACGACGTCCTGGTCGCCATCGACGAGGAGTCCGGCGACGTCACCCGCCTCGAAGTCCGTACGGGCTCCTCGTTCCCCGGCAATCACGCCCTCGGCGCCGTCGACGACGTGGACCTGACGCGCGGCGTCGCCCACGAACTCGGCCGCCGGCTCGCCGCCTGCGGCGTCAACCTCAACTGGGCGCCGTCCGCCGACGTCAACGCCAACCCCGACAACCCCGTCATCGGTGTCCGCTCCTTCGGCGCCGACACCGGCCTCGTCGCCCGGCACACCGCCGCCTACGTCGAGGGCATGCAGGCCGCCGGGGTCGCCGCCTGCACCAAGCACTTCCCCGGGCACGGCGACACGGGCGTCGACTCGCACCACGACATGCCCCGCATCGACGTCGGCCTCGACGTCCTGCACGCCCGCGACCTCGCGCCCTTCCGCGCGGCCATCGCCGCCGGCAGCCGCGCCGTCATGAGCGCCCACATCCTCGTCCCGGCCCTCGACCCGGAGCGGCCCGCGACCCTCTCCCGCCGCATCCTCACGGGGCTGCTCCGCGAGGAGATGGGCTACGACGGCCTCATCGTCACCGACGGCATCGAGATGCAGGCCATCGCCGCCACCTACGGCATCGAACGCGGCAGCGTGCTCGCCATCGCCGCCGGCGCCGACGCCATCTGCGTGGGCGGCGGACTGTGCGACGAGGACACCGTCACGCGGCTGCGCGACGCCCTCGTCGACGCCGTCCGCTCCGGCGAACTGCCCGAGGAACGCCTCGCCGACGCCGCCGAACGCGTCCGCGCCCTCGCCCGCTGGACCGCCCTCGCGCGCCCCGCCGAGGCCCCGGGGGCCGCCGCGAGCACCGCCCCGCTCAGCGACATCGGCCTGGTCGCGGCCCGCCGCGCCCTCACGGTGACCCGCGCCGCCGACACCGGCACCGACACCGGCACCGACACGGCTTCGGCCGGGGGCGCGATCACCGGCCCGGTCCACGTCGCGTCCTTCGCCCCCGGCGCCAACATCGCCGTCGGCGACGAGACCCCCTGGGGCGTCGCCGCCGAACTCCAGCGGCTCCTGCCCGGCACCACGTCCGGCTCCTACCGGGGCGAGGACGCGGGCGCCGCCGCCCTCGCCGCCGCAGACGGCCGCCGCGTCGTCGCCGTCGTCCGCGACGAACACCGGCACCCGTGGATGCGGGCCGCGCTCGACACGATCCTCGCGGCGCGCCCCGACACCGTTGTCGTCGAGATGGGCGTCCCCACGGCCGCCCCCCGAGGCGCCCTCCACATCGCCACCCACGGAGCAGCCAGAGTCTGCGGCCAGGCAGCGGCAGAAGTCGTGGCGGGGCCCTTGCCGGGGGGCCGCGGGGACGTCGGGGGCGACGGGCGGGAGTAGCGCCGGTGGCACCGGTAGCGCCGGGGCGCGGGGGGCGCCGGTAGGGCCGGGGCGCCGGTAGCGCCGGGGCGCGGGGGCGCCGGTAGGGCAGGTGGCGCCGGTAGTGCGGGTAGCGCCGGTGGCCAAGGGACGCTGGGGAGGGGCGGTGCGTTCGCGCGCCGCCCTTGCCCGTTGTGCAGGGTGTCCGATGCGCAGGGTGTCGGGGGCAGGCGCCAGTAAGGGCCAGGCGTCTGCCGGAACGGCGCGGTGCCGGGCACCCCGGGCGGGGGTGGCCGGCACCATCATGCGGAGCGGAGCGGGCCGCTTACAGCCCCTGCCACTCCGGCTTGTTGACGTAGGTGTGCCGGAAGTAGTGCGCCAGCTTCAGCTTGGAGGCCGCGGCCTCGTCCACGACGACCGTCGCGTGCGGGTGCATCTGCAATGCCGACGCCGGCACGACGGACGCCACCGGCCCCTCGACCGTCGCCGCCACGGCGTCCGCCTTGCCCTCACCCGTGGCGAGCAGCACCAGGTGCCGCGCCTCCAGGATCGTGCCGATGCCCTGGGTGATGACATGCCGCGGAACCTGGCTCAGGTCCCCGTCGAAGAACCGCGCGTTGTCCTGGATCGTCTGCTCGGTCAGCGTCTTGATCCGGGTCCGCGAGGCCAGCGAGGAGCACGGCTCGTTGAACCCGATGTGCCCGTCGGTGCCGATGCCGAGCAACTGGAGGTCGACCCCGCCGGCCTCGACCAGCGCCTTGTCGTACGCCTCGCAGGCCGCCTGGACGTCGTCCGCGCTGCCGTCCGGGCCCATGAACGACGCCTCGCTCAGCCCGAGCGGCTCCACGACCTCGCGCAGCACCGTCGCCCGGTAGGACTCGGGGTGCCCGGCGGGCAGCCCCACGTACTCGTCGAGCTGGGCGATACGGGCCCGGGAGGCGTCGACCTCACCCGCGCGCACCTTGGCGGTCAGCGCCTCGTAGATGGGCAGCGGGGTCGAGCCGGTGGCCACACCGAGCAGCGCGTCGGGCTTGCGCCGCAGCAACTGGGCCATGGCCTCGGCGATCAGCTCGCCACCTGCCTTGGCGTCCGGAACGATCACAACTTCCACGCTGGGCCTGCCGTTCTGGTCAGAGGGGGACTGGAAGGACGTGTGGTATAGACCAATCTAGCAGAGGTGGCCCCTGCCGGTCAGGCCCCGCGCACGCCCTCCTGTGCCCATGCTCGACGCTTCCCGCCCCCTCGGCATGTCGAGCCGCCCGCAGGGGGTGACCGAGGCCGGCCTCGGCGCCCCGATCCGGCGCCCCCGATCCCGGTGTCCCCGGTCTCGACGCCCCCGGCTCCGGCACCCCCGGTCCCAGCCCCCAGTCCCGGCACCCCCAGTCCCGCCGTGCCCTCGCCCAGTCGTGGCCGACGCCGGCCGCGGTGCTCTCGGCGCCGGAGCGTCCTCCCCTCTCCCTGTACTGGAGCGTCCTCGCTCCTCCCTGTACTGGAGCGCCGCCCTTCGGTTCAGTCAGTTCAGTCGGTTCAGTCAGTTCAGGAGCGAACCCCCTGTCGCGTCCACCCACTGGCCCGTGACCCAGCGCCCGTCCGGCGAGGCCAGGAACGCCACCACGTCCGCTATCTCCGCCGGCGTCCCCACCTCGCCGAACACCGAGAGTGCCGCCGCCTGCGCGCGGGCCTCGTCGCTCGCCCGCAGCCACTCCGCGTTCACATCGGTGTCGACGATGCCCGGCGCCACCGTGTTCGCCGTGATCCCGCGCGGGCCCAGCACCTTCGCCAGGTAACGCGTCAGGACGTCCAGCGCCCCCTTCGTCATCGCGTACGGCATGAGGTCCGGGAGGAGGGCCGTGCGGGCGGCGCCCGAGGAGATGTTGATGACCCGGCCCCCGTCCCGCAGCCGGGGGAGTGCGTGCTGGACGAGAAAGAGGGGTGCTCGCGCGTTCACCGCGAAGAGGCGGTCGAACTCCGGCTCCTCGATCTCCTCGAAGGGGCTCGACGTCCCGATCCCCGCGTTGTTCACCAGGATGTCCACCCCCTCCGCGTGCTCGTCGAACCGCTCCCACAGCTCCCGGGCCGCCTGCGGTGCCCCCAGCTCCGCCCCGAGCGCGAACGCCGCCCCGCCCGCCTCCTCGATCGCCGCGACCGTCTCCTTCGCCGCCTCCTCGTTGCTCCCGTAGTGCACCGCGACCCGCGCCCCGTCCCGCGCCAGCCGCAGCGCGATCCCGCGTCCGATGCCCCGACTCGCGCCCGTGACCAGCGCCGTCCTGCCCGTGAGTGCGCCCATGACGACTCCTCCCCGAATCTGTATCGGTCGTTATGGAAATGACCGTAGCGCACCCCCGGGTCAGTTTTCTAGTGCACGCTATAGAATTCACCCCATGGCGACCAAGCAGCGCGGACGGCCCCGCTCCTTCGACCGGGAGACCGCCCTGGAGAAGGCCATGCGCGCCTTCTGGGAGAACGGCTACGAAGCGACCTCCGTCTCCGACCTCACCCGCGAGATGGGCATCGGCGCCCCGAGCCTGTACGCCGCCTTCGGCGACAAGCGCACTCTGTTCGAGGAGGTCGTGCGGGTCTACGGCACTACCCACGGCGCCGGCCCCGCCCGCGCCCTCACCGAGGAGCCCACCGCCCGGGGCGCCATCGAGCGGATGCTGCGCGAGGCCGCCGACGAGTTCACCGCGCCCGGCCATCCGCACGGCTGCCTCGTGATCCACGCCGCCACCAACTGCGCCACCCCCGAGGTCGAGCAGGCCCTGCGCGACCAGCGCGGGGCGAGCCTCGCCGCCATCGAGGACCGGCTGCGCCAGGGAGTCGACGCCGGCGAGCTGCCTCCCCGTACCGACACCGCCGCGCTCGCCCGCTTCGTCGGGGCCGTCTTCCAGGGCATGTCCCAGCAGTCCCGCGACGGGGCGAGCCGGGCCGACCTGGAGGCCGTCGCCGCGCTCGCCATGACGGCCTGGCCGCAGCCGGCGACCGCCGGCTGAAGTCCCCTGGCAGCCCGGGGCTCCGTGCGCCCGACCCCCGTACACGCCCCGGCCGGACCCCCTCCGTTCGAGGAGATTTCCCGGAAGCGGGGGCCGGGACAAGATTTCCTGAACCTGGAGGGTCCGCCGGCCGTGAGGCATGACATAGGTTGAAGCCGTTGCGGGTGGACAGCCGCCGGGGGAGTGTGCGTGCGGGGTGTTCGTCGGAGAAAGAGACGACAACAATCCTGTGTCGACGCATGGACATCGGAGAATGGTCTAGTCCACAATGCGTGAAGAAGCCTCCGCCCTCCCCGCACAGGAGGACGGACAGAGGAATCGGCGCTCTCTGCCCTGACTGCGTCGCTCCTCGATCGACAGCCGGGAACCGCACACCTGGCAGTCGGTGCACCTGAAGGGCTGCGGTGCCAGGGATCGGGTTGAGGGTCCCGCCCCCGGCGCCGCGGCCCGTCGGTCTTTCCGGCCCCGCGCGCGTGGGCCGCCGCCGGACGGTTCAGGGCCCTCCGAGCCGCCGGGTACCCTCGGCTCGTGCCCTCCATGAACGATCTCGTACGCCAGCACACGGCCCTCGGCGACACCGACCTCGAGTGGCTTCACCTGCTGGTCTCGGAGTGGCAGTTGCTCTCCGACCTCTCCTTCGCCGACCTCGTGCTGTGGGTGCCCACCCGTGACGGCACGCGGTATGTCTCCGTGGCGCAGATGCGGCCGAACACCGGCCCCACCTCCTACCAGGACGACATGGTCGGCCATCTCGTGCCGCGCGGCCGGCGACCCATGCTCGACGTCGCCCTCGACGAGGGCCGCATCGTGCGCGAGGGCGACCCTGAGTGGCGCGAGGAGGTGCCGGTGCGCGTCGAGTCCATCCCCGTCCGCCGCGAGGGCCGCGTCCTCGGTGTGATCGCGCGCAACACCAACCTGCTCACCGTGCGCACCCCCTCGCGCCTGGAGCTGACCTACCTCCAGTCCGCGTCCGACCTGGCGCAGATGATCGCCGCGGGCACCTTCCCGTACCCCGGGCAGCAGGTCGACATGGACGCCTCCCCGCGCGTGGGCGACGGCCTGATCCGCCTCGACGCGGACGGCGTCGTCCAGTACGCCTCGCCCAACGCCCTGTCCGCCTACCACCGGTTGGGCTTCTCCGCCGACCTCGTCGGCCACCACCTCGGCCGCACCACCGCCGAACTCGCCCCCTCCAGGGGCCCGGTGGACGAGGCGCTCGCCAAGCTCGCCAGCGGATGGGCGCCGCGCGAGTTCGAGATCGAGGGCGAGGAGGGATCGATCCAGGTCAGGGCCATCCCCCTCAAGCCCAAGGGCACCCGCATCGGCTCCCTCGTACTGTTGCGCGACGTCACCGAACTGCGGCGGCGCGAGCGGGAGTTGATCACCAAGGACGCCACCATCCGGGAGATCCACCACCGGGTGAAGAACAACCTCCAGACCGTCGCCGCGCTGCTGCGGCTCCAGGCCCGGCGTATCGGGTCGGAGCGGGGACGTGAGGCCCTGGAGGAAGCGGTCCGGCGCGTCGGCTCGATCGCCATCGTGCACGAGACGCTGTCCCAGAACCTCGATGAGCGCGTGGAGTTCGACGAGATCGCCGACCGAGTGCTCGCCATGGTCGCGGAGATCTCCCCGGGCCAGGTCACCGGCCGGCGCACCGGCCGCTTCGGCATCCTCGACGCCGAGGTCGCCACGCCCTTGTCGATGGTTCTCACCGAGATCCTGCAGAACGCCCTGGAGCACGGTTTCCGGCAGGGCGACACCGGCTTGGTGGAAGTCGGGGCCGTGCGCGGCGGCACCACCAAGGACGCCCGTCTGCTGATCACTGTTCAGGACGACGGCGTCGGTCTGCCCGAGGGTTTCGATCCCAAGCGCGCCGGCAATCTCGGACTCCAGATCGTACGAACTCTGGTGGAAGGCGAGTTGGGCGGATCCTTCGACATGGTGCCCGCACCCGAACGCGGCACAAAGGTCCTGCTCGACATTCCGGTGAACTCGCAGAAGTAGCCGCATTAAGCTGCACGCTTTCTTCACACGCGCAGACGTGCATTCTCGCGCGCAGACGTGCGACTTAATGCGGCATACGACGAGATACGGGCATTGCCGTACGCGCACAGCAGTGAGCCCCGGACCGTGAAACGGTTCCGGGGCTCACTGCTCGCGTTGCTCGGGTCATGTCCCGGGCTGAGCCTGGGGGAGCATCGGGGGTACTGCGCGCTGCGGCTCGGGGGCGGGAGATGCGTACTCGCTGTACGCGCCGCCGGGCTCAGGCTCGTAGGGGGTGGGGGATCAGGCGGAGGCCTGACGGGCCCGGTTGCGAGCGGCACGGCGCTTCATCGCGCGGCGCTCGTCCTCGCTGAGGCCACCCCAGACGCCGGAGTCCTGGCCGGACTCGAGCGCCCACTGCAGGCACTGCTCCATGACGGGGCAGCGGCGGCAGACGGCCTTGGCTTCCTCGATCTGCAGCAGCGCAGGACCGGTGTTGCCGATGGGGAAGAAGAGCTCGGGGTCTTCCTCGCGGCAAACGGCGTTGTGACGCCAGTCCATGGCTGCTACCTCTCCTTGGTATTACGTGCAAGTTGCTTGTGAATGTGAACGCTTTCACGAATCCCTCAACAAGTGAAGGGCCGGACGTCACGTGTGCGACGGCTGTCCGTTGCTTTGAGGAGGGGATTCGGGCTCTCTGTGGGGGCCGATGTTGCGGGCCGTCCCGAGCGCCATGTAGAGATTCGCAAACCTCGGCGGCGGATACAACCCCTTCAGGAAAGTTTTTTTGGAATCCTCGGTGTCGGCTAGGTCACAGCCGTACTTCCATGGGGTGGATGCCAGCCCAAACGTTCGAGATAAAGGACTAAGGGCCCTTCCACTCACACAATCACACGCAGTGCACGGCGTACGCCTGTGAACGTCACGCTCGTTCGCAGCCCCAGGTGGTCACCGTCCATCTGGAGGGGCAGGGGCACCTTCGAATGCAAGGTGAAGTCGGTCAGGTCATGGAGCGTGACCGCGTTCTTGCCACGGGGTCCGCGGTCGGGCGTCGACATGAGTAGTTGGGTGCCGTAGCGGGTCACCGCCGAGGTCGACAGCTTCTTCAATCCGAGCACGTCAAGGCCGGTGTCGAAGGACGCGAGCGGCGAGGGATACAGCGGACGGTTGCCCAGGAACGTCCACGGAGAGGTGTTGCTCACTATGGAGACCACGAGATCCGTGACCGGGTCCTCGCCCGGCTGTTCGAGCGTGATGGTGCCGTGCCGGCGGTCCTGCTCACCGAGGAACTGACGCACTACTTGTCGCACGTACAGGGCGTGGGTCGAACGCTTGCCGCGTTCCCGCTGCTGCTCCACACGACCCACCACGCCGGCGTCGAACCCGAGCCCCGCGCTGAACGTGAACCACCGCGAGGGCACCGCCTCGTCCTCCGTGCCCGGAGTGCCCGCGGCGAGCCCCAGGCCCACCGTGCGCTCCCGGCCCTCGCGCAGGGCGTCCAGGAGCTGGCCGGTGGCCTCCACGGGCTCGTTCGGCAGGCCGAGAGCGCGCGCGAAGACGTTCGTGGAGCCGCCGGGGACGACCGCGAGGCCCGGCAGCCGGTCCAGGTCGGGACCGCCGTGCAGCAGCCCGTTCACCACCTCGTTGACCGTGCCGTCGCCGCCCAGGGCGACGACCAGCTCGATGTCCTCGCTCTCAGCGGCCTGCCGCCCCAGGTCACGGGCGTGGCCCCGGTACTCGGTGGTGACGGCCTCCAGCTTCATCTCGCTCGCCAGCGCGTGGATGAGGACATCACGCGTGCGCTCGCTGGTGGTGGTTGCCGCCGGATTGACCACGAGAAGTGCACGCATGGGTTGCAGGGTACCCAGCGGCCGGGAGCCGACTCGGACCGAGGTAGGAGTCAGGTAAGAGCCGCAGGTGAGCGGCGGTGCTCCGACGCACTCTCCGGGACCGGCCGGGCCGGGGGCTACGCTGCAGAGGTGACCTCAGAGCAGAACCCCGCCCCCGAGAACGCCGCCGAAGAGGGCCCCCGCCCCGGCCGCCTCACCGCCGCCGCGGCCCTGTCCGCGCTCGAAGGCGTCGCCCTCGTCGTCGGCGGCGCCTACATGCTCATCGCCGGCGTGACCGGGCACCCCGACAGCCGTCAGCAGGCCGTCACCGGCGGTATCACCCTGATCGTCCTCGCGCTGCTGCCGCTGCTCGCCGCGCGCGGACTGCTCGCCCGCAAGAGCTGGAGCCGGGGGCCCGCGATCATCACGCAGATCATGGCCCTGCCGGTCGCCTACACGCTGGTCACCACGGACTCGCCGCTGCTGCCCGCCGGGATCGTGCTCGCCGCCGTGGCGATCACCGGGCTCGTCCTGCTGGTGAACCCGGCGACCACGCGCGCGCTCGGCATCCGGACCCCGGGCTCGTCCTCGCGTTAGGCGCCCGCCGGGCCCGCTCACGGCACACGAAGGCGCCCGCCGCGCTGTACGCGACGGGCGCCTTTCGTCGTCCTCATGGGCCGCCCCCGAAAGAGCGTGGCACTTAATGCGGCTCGTCCCGCCGAGGCGTCCGCTGCGCCTCGGCTACTCCTCCACGAGGAGCTTCTCGCGCAACTGGGCGAGCGTGCGGGCCAGCAGCCGGGAGACGTGCATCTGGGAGATGCCGACTTCCTGCGCGATCTGCGACTGCGTCATGTTGCCGAAGAAGCGCAGCAGCAGGATGCGCTTCTCGCGCGGCGGCAGGTCCTCCAGGAGCGGCTTGAGCGACTCCCGGTACTCGACGCCCTCCAGAGCCTCGTCCTCGGCGCCCAGCGTGTCCGCGACGGCCGGTGACTCGTCGTCCGTGTCGGGGACGTCCAGGGAGAGCGTGGAGTACGCGTTCGCCGACTCCAGGCCCTCCAGGACCTCTTCCTCGGAGATGCCCAGCTTCTCGGCCAGCTCATGGACCGTGGGGGAGCGGCCGTTCAACTGGGACAGCTCGGCCGTCGCCGTGGTCAGGGCCAGCCGCAGCTCCTGGAGGCGGCGCGGGACGCGCACCGCCCAGCCCTTGTCCCGGAAATGCCGCTTGATCTCGCCGACGACCGTCGGGGTCGCGTACGTGGAGAACTCCACGCCGCGATCCGGGTCGAACCGGTCGACGGACTTGATCAGCCCGATCGTGGCGACCTGCGTCAGATCGTCCAGGGGCTCGCCGCGGTTGCGGAAGCGGCGGGCCAGATGCTCGACGAGGGGCAGGTGCATGCGCACGAGCCGATTGCGCAGCTCGGCGTATTCGGGACTGCCGTCGTTCAGGCTGCGCAGTTCGATGAACATCGCCCGTGCACCGCTGCGGTCCTGCGGATCCCGCCCGCTGTGCTGCTCACCGTGTCGCTCGTGGTCGCTCATCCATCCCGCCCGTCGCGCGTCCGATCCCCCTGTACCTGCGCGCGTCTGCGCCTCGGGGGCCGGTGCTGCCTGCTGTGCCTCACTAGCCGGGTCCTCCGGATGCGACCGCGCCTGCTGCTCGGGGATGCCTGGCGTCAGCCGCCGCACCCCGTCCGCGTCGTCGGCCGGGAGATCCCGTGTGCCGCGCTCGTCGTCCCGCACCGGACCGTCCCCGTTCATCACGACGGGCCGGGGCCCGCACCGCGCTTCTTGTAGAGGCTGATCGAGACGGTGTTGTCCTCGGCCACGGACGAGTCCACCTGGCCCGCCAGGGCCGACAGCACGGTCCAGGCGAAGGTGTCACGCTCCGGCGCGCGGCCGTCGGTGGTCGGCGCCGAGACCGTCACCTCCAGGGAGTCGTCGACGAGACGGAACACGCAACTGAGGACGGAGCCGGCGACGGCCTGCTGAAGCAGGATCGCGCAGGCCTCGTCGACCGCGATGCGCAGGTCCTCGATCTCGTCGAGGGTGAAGTCCAAACGCGCCGCGAGACCGGCCGTGGCCGTCCGCAGCACCGACAGGTAGGCACCCTCAGCCGGCAGCCGGACTTCCACGAAGTCCTGATTCCCGGGGTCGCCTGCGATCTGGGACACCCTCACCTCCAAGGTGGTACAAGCACTTTCGGGCTCCGGAGGTGCTCCCCCGGGTGATGCGCCACATATATCTGCGGTGACGCTACCGCGCGCCCGACTTTCCTGTCCCGGGGACCCCCGGCCCATTGCTGTCACTCATAGTAAGCATATGAGTACGCACAGTGGCTAGAGGGTGGACGGGCCCAATTGGAAAGAGGGAGCGCCGCATTGACGTACCCCGGGCTCCGCCGGTCCAACCCCGGCCCGCGCGCGCGGTGTCCGGATCAGACCACAGCCGCGTCCACGAAGCACCAGCGCCAGCTCTCACCAGGCTCGAAGGTCCGCATCACCGGGTGTCCGGTCTCCTTGAAGTGCTCCGTCGCGTGCCTATAGGGCGACGAATCGCAACAGCCGACATGGCCGCAGACCAGGCAGAGCCGTAGTTGCACAGGGTGACTGCCCACGGCCAGACACTCCAGGCAGGTCTCGCTCAGCGGGGGCGGCTCGGGGTGCGGCAACGCGTCGACGTGCGGGCACTCGTTCATGATGGCCAGGTTACGACGGGTGGCGTGATCAGGTAGGGCGGAAGGCGGGGCCATGGACGTATTGCCACTGGTGGGACTGGTCGCGGCGAGCGCCGCGGTGGCCGGCCTCGCCCGCCGGACGCCGGTGCCCGCGCCGCTCCTGCTCGTCGCCGTGGGCCTCGTCGCGTCGTACGTGCCCGGCGTGCCGCAGTACACCCTCGACCCGCATGTCGTCCTGCCGCTCATTCTGCCGCCCTTGTTGCACACGGCGGCTCTGGAGAGCTCGTATCTGGACCTCAAGGCGAACCTCAGACCCGTCGCGCTGCTGTCGGTGGGCTACGTCCTGTTCGCCACGGTGGCGGTGGGCTGGCTGGCGTACGAACTCATCCCCGACCTGCCGCTGACCGCCGCGCTGGTCCTCGGCGCCGTGATCGCCCCGCCGGACGCGGTGGCGGCGACCGCCGTGGCCCGCCGCGTGGGGCTGCCCGCGCGGATCACCACGATCCTCCAGGGCGAGTCCCTGGTGAACGACGCGACCGCCATCACGGCCTACAAGGTGGCGCTCGCCGCGGCCGTCGGGGAGGGCGCGAGCTGGGCGGGCGGCGTCCGCGAGTTCCTGGTGGCTGCGGTCGGCGGCGTCGGGGTCGGCCTGCTGCTGATGGTGCCGCTGCACTGGCTGCGCACCCATCTCAAGGAGGCGATCCTGCAGAACACGCTCTCCTTGCTGATCCCCTTCGTCGCCTACGCCGCCGCCGAGCAGGTGGGCGCCTCCGGTGTGCTCGCCGTCGTGACCGTCGCCCTCTATCTGGGGCACCGCTCCTGGCAGGTCGACTTCGAGACACGGTTGCAGGAGGCCGCCGTCTGGAAGGTCGTCGCGTTCATCCTGGAGTCGTCGGTCTTCGCGCTCATCGGGCTGCAATTGCGGTACGTCGTGGAACGGCTCGGCGAGTACAGCGTCGGGCAGGCCGTCTGGTACGCCGTCGCGGTGTTCGTACTGGTCGTCGTCATCCGCTTCGTGTGGTCCTACCCGGCGACCTATCTGCCGTGGTGCCTGTCGCCGCGCATCCGCGAACGAGAAAGCGACACGGACTGGAGACGGCCCCTCATCGTCAGCTGGGCGGGCATGCGCGGAGTGGTGTCGCTGGCCATCGCGTTCTCCATCCCGGTCCTCACCGACAGCGGGGCGCCCTTCCCCGCGCGCGACCTGGTGCTGTTCCTGACGTTCACGACCGTCATCGGCACGCTCGTCGTGCAGGGGCTGACGCTGCCGCCGCTCATCAAGGCGCTGAAACTGCCCGCCCGGGACGTCCGCGCCGAGACGCTCGCCGAGGCGCAGGCCCAGAACGCCGCCTCCACGGCCGCGGAGGCCCGCGTGGAGGAGTTGATGCGGGACGAGCGAAACTGCCTGCCACAGCCCCTCCAGGACCGTCTGCGCACTGTTCTGGAGCGCCGCCGCAACGCCGTGTGGGAGCGCCTCGGACAGCCGAACCCCGTCACGGGGGAGTCCGCCGACGACACCTACCGGCGCCTCGCGCGCGAGGCCATCGCCGCCGAACGAGAGGTGCTGGTGAAAATGCGCGACGAGCGGCGCATCGACGACGAGATGATGCGGTCCCTGCTGCGCAAGCTCGATCTGGAGGAGGCCGCCGCCTACCGCGAGGTCGACGACTGACCCGAGGGGAACGGCGTGCCCGTGACCACGGCCGCCAGCCGCGTCCCGCGCGCGAAGGCGCCCTCGTCGGCGAGGACGACAAGGGCGTACAGCATCTTGGCGACATAGAGACGTTCCACGGGCAGCCCGTGCCGCTGCTCGAAATCGGCGGCGAACACGTCGAGTTCCGCGGGCACGCGCGCGTAGCCGCCGCCGTGGAACCGGTCCGTCACCTCCCACGCGCCGCGCCGCCCGCCGAACGCGGCCTCTTGCAGCGCGCCCACCTCGCCGGTGAGGAAGCCGCCTTTGAGGACCGCGACGCCGAGGGCCCGCTGGCCGGGGCCGAGCCCCGCGGCGAGGCCGGCCAGGGTGCCGCCCGTGCCGCAGGCGACCGCGACGACGTCCGCCTTGCCGTGCAGTTCCTCGCCCAGCTCCGTGCAGCCGCGCACCGCCGGCACGTTGCTCCCGCCCTCCGGGACGACGTACGCGTCCGCCGCGCCGGCCGCGTCGAGCAGTGCGGGCAACACGGCTGGATCGCTCTTACGGCGATACGTCGATCTGTCGATGAAGTGCAGGCGCATGCCGTCGGCCGCGCACCGCTCCAGGGACGGGTTGAGCGGACGCCCGGCGAGTTCGTCGCCGCGCACGATCCCGACCGTGGGCACGCCGAGCAGCCGTCCGGCCGCCGCCGTGGCCCGCAGATGGTTGGAGTAGGCGCCGCCGAACGTGACGAGCGGCCGACCCCGCGCGGCTGCCAGGTTCGGGGCGAGCTTGCGCCACTTGTTGCCGATCAGGTCCGGATGGATCAGGTCGTCCCGCTTGAGCAGCAGGCGGACGCCGCGCCGCGCCAACCGGTCGTCGTCGATCTCGTCCAGCGGGGACGGCAGGCGGGGGCGTGAGGGCGCGGAGGGCGGGCGGGGCACCCGGCCATTGTCGGACACGTGTCCGGGCGCCCGCAGGGTGACCCGCGCTACTTCAACCGGTCGTGGACGCGCTGCCGCATCCACGCCATCGTGAACCCCTTGGGATCGACCTTGCCCGGCTGCCACTCCAGATGGCCGATGACGGACCGCTCCGACCAGTGGTGATAGCGGCAGACCGCGGCGGCCGCCCGCTCGATCGCCTCCAACTGGACGTCCGGCCACGGGTCGGAGCCGTCGCCGAGGTTCTCGCACTCGAACCCGTAGAAGCAGCGGTTGCCGTCGGTGTTCGCCTCGTTGTCGTGCGGCAGCCGCTTCTCCGCGATCACCGCGCGCAGCACGTCGTCGTCGCCGAGGCCCGCGTGGTTCGCCCGCCCGTAGCCGACCAGATGCACCCGGCCGTCCTTGGTGATGACGCCGTGGCACAGCGGGCCCGGCAGATCCGGACGGCCGTCGCGGCACAGGCTCACCGTGCGCTCGCTGCCGGAGGTCGCCGTGTGATGGAGCATCACGCCGTGCACCGGGCCCCAGGGCCCCTTGTGGTCACGGGAGTGATGCGCCCAGTCACCGACCTCGACCACGGTGAGACCTTCGCCGCGGAGCGCGTCGAGAAAACTGCCGGCGGACATGGGTGGGGCCATGGCCGTCTCCTTCGAGGAGAGCGACGGCCGCCCTGCGCGCGCCGTCTCGTACGGCTGCTTGTACCGGAATCGCCGTAGCTGAACTACTCGTTCGGATTGCGTGCGAGTCGTTCAGGACAGCGGCGGCACCGGGGCGCGCGGTCGCGCCTACTCGGCCGTGCCGACGCACGGAGCCGTGCCGGGTCGCAGAGCCGTGCCGAAACGGGGAGGCCGGGGCGCGGGGGCGGCTCGCCCGGTCAGGAGCGCAGGAAGGCGTCGCCGTTCGTGGCGATATGGGCCTCCAGCGCCTGAAGGGCCTGCCGCGTCGCCTCCGGACTGCCTGTGCCCCGCGTCTCCGCGTAGTACGCGGCGCCCAGCTTCTTCAGCAGATCACCGCCGGCCCGCTGCGCCTGCACCTCGTCGATCTTCTGCTTGCCCTGCTCGAGCCCGCGCTGCGCCTGCTCCTTGGCCCGGTCCAGGAACCCCGCCATGGTCGTCTCCTCTTCTGCCGAGTGCCGTCGCTCCATGAACGAGCGCGGAGATCGCCGAGTTCCGCCGGATGCTTCCGGCTTCGACCGATCCGGACGGTCTGTGCCCAGCACGCGTCGAAATATGCGACCCATGCCCCGGACGGCCGAGATCCATTCCCGCTCATTTGTGTAATGGCATGGTGACGCTCCGTGCTGGGAGGCTTGCCCTCGCAGGTCGGTTCATGATCGGGAGGCAATGCCATGTCGGTAGGCGAAGAGGTCCGCGCGGAAGAGTCGGGGCAGGAGCAGAAGAGCCTCGGCACAGCCGCCGCGCGGAATCTGGCCACCACCACCAAGTCCGTACCCCAGATGCAGGAGATCAGCTCGCGCTGGCTGCTGCGGTCGTTGCCCTGGGTGGACGTCAAGGGCGGTACGTACCGGGTGAACCGGCGGCTCAGCTATACGGTCGGCGACGGCCGGATCACGTTCGTCAAGACGGCGGACCAGGTCCGGGTGATCCCGGCAGAGCTGGGTGAACTGCCCGCCCTGCGCGGCTTCGAGGACCAGCAGGTGCTCGACGAGCTGGCCCAGCGCTGCACGCAGGCCGAGTACGCGGCCGGCGACGTCATCGCCTCGTTCGGCAGCCCCGCCGACGAGGTCTTCCTCCTCGCGCACGGCCGCGTGGAACAGATCGGCACCGGTCCGTACGGGGACGACGCGGTCCTCGGCGTCCTCGCCGACGGCGCCTACTTCGGCGACCAGGCACTCCTCGACCACGAGCCCATCTGGGAGTACACCGCACGCGCCGCCACCGCGTGCACCGTGCTCAAGCTGCCGCGCCGGGATCTGGAGCAGGCGGCCGAGCGGTCCGAGGCCCTGCGCGACCACCTCGAACTGCTCCGCGCCCTTCCCGAGCAGCAAACGAACCAGTACGGCGAGAAGGCGATCGACCTCTCCGCCGGGCACGTCGGCGAAGCGGTACTGCCGGGCACGTTCGTCGACTACGAGTCGGCGCCCCGCGAGTACGAACTGAGCGTCGCCCAGACGGTACTGCGCATCCACACGCGCGTCGCCGACCTCTACAACCAGCCGATGAACCAGACGGAACACCAGTTGCGGCTCACCGTCGAGGCGTTGAAGGAGCGCCAGGAGCACGAGCTGGTCAACAACAGGGAGTTCGGCCTCCTCAACAACTGCGAGTTCGACCAGCGCCTCCAGCCGCACGCCGGAGTCCCCAGCCCCGACGACATGGACGAGCTGCTCAGCAGGCGCCGTGGCTCCAAGATGTTCCTGGCGCACCCGCAGGCCATCGCCGCGTTCAGCCGCGAGTGCAACAACCGGGGGCTCGTGCCCGACACCATCGACGTCGCCGGCACCCGCATCTCGACGTGGCGCGGTGTCCCGATCTTCCCGTGCGACAAGATCCCGGTCTCGGACGCGCGGACCACGTCCATCATCTGTATGCGTACCGGGGAGGACGAGCAGGGCGTCATCGGGCTGCGGCAGACCGGCATCCCGGACGAGATCGAGCCGAGTCTGTCGGTGCGGTTCATGGGGATCAACGAGCAGGCGATCATCTCCTACCTCGTGTCCACGTACTACTCGGCGGCGGTGCTGGTGCCGGACGCCCTCGGGGTCCTGGAGAACGTGGAGGTCGGCCGATGGTGACGCGCCGCCCGCGCGGGACCGTGCGCCGGCCGGCCAGGGCGGGCGCCACCATCGGCCGGTACTGCGAGGGCAGCCCATGACAGGGACGGCGGGGACGACGGGGGTGCCAGGGATGGCGGAGGCGCCGGGGATGGCGGCGGCGGGTGGGGCGGCGGCGGTCGCGGGGGCCCACACGATTCCCGCGGCCTCGCAAGGCACCCCGGGCCTCCCGGGCGCGCCAGATGCTCCTGCTGCTCCTGCTGCTCCTGCTGCCCCTGCCGCTCCGGGCTTCCCCGGGGCGCACGGTGGGGCGGAGGGAGCGGAGGCGCACCGGCGGCACGGTGGAGGGCGTGAGGCCCAGGAAGCGATGGCGATTCTGGCGCAGGCCAGAGCCGCGGTCGATCCGGAACTGCGCGCCGCAGTCGAGGCCCTCCCGGGGTCGCTGCGTCAGGTCGCCCTCTACCACTTCGGCTGGCAGGACGCGGACGGCACGCCCGCGACCGGTAACGCGGGCAAGGCCGTTCGGCCCGCCCTGGTGCTGGCCGCGGCGCGCGCTCTCGGCGGGCGTCCGGAAGAAGCGGTACGGGCGGCGGCAGCCGTCGAACTGACGCATAACTTCACGCTGTTGCACGACGACGTGATGGACCGGGACACGACGCGAAGACACCGGGCGACCGCGTGGACGGTGTTCGGGGAGGCCGGCGCGATCCTTGCCGGGGACGCGGTGCAGTCGCAGGCGCAGTTGCTGCTCGCGCGGGACCCGCATCCGGCGGCGTACGAGGCGGCGGCGCGGCTCGCGGAGTGCGTCGTGGAGCTGTGCGAGGGCCAGTTGACGGACGTGGCGCTGGAGGGGCGTGACCCCGCCGAGGTGACGCTCGCGGAGACGCTGACGATGGCAGAGGCCAAGACGGGGGCGTTGCTCGGGTGTGCCTGTGCGGTCGGCGGGCTGTACGCGGGGGCGTCACCGGAGAAGGTGGAGGCGCTCGACGCGTTCGGGCGGGCGGCCGGGCTGGCGTTCCAGCTGATCGACGACGTGATCGGTATCTGGGGTGATCCGGCCCGCACCGGTAAGCCCGCGGGCGCCGACCTCGCCGTCCGCAAGAAATCGTTGCCGGTCGTCGCGGCGCTGGCCTCCAAGGGCCCGGAGGCGGCGGAGTTGGCGGCACTGTACGGGCCACCCGGCCCGGGGAAGGAGGGAGCGGCGGAGCTGGAGGCGATCGCGGCGGCGGTGGAGCGTGCCGGCGGGCGGGACTGGGCGCAGAGCGAGGCCGCCGACCAGATGTCCCGCGCCCTGCACCACCTCTCCCGCGCGGTGCCGGCACCGGAGGCGGCCGATGGTCTCCTGGCGCTGGCGGAGTTCGTCACGCGGCGCGGCTACTGAGGGCGCCGGGGCGGGGCAGGCCGCGCCGGGTCGGACGGCGGGCGGTGAGGGACGTACGGGGCTCCGGACCTCCCCGCCCACCCGAAGCCGTTCGCTCGGCGCGGTCCGCCCGAAGCCGTCCGCTCGGCGCGGCGCGGTCCGCCCGAAGCCGTAGAGGGGGACGGGGTGATGACGTACTGAGGGGGCCGCATTCCGTCGCGTAACGGGCGGTGCGCGGGGCCGCCCCGCAAGGTCGGTGATGATCGCCTAGGCTGCCAACGACCAGACAGCGCGGGCGGGTTGAGCCGGACGAGGTGGGGGTGCCCGAGGTGGGCGTGCGAATACGGCGGGCGCAGGAGAGCGACCGGGAGACGGTGGTCGGGCTGCTCGATGAGGCGTTCCGGGACGACCCGGTCAGCGGGTGGGTGTTCCCGGGAGCGGAGCAGCGCGAGGCGCGGCACGCGGGGTTGATGGCGGCGTTCACCGATGCCACGTACGAAGAGGGGTTCATCGATCTGGCGGAGGACGGTTCGGCCGTCGCGCTCTGGGTGGACACGCCGGCTCACCCCGAGGGGCACGGCGCGGACGCGGGGGAAGCGGGGGGACGAGGTGGATGTGCCCGCGCTGGTGCGGGCGGCGGTGGACCCGGAGAACGAGCGGGTCGAGCAGATCGCGCGGTGGACCGGCGAGATCCATCCCGTCGGCCGGGCCCACCTGTACCTCTGGATGATCGGGGTCGCGCCGGGGAGGCAGGGGGAAGGACTCGGGACGTCGTTGATGGCGCCCGTGCTGGAGCGGTGCGACCGGGAGGGCGTCCCGGCGTACCTGGAGGCGAGCAACGCGCGGAGCAGGGCGTTGTATGAGCGGCTCGGGTTCGTGTTCACCGGCACGGCGCTCGACCTGCCGGACGGGCCGTCGCTGTGGCCCATGTGGCGGGAGCCGCAGGGAGGTTGAACGGTCGGGGTGCCGCAGGCGCCGGGCGGGCCGACACGCCCCGGCGCTGAGTAACCTCCGGTGCGTTTAGGCGCCGAGTAACCCCGTGGATGCGCCCCGGCGCTGAGCAACCCCCGATGTGCCCCAGCGCCGAGCTGTTCCGGTGCGCCCAGGCGCCGACCGGGCTGCCCTCCCGGGCTCCTGCGAAGCGCTGCCGGGCTGCCTTGCCCTGTCCTCACCCCGGCGCCGGTCGGGGCTGCCCTCCCGGCCCCTCCCGAGGCGCCGACTTGCCTCCCCTCCCTTGGCCCCCGCGCCGACCGGTCTACCTCCACCTGGGCCGCTCTCAGCGCCGAGGGCTGCCTCCGCCTCCCCAAGCCTCTCGGCGCCCCCACGCCAATCGGTCCCGCGCCAACCGCCCCCGGCCCCCAGGGGATCTGCACAAGCGGAAGGGGGCGTACCCGTTGTGGCACTACATGCAGAGCACTATAAACGTAGTAGTAATAAGTAGAGGCAGGGAAAGGGTGGGGTTTGCGTAAGCTCAGTTACTTTGTCGCCGTGTCGGTCGATGGGTTCATCGGGGATGAGTCCGGGGACGGGTCGCGGTTCATGGCGTACCTGGACGAGGAGTTCCTGGAGTTCCTCACCACCGAGTACCCCGAGACGATCAACGCGGCGGGGCGGGAGGCGCTCGGGGTGGCGGACCGGCCGGGGAAGCGGTTCGACACCGTGATCCAGGGGCGCCGTAGCTACCAGTTGGCGCTGGACGCCGGGATCACGAGCCCGTACGGGCATCTGCGGGAGTTCGTGGCGAGCCGCAGTCTGGCCGCGTCGCCCGACCCGAACGTCGAGCTGATCCGTGAGGACGTCGTAGGGAAGGTCCGGGCGCTGAAGGCGGAGGAGGGGGCGGCCGACATCTGGCTCTGCGGCGGCGGCGAACTCGCCGGGGTGCTCGCCGACGAGATCGACGAGCTGGTGCTCAAGACGTACCCCGTGGTGTTCGGCGGCGGGCTGCCGCTGTTCGGCGGGGCGCCGCATCTGCCCCGGGAGTTCGTGCCGCAGGAGCAGCGGACCTTCGGCAACGGGACGGTCGTGCGGCGTTACCTCAGGGTGCGGTAGCCGGCCGCGCGCCGGGTGCGGGTGGGGCCCGTAGGTTGGGCGCATGATCGAGCTGTTGCATATCACCGAGCGGGCCCTGTGGGAGAGCGCGCAGGTCAGCGGTAGGTACGAATGGTCGACCCGGGGGAAGAGGCTGCACGAGGTCGGGTTCGTCCATCTGTCCTTCCCGCACCAACTGCGCAAGGTCGCCGAACTGCTCTACGGGGAGCGGCCCGCGCCCGGTGAGCTGGTCGTCCTCGTCCTGGACCGCGACCGGCTCACCGCGCCCGTGCGGGTGGAGCCGGTGCGGCCCGGCGGCGAGCGGTTCCCGCACCTGTACGGGGCGCTGCCCGTGGACGCCGTACGGGAGGTGCGGGAGTGGCCGCGCCCCGAGACCCGGAGCCACAAGGAGCGGATGCTCGCCGGTGAGCTGTACATCGCCGACGATCCGGAGCTGGAGGCCGACGCGCTGCGGGCCGCTGACCTGGGGGAGCGGTACAACGCGGGCAGCGTCACTGATCTGCCCGCCCGGCACGCGCTGCTGCGGGAGCTGATCGGGGAGGTCGGTGAGGGCGTCGTGGTGCGGCCGCCGCTGTCGGTGGACTACGGGACGTACATCAGCATCGGCGCGCGGACGTTCGTGAACTGCGGGGCCGTCATGCTGGACGTCGCGCCCATCCGGATCGGGGAGGACGTGCAGATCGGGCCGAACGTCCAACTGCTCACACCGACGCACCCGCTCGACCCGGAGCTGCGGCGCGCCACATGGGAGTCGGGCGAGCCGATCACCATCGAGGACAACGTGTGGCTGGGCGGCGGGGTCATCGTCTGCCCCGGAGTGACCATCGGGGCGAACACCGTGGTCGGCGCCGGTTCCGTCGTCACCCGCGACCTGCCGCCCGACGTGATCGCCGTCGGCAACCCGGCGCGCGTCCTGCGCCCCCTCGACGGCACGCGGGACCCGGCCCCGGCAGACGTGCCCTAACCGAGTGGCGCCGGGGGCGGGGTGTCGCGTAGCGCGGCGAGGATCGAGTCGCGCATCGCCGTCACGAAGCGGTCGCGGGTCTTGTCGTCGAGGAGGTCGAGCGAGAGGTACGGGTTGAGGTCCTCCAGTTCGACGAGGAGCAGGCCGCCCTCGGGGGTGCGGCAGGCGTCGACGCGCTGGATGCCGTGGGCGAGCGTGTTCCAGGCGACGAAGCGGTGCGCGAACTCGCGGTCCGCGTCGGTCGGTTCGTACGGCTCCAGCTCCCAGCGCCGGGCGGGGTCGGGCGCGTACAGGGCGTACTGGAGCGTGTCGTCCACGAAGTAGAAGGAGACCTCGTAGCGGAACGGGATGCGGGGCTGGACCAGGAGGCCCTCGGCGAAGGGGAGTTCGGGCAGTTCGGCCGGGGGCACGAACCGCAGCCCTATCGAGTCCGCGCCGAGCTTCGGTTTCACCGCGTACTCGGCGGCGGCCGGCAGGCGGTCCAGGTCCTCGGCGCGGTCCACGGTCTCGATGACGGGGAAGCCGGCCCGCGTCAGCTCCAGCAGGTAGTGCTTTCCGGCCATGTCGGCGCGGCCGGTCAGCGGGTTGTACACGAGCGTTCCCCGGGCCGACACCTCCGTACGGAAATGCTCGTACGCCTCCGAATAGCCGATGACGGGGCCGCTGTTGCGGACGACGACCACGTCGAAGGCGTCCATCAGGGCGACCGCGTCCAGCGGATGGCACAGGGCGATGTCGAAGGAGGCCCGCAGGCGGGAGCTGAGGAAGACGTCCTCGTCGCCGTAGCGGCGACCGCGTGCCGGGTAGGCCAGATCGGTGACGTACAGGACGCGGGGGCGGCGCCTGGGCATGCGGAACTCCTGGGCGGACACGGCGAAAAAGGGCGGGTACGGCGGATACGGCAGTCACTGCGAACAGGGCCGGGCAAAAAGAAGACCGCACCCGGTCCGTCGGGGCGCGCCGGTGGGCGGGCCTGGGACGGACCGGGTGCGGACCGGAAGACCGTGCGATCAAGGAAAGCGCAGGTCAAACGGCATGATCGAGGATCAAGCCTTCTTGGTCTCCCAGAAGATCTTGTCGATCTGGGCGATGTAGTCGAGCGCCTTCTGACCCGTGGCCGGGTCAGTCGAACCCTTGGCGGCCGAGAGGGCCTTCAGGGTGTCGTTGACCAGCTGGTGCAGCTCCGGGTACTTCTCGAAGTGCGGCGGCTTGAAGTAGTCGCTCCACAGCACCGAGACGTGGTGCTTGGCGAGCTCGGCACGCTGCTCCTTGATGACCGTGGCACGCGCCTGGAAGTGCGGGTCGTCGTTGCCGGCCATCTTCTCCTGGACGGCCTTGACCGACTCGGCCTCGATGCGGGCCTGGGCCGGGTCGTACACGCCGCACGGCAGGTCGCAGTGCGCGCTGGCCTTCACCTTGGGGGCGAACAGGCGGGAAAGCATAGAGCTGTCCTTCCTCGTGATCGTCTTCTCGGGTGCGACATTACTCCGTGGAGAGCGGGTTTTCTCGGGTGCCCCCGGGGGCTTAGGACAAAAGTCCAGGGTCAGACTGGGACTGGGTGGAGGATGGAACCGGAGCATGGCGGGAACCGGGGAGGTGGGCTGATGCCCGAGGCGGTCGAGGAAGGGCGCGAGTCGAAGGTGCCGTTTCAGATGATCGAGGTCGAGGGCCCGTCGATGGTCCCGACGCTCTATCCGGGCGACTGGATGCTGGTGCAGCACGGGGCGCGGGTGCGTCCGGGTGATGTCGTGGTGCTGCGCCACCCGTTCCAGCAGGACCTGCTCGTCGTGAAGCGGATCGCGGAGCGGCGCGAGGGCGGCTGGTGGGTCCTCGGCGACAACCCCGGCGCCGGCGGCGACAGCGAGGTGTACGGGGTGGTCCCCGACGAGTTGGTGCTCGCCAAGGTCCGCGCCCGGCTGCGGCACCGCAAGCCGTGGGCGGAGGGCGAGACTCAGCGCTCGGTCGGGGCGGTGCTCTCCTGGGCGCTGGGTGCGGTACGGCCCGTGCTCTGCGACCGGTCGGCCTCCAGGCGCTTGCGGGCGCGGTAGGCGGCGACGTTGGCGCGGGTCGCGCAGCGGTCGGAGCAGTAGCGGCGCGAGCGGTTGGTGGACGTGTCGAGGTAGGCGTTGCGGCAGGGCGCGGCCTCGCAGATGCCGAGGCGGTCGACCCCGTGCTCCGTCAGATGGAAGGCGAGGCCCATCGCGGCGATGGCGGCGTAGCCCGCTGTCGCGTTCGACGGGTGGTCCGCGAGGTGCATGTGCCACAGCGGGCGGCCGTCGTCGTCGCGGTGGTCGTGGCCGGAGATCTGCGGGCTCACCGGGAACTCCAGGAGCAGCGAGTTGAGCAGGTCGACCGCGAGGGTCTCGTCGCCGTCGTCGGCCGCCTCGAAGACCGACCGCAGCCGCGCCCGCACCCCGCGAAAGCGCGTCACGTCCGCCTCGGTGGCCCGGCGCGCCGCCGAGCCGTTGGCGCCGAACAGGTCGCGCACGGCCTCCACGGTGGTCAGTTCGTCGGTGCCGCGGCCCGGCTCCTCGCTGTTGACGAGGCGCACCGCGTAGTCCGAGTAATAGGCCAGTTCCACTTGTAGTCCTTACCGGGGCCGTCTATCGTCATGGCGAGTGGGAGTAATGCCCGCTCTGCGATTAAGGGTATTACGAAGCGTCGTACGGGAGGGCCGGACATGACCGAGACCGCCATCAGCCCCCGCTCCGCCGACTGGCGTGCGTGGCAGGAGAGCTGGGACCGCCAGCAGGAGTGGTACATGCCCGACCGCGAGGAGCGGTTCCGCGTCATGCTCGACATGGTCGAGGCGTGCGTGGGCACCGCGCCCCGCGTCCTCGACCTCGCGTGCGGCACGGGCAGCATCACCGACCGCCTGCTGCGCCGCTTCCCCCGCGCGACCAGCGTCGGCGTGGACCTCGACCCGGCGCTGCTCGCCATCGCGCGCGGCACGTTCGAGGGCGACGACCGGGTCGCCTTCGTCACCGCCGACCTCAAGGACCCGCAGTGGACGCGGGCGCTGCCGCAGGGCCCGTACGACGCCGTGCTCACCGCCACCGCCCTGCACTGGCTGCACAGCGAACCGCTCGCCGCGCTCTACGGGCAGCTCGCCCCGCTGGTCCGCGACGGCGGCGTGTTCATGAACGCCGACCACATGCCCGACCCGGCGACGCCCAGGATCAACGCGGCGGACCGCGCGCAGCGGCACGCCCGCATGGACGCGGCCAAGGCCGCCGGCGCCGTCGACTGGGCCGACTGGTGGAAGCTGGCGGCGGCCGACCCGCTGCTCGCCGAGCCCACCGCCCGGCGCTTCGAGATCTACGGGGAGCACGCCGACGGGGACACGCCCCCGGCGGCCTGGCACGCCGAGACGCTGCGCGCGGCCGGGTTCGCCGAGGCCCGTACGGTGTGGCGCTCGCCGTCCGACGCGCTCGTCCTCGCCCTGAAATGACCACGCGCCGCCCGCGGCCCCGGCAGGGGTCCGCGGGCGGCGCGCCCGGTCCACCGGCGTCAGAGGACCTTCGACAGGAACGACTTGGTGCGCTCCTGCTGCGGGTCGGTCAGCACGTCCCGCGGGTTGCCGGACTCGACGACCACACCGCCGTCCATGAAGACGAGGCTGTCGCCGACCTCCCGCGCGAAGCCCATCTCGTGCGTGACGACGACCATCGTCATGCCCGACTCCGCGAGGTCGCGCATGACGTCGAGGACGTCACCCACCAGCTCCGGGTCGAGCGCCGAGGTCGGCTCGTCGAACAGCATCAGCTTCGGGTCCATCGCCAGCGCGCGGGCGATCGCCACGCGCTGCTGCTGGCCGCCGGACAACTGCGAGGGATAGTTGCCGGCCTTGTCCGCGAGCCCCACCCGGTCCAGCAACTGCTGCGCGCGCTCACGGGCCTGCGCCCGCGACTGCCGCTTGACCTGGACGGGCGCCTCCATGACGTTCTCCAGGGCCGTCATGTGCGGGAACAGGTTGAAGCGCTGGAACACCATGCCGATGTCGCGCCGCTTCAACGCGACTTCCCGGTCCCGCAGTTCGTACAGCTTGTCGCCCTGCTGGCGGTAGCCGACCAGTTCGCCGTCCACGTAGAGGCGGCCCGCGTTGATCTTCTCCAGGTGGTTGATGCAGCGCAGGAACGTGGACTTGCCGGAGCCGGACGGACCGATCAGGCAGAACACCTCGCCCTGCTTGACCTCCAGGTCGATGCCCTTGAGGACCTCGACGTTGCCGAAGGACTTGTGGACGCCCTCGGCTTTGACCATGGCGTGCTCGGTCATGCGGACACCCCCGCACCCGAACGGTTCGAGAAGGAGAGCATGCTGGCCTTCACCTTCTGCCACGGCGTGCTCGGAAGCTGCCGCGCCGTGCCCCGCGCGTAGTAGCGCTCGATGTAGAACTGGCCGACGCTCAGGATCGACGTCATGACCAGGTACCAGGCGGCCGCGGTGAAGTACATCTCCACCGGGGCGCCGGACTGCTGGCCGATGTCCTGCGCGTACCGGAAGAGTTCGTTGAACTGGACCGCCGCGACGAGCGAGGTGGTCTTCAGCATGTTGATGAACTCGTTGCCGGTCGGCGGCACGATGACCCGCATCGCCTGCGGGATCACGATGCGGCGCAGCGTCTTGGAGTGGCTCATGCCGAGCGCGTGCGACGCCTCGGTCTGGCCCTCGTCGACGGACATCAGGCCCGCGCGGCAGATCTCCGCCATGTACGCCGCCTCGTTGAGCCCGAGCCCCAGCAGGGCCGTGAGCAGCGGCGTCATGAAGGACGACCAGTAGTCCTTGTAGATCGGCCCGAGGTTGATGTACTCGAAGACCAGACCCAGGTTGAACCAGATGAACAACTGGACCAGGACCGGCGTACCCCGGAAGAACCAGATGTAGAACCACGCGATGGAGCTGGTCACCGGGTTCTTCGACAGGCGCATCACGGCGAGCGTGATACCGCCGACCACACCGATCAGCATCGACAGGACCGTCAGGAGCAGGGTCTTGTAGACACCGGTCAGGATGCGGTCGTCGAAGAAGTACTCCGGGACCGTGCCCCACTGGATCTTGCCCTGGGCGAAGGCGTAGATGATCGAGCCCAGCACACCCAGGGCGATCACGGCCGCGACGTAGCGGCCGTAGTGCCGGACCGGGATCGCCCTGATGGGCTCGGCCGTCGGCGCGGGTGGCGGGGAGTCCTCGGGGCCGCCGCCCGTCTTCTCTATGTCAACAGACATGGAACTTGCCTTTCAACGACTTCAGATGAACGCGCTACGCGGTCACTTGCCGCCGTTGACGGTGGCTTCCTTGACGGCGCCCGCCTCGACGCCCCACTTCGCGATGATCTTCTCGTACTCGCCGCTCTTGATCACGGCGTCCAGCGCGGCCTTGATCGCGTCGCGCAGCTGCGTCTGGTTCTTGGCCACCGCGATGCCGTACGGGGCCGCCTCGACCTGGTCGCCGACGATCTCGAAGTCCTTGCCGCCGCCCGCCGTCTTCACCGCGTACGCGGCGACCGGGAAGTCGGAGGAACCGGCGTCCGCGCCGCCCGAGCGCAGGCGCGTCTGGGCCTGCTGGTCGTCGTCGAACGCCTGGATGCCGAGCTTCTTGCCGCCCTTGCACTTCTTGGCCTGCGCCTTGGCGAGGTCGTGGGAGACCGTGCCGCGCTGCACGACGATCTTCTTGCCGCACAGGTCGTCCCAGGTCTTGATGCCCTGGGTCTTGCCCTTCGGCGTGTAGATCGAGACGCCGGCGTTGAAGTAGTCGACGAAGTCGACGCCCTCGCCGACCTTCTTGCCGGTGTCGGAGTCGACACCGTTCTGCCGGTCCTTGGTGTCGGTCATGGCCGACATGGCGAGGTCGTAACGGTTCGAGCGCAGACCCGTGATCAGCGTGTCGAACGTGCCGTTCTGGAACTCGAACTTCACCCCGAGCTGCTTGCCGAGCGCCGCGCCGAGATCGGGGTCGATACCGACCGCGTTGCCCGCCTTGTCCTTGAACTCGACGGGGGCGTACGCGATGTCCGAGCCGACCCGGATGACGCCCTTGTCGCGGATCTCCTTCGGGAGCTTGTCGGCGAGCGGCGCGTCCTTGCTCGACGCGGAGCCGCTGCCCGCGCTCTTGTCCTTGGTCTGGTCACCGCAGCCGGTCAGCAGCAGGGCGCCGGCGACCGCGATCGCGCCGACCGCGGCTATCCGGGACTTCGCGGACTTCGCGGTCGTACGACGGGTGGTGCTTGCGGTCATGGTTGGTTCCTCCGGCAGGGTGAGGGAGTTGCCGTGCGGGTCGTCGTGGCACACACCTTCGGGTGCGCGACCTCGCGTGATGACGGCATCTTGCCATTCGGACCGGAGAGTTCAGGGGCTCGGAGATGTCAAAATCGCATAACGGGTGACCCAAGACGCCAACAGGCCCGCGCATCACGGCGCATGGGGTCTGGACCATCTGCGGCACATTCGCCCGGCCGCCGAAAGGTCTCCCGTACACCGACCGCTGTCTCACTATTCGGGCGGTAATGCGCCGCTGTGCCCGTGGCGTCCTGCTGACTTGTCCAGATATTCGGCTATGAGTCATGTCACCGCCCCTGTGATCGATCACGGTGGGGCTCGTCTGTGACGCCGTCCGTCAGGTAAGAAGGTTCTTTACACCCCTCATCCGGGGCTCAGGGCGTGCGTGCGGCACGCCCGTCGTGTACGCACCCGCACAGCCGGCCACAAACGGGTCCGGCTGGGTCGTACGCGGTCCCGCCCGCTCCTCACCCGGAGCGGACCCACCCTCAACTGATGCAACAAGACTTAAGGGGTCTGACAAGTGGCAGCGGAGATCGTCAATCCTCGCAGCGACGCCAATACCGGGCACGAGGGCACCGACGAGCCCTTCGATCCGGCGTTCGCGCTGCACCGCGGCGGCAAGATGGCCGTGCAGGCCACCGTGCCGATCCGCGACAAGGACGACCTGTCCCTGGCGTACACGCCCGGCGTCGCGAAGGTGTGCAGCGCGATCGCCGAGCAGCCGGAGCTCGTCCACGACTACACGTGGAAGTCGAGCGTCGTGGCTGTCGTGACGGACGGTACGGCCGTGCTCGGCCTCGGTGACATCGGTCCCGAGGCGTCCCTCCCGGTGATGGAGGGCAAGGCCATTCTCTTCAAGCAGTTCGGCGGCGTGGACGCGGTCCCGATCGCCCTCGCCACGACCGACGTCGACGAGATCGTCGACACCGTCGTGCGCCTCGCCCCGTCCTTCGGCGGCGTGAACCTGGAGGACATCTCGGCGCCCCGGTGCTTCGAGATCGAGCGCAAGCTCCAGGAGAAGCTCGACATCCCGGTCTTCCACGACGACCAGCACGGCACCGCCGTCGTGACGCTGGCCGCCCTGAAGAACGCGGCGAAGCTCAGCGGGCGCGAGCTCGGCGAACTGCGCGGCGTGATCTCGGGCGCGGGCGCGGCGGGCGTGGCGATCGCCAAGTTCCTGCTGGCGGCCGGCCTCGGTGACGTCGCCGTCACCGACCGCAAGGGCATCGTCAGCCGCGACCGCGAGGACCTCACCCCGGTCAAGCGCGAGCTGGCCGAGATCACCAACAAGGCGGGCCTGTCCGGCTCCCTGGAGGACGCCCTCGCGGGCGCCGACGTCTACATCGGCGTCTCCGGCGGTACGGTCCCCGAGCCGGCGGTCGCCTCGATGGCGCAGGGTTCCTTCGTGTTCGCCATGGCCAACCCGAACCCCGAGGTGCACCCCGACATCGCGCACAAGTACGCGGCCGTCGTCGCCACGGGCCGTTCGGACTACCCGAACCAGATCAACAACGTCCTCGCGTTCCCCGGCATCTTCGCCGGCGCGCTCCAGGTCCGGGCCTCCCGGATCACCGAGGGCATGAAGATCGCCGCGGCCGACGCGCTCGCCGCAGTGGTCGGTGACGAGCTGTCCGCCGGGTACGTCATCCCCTCACCGTTCGACGAGCGGGTCGCGCCGGCGGTCACGGCCGCGGTCGCCGCCGCCGCGCGGGCCGAGGGCGTCGCCCGGCGCTGACGCCAGAGGTGAACCGGTGAAGGGCCCCGCTTCGGCGGGGCCTTTTCGCGGTCTCCGCCCGGGGGGTGTTCGTGGACTCCGTCCGGGGGGTGTCTGGGCTTTCGTCCAGGGGGCGTCCGTGGACTCCGTCCAGGGGGTGTCCAAAGCTTTCGTCCAGGGGACGTGTGTCACAGGCGGTGGTGGTTCCGTGGGCCGTGGGTGACACCTATCGTCAAGGTCATGTTCGCCGCCTACGCAGCCCGCATCGACCGTGATCAGCCGCTGACCGGCCTGGAGTTGGGGGAGCGGCCCGCCCCCGTGAACCGGCCCGGCTGGACCACCGTGAACGTCAAAGCCGCCTCCCTCAACCATCACGACCTGTGGTCCCTGCGCGGCGTCGGACTCGGCGAAGAGGCGCTGCCCATGATCCTGGGCTGTGACGCCGCCGGGATCGACCAGGACGGCAACGAGGTCGTCCTGCACTCCGTCATCGGCCAGAGCGGGCACGGGGTCGGCCCGCGCGAGCCGCGCTCCATCCTCACCGAGAAGTACCAGGGCACCTTCGCCGAGCAGGTCACCGTGCCCGAGTGGAACGTGCTGCCCAAACCCCGCGAACTCTCCTTCGAGCAGGCCGCCTGCCTGCCCACCGCGTGGCTGACCGCCTACCGCATGCTGTTCACCAACGCCGGTGTGCGCCCCGGTGACTCCGTCCTCGTGCAGGGCGCGGGGGGTGGCGTCGCCACGGCCGCGATCGTGCTCGGCAAAGCCGCCGGGCTGCGGGTCTTCGCCACCAGCCGGGACGCGGCCAAACGGGCTCGGGCGCTCGAACTGGGGGCCGTCGAGGCCGTCGAGCCCGGGGCCCGGCTCCCGCAGCGGGTCGATGCCGTCATCGAGACCGTCGGCGCGGCCACCTGGTCGCACTCCGTGAAGTCCCTCAAGCCCGGCGGCACGCTGGTGATCTCCGGGGCGACCAGTGGGCCGAATCCGCCCGCCGCCGAGTTGAACCGGATCTTCTTCCTTGAGCTGAAGGTCGTCGGGTCGACCATGGGGACGAAGGATGAGCTGGAGGATCTGCTGGCCTTCTGTGCGGTGACTGGGGTTCGGCCGGTGATCGATGAGGTGTTGCCGCTTGGCCGTGCCCGGGAGGGGTTCGAGAAGATGGCCTCCGGTGACCTCTTCGGCAAAATCGTCCTCACGGTCTGACCCTCCGGGGTGCGGGAGATCTGGGTTGAGGTCAGCCCCCTCGGGGGCGCGGGAGATCTGGGCTGAGGTCAGCCCCGGCAGGGGCGCGGGGAACTGCGCGAGTAGCCCCGCCGGGCTGGACCCGGTGTACGACGATCAGCTCCCGGCGCTGGGCTGGGCGCCTGGGGCTCTGCCCCAGACCCCGCTCCTCAATCGCCGGAGGGGCTGGAAGTTGGTGTGTCCAGCCGCCTGAGGGGTGCGGGGAACTGCGCGAGTAGCCGCGCCGGGCTGCACCCGGTGTACGACGGTCACGCTCCCGGCGCTGGGCTGGGCGCCTGGGGCTCTGCCCCAGACCCCGCTTCTCAATCGCCGGAGGGGCTGGAAGTTGGTGTGTCCAGCCGCCTGAGGGGTGCGGGGAACTGCGCGAGCAGCCCCGCCGGGCTGCACCCGGTGTACGGCGATCAGCTCCCGGCGCTGGGCTGGGCGCCTGGGGGTCTGCCCCGGACCCCGCTCCTCAATCGCCGGAGGGGCTGGAAGTTGGTGTGTCCAGCCGCCTGAGGGGCGCGGGGAACTGCGCGAGTAGCCCCGCCGGTCACACCCCCGGCGTTGAAGGATTGAGCGTGGATTTGATGTGGGCGGCCGTCTTGGTGAGGTGGTCGCGGGCCTCGCGGAGTTGCTCGGGGGTGACGCCGTGGTCGCGGGCCGCGTCCCGGATGTCGTCGCGGAACCGGTCGAGCAGGCGGTCCAGGTCCCGGGCCGGATCACCCGTGAGGTCCTCCTCCGCCCATGCGGGGCGGTACTCCACCGGGGCGGTGGCGTCGGAGGGCGGCCGGTAAGAAGGGGGCGTCGGCGCCGTGTCCTTGCCGAAGCCGCGGCCGAACTCGCCGAACTCCTTCGCCAGGTCCGACAGCCCCTCCCGAACCCCCGACGGCCAGTCGCCCCGCCCGAACCGGTCGACGACCTGGTCCTGGACGCGCCTGGCCATGCGCTGGACCTCTTCCTGGGCCTGCGCCCACACCTTGTCCTGCGTCTCCTTGGCCTGGCGGCGCGCCCGCTGGGCCTCCTCGCGGGCCCGGCGGCTCTCGTCCTTCGCTCGCCGCGCCTGCTCCTTCCACTCCTGCTTGGCGCGGCGCAGCTCCTCCTTCGCCGCCTGCCAGGACTCGCTGTCCGTGAAGTCCTTCAGGACGCTCGGCTCGGGTCCGCCGCTCGCGGCGCCGCGCGCCTGGGAGGCCGCCGCCCGCACCTCGCGGCGCAGGTCGCCGGCGGCCCCGCGGACGTCCTCGCGCATCTCGGCGGCCAGTTCGGCGACGGACTCGCGGATCTCCAGCTCCAGATCGGCCAGCTCACCGCTGCGGTCGGCCAGCTCGGCGCGGCCCGCGTCCGTGATCGCGTACACCTTCCGGCCGCCCTCGGTGGTGTGCGTGACGAGGCCCTCGGACTCCAGCTTGGCCAGGCGCGGGTAGACCGTGCCGGCGGAGGGCGCGTACAGCCCCTGGAAGCGCTCCTCCAGGAGCCGGATCACCTCGTAGCCGTGGCGGGGCGCCTCGTCGAGCAGCTTCAGCAGGTACAGGCGCAGGCGGCCGTGGGCGAAGACGGGGGGCATCTCAGAGCACCTTCTTGTCGTGGTCGGCGGCGGTGTCGCGCGGGCCCGCCGCGTCGAACGGGTCCTCCTCGCCGGGCGGCCGGCGCAGCAGGGCGATCGACCCCGAGACGGTCGTCGCCTTCAGGGAGCCGGTCCCCGCGCCCAGCCTCCCCGCGATCTTATGAGCGCCCCACTGGCCGGAGACGCGCAGCCCGTCGAAGGCGTTGGACACGGCGCCGCTCGCCGTGTTCGCCTCGACCTCGGTGTCCGCCGGGTGCGGGATGCGGATGGCGATCTCGCCGGACACGCTGGTCAGGCTCACGTCGGTCGGTCCTGCCGGGTCCAGGTCCACGATCATCGAGCCGCTGACGGTGTCCGCCCGCACCAGCCGGCCCGAGCCCTCCACCACCGTCAGATCACCCGAGACCGAGCTGAACCGCAGGTCGCCGGTGACCGCCTGCGCCTCCACGCTCCCCGAGACCGTGCTCGACCGCACCGGACCCGTCACCCCGACGAGGGTCGTGTCGCCGGTGACGCCCTTGACGTCCGTACGCCCGGCCATGCCGGAGACGACGGCCCCCGCGCCGACGACACCGACCTCGACGCGGGTGTCGGCCGGGACCGCGAGGGAGACGACCGCGCTGCGGCGGGGGGTCTTGCGCTCCAGCCACTTGAGGAACCCCTTCCAGGGCAGGTCCTCGTACGCGACCGTGAGGACGCCGCCGTCCTGGGTGACCCGCAGCGGCGGGCCCTCCAGCTCCGAGACCTGGAGGCGGGCGGCGCCTTCGTCGGTGCCCACCACGTTCACCGTGCCGTTGACGATGCGGACGTGCAGGGCTGTCACCGGATCGTCGAACGTGAGCTTCTGCGGCTCCGCGACGGACCACTCGGGCATGGGACGACCTCCTCGGCGGCCAACACGCCATATCGCGTTGACTGTCAAACACGATATATCGTGGGTCGCGGAAGTCAAGGGTGAATCCGGGTGGGGAGGGATCGAGGGCGGGGGGGCGGGGGCGGAGTGGAGGCGAGACAGTCGTGTCTTTCCGTGTCGGCTCGGCCGGATCCGTGCGGGCCATGTGGGCTGGTTCGGGGGATTTGCCCTAGCGTGGGGATCATGCCGTCCCCTGAACCCGCCGGCGCGCTCCTTCTGTGCCGCGCCACCCCCGACGTCGTAGGACCCGCCGCGCAACTGCTGCGTGAGCGGATGCTGCTCGCCCCCGCCGGACGCGAGTGGAGCGTGCTCGTGCCCGAGGGCAAACCCTGGCTCGCCGCCGCCGGACCAGGCACCGGCGAGCCCGCCGAACCCGTCGACCGCGTGCTCGGCGGCTGGGCCGGGGCGCTCGCGGTCGGCGCGCCCTGGCCGGTGCTGGCGCTGTGGTGGGACGCGGACCGCGCCGGGTTCACGCTCGCGTCGGGCTTCCGGCGGCCCGTCGGATACGTATGGCTGGCGAACGGGACGCCGGTGGGGGAGGGCGAGGCGCTGCGGACGTTCGCCGCGCGGCTCGGGCTCGATCCCGTACTCGACATGCAGTCCCTGGAGGCGCTCGCCGCACCGGACAGTGAGGCGGACGCGCGGTCGCGGATGCTCGGCCTGCTCGCCGTGCTGACCCGCGCCGGGCTCACCCTGCCCACCGGCCTCACGCCCGGCGAACCCGCCGACCGTCTGCGCGAGGTCGCGCGCGTGCAGCCTCATGTCGAGACCGTGTCCTGGTCCGGCTGGCGTGACGCCGTGCGCGCGGAACTCGACGTCGTCGAGAACACCAGTCTGGGGCCCTGGCTGCGCGGACCGAAGGCGCGCGGGCTCGCGTACGCCCAGCTCGCGGCCGGTGTGCCGCTCGCCGTGCGTGGGCTGCGGCGGCGCAGTGGGGGCTGGCTGACCGCCGGGGCGGTGCTGCTCGCGCACGGGGCGCTGGGGCTCGCGTACGACCGGATGCGGGCCGGGCACGGCGCCCCCGGCGGGGTGACGGCGGAGGCCGGCGGGACGCGGGCGGACGGGCGGGGTGCCGCGCTGGTGGGGTGAGTAGCGCCCGCCCGTTTCGCGCCGCCCGCGCGCGTGGGCGACGTTCCGTGGGGCCGGCGGGCCGGCGGGCCGTGGTGCCGGGCCCGAAGGGAAGGCCCTAGGTCACTCCTCGTCGTCCTCGTCGTCCAGGCGGGCCAGCCAGGTCGCCAGGCGTTCCACCGGGACCTCGAAGTCGGGGTTCAGGTCGACGAACGTCCGGAGCTGCTCGGCGAGCCACTCGAACGTGACCTCCTCCTCGCCGCGCCTCTTCTCCAGTTCCTCGATGCCGCGGTCGGTGAAGTACAAGGGGTGCTCCGTGCTGTCGGGGGGCCCGTACCGAAGGGCCCTGTTCCTAGCCAGGATAGGCAGGACGGCGGTGTCGCGGAGCCCCTCGCCCCGGCCGCCCGGCGGGGTTAGCCTGAGGGTTCATCAAAGCCTGTGAGGCGTACGGGACGTGGTGCGCCGCGGCGACGGGGGAGTGCGCCATGGGGGACGCGATACGGCCGATACTGCTGCCGGACGGCACCGAGGTGTGGGTACGGGCCTCTCGGCTGGACCTCGACAGCGGGGCGGACGACGACCTGTGGGAGGACGTCGGCGTCTGGGAGACGGTGACGACCCGCGTCGAGGGGCTGCGGGAGACCGTGGAGGGCGTGGCGCGTTCCGTGCGGGAGGCGACCGCGGCCGCGCTGCCCGACGAGACGGCGGTCACCTTCGGTATCGAGGTGAGCGCCAAGCCCGGGAAGGCCGTCGCCGTGCTGGCGGACGGCGAGGCCAAGGCCAATCTGTCGATCACCCTGACCTGGCGGCACGACGCGCGTCGCGCCGCCAGGTCAGGGGCGGGCGGTGCGTCCGGTACGGGTGATGACTCCGGTACGAGTGGTGCCTCCGGTGCGGGTGGGGCGAGCGGGGGCGGTACGGATCCGGGGGGCGGTGACGGGCAGGGGAGCGGCGGCGGTCTGGGCGAGGCGTGATGGCTCCGCCGGACCGGGAGCAATTGTGGCAGCTCGCTGAGGAAGCGACGGTCGGTATCGGTCCGCCCCCGCGAGTGGCGGCGCCGGTGCCGGAGGATCAGGCGGCGCCTGGGGCGTCCGGGGTTCGTGCGAGTTCCGGGGCTCCGGAGGGTCAGGCGGCTCTTGGGACGCGCGGGGCTCCGGAGGGTCAGGCGGCGCCTGGGGCGCGCGGGGTTCCTGAGGTGTCCGGGGCTCCTGGGGTGCCCGGGGTTCTTGGGACGCCCGGGGCTCCTCACGCGCCGGGGACCCCTGATGCCGCCGGCACCCTCGCGGCAACGGTCCCCGCGGCTCGCCGCAACCTCCACATCGTGCCCGACCCCGAACGCGACACCCCCGACCTCGGCACCGCTGTACCCGGCACCGCTGTACCCGGCACCGCTGTACCCGGCGCCGCGACGCCCGGCGCCCTCATATCCGTCGGCCCGGAGTTCACGACTCCCGCGCTCGGCACTCTCGTACCCGAAGTCCCGGCACTCGCCGCCCCTGCCTCCGCCCCCGGCATCCCGGAACCCGGCACTCCCGTACCCGGCGCTCCCGTACCCGGCACCTCGGGACCCGGCGCTCCCGTACCCGGCACCCCGGGACTCGGCCCCTCCGCCCCTGACGCCCCGGAACCCGGCACCCCCGCGCCCGGCACACCGGAACCCGGCACCCCGGAACCCGGCCTGCTCGTACCCGCCCCCGGCGCCTCGGGGTCGTCGCCTTCCCGGGACACCCGGAAGCCGCCCCTCTGGGGAAGTGGGTTCTTTGTGGCTCCGGGGTGGGTGCTGACCTGCGCTCATGTGCTGGTGGACGGGAGCGGGCGGCGGCGGCCGGGGCGCGGGGAGGGGGAGCCGGACGTCGGGGTGTACGTGGACGGGCAGGTGCTGCCGGGGCGGCTCGCGTACTGCATGCCGATGCCCCGCAACTCCGTGCCGCGCGGCGGCGGGGGCGGGGAGCGGGAGACGTACGCGGCGGCCGTCGAGGGCATCGTGCCCGACCTCGCCCTGATCGCCCTCCTTGAGCCGCTGGAGCCCGCGCGTGAGCGGTGCGTGTGGCTGACGGACCGGCCGCCGGGGGAGTTCGCGCGGGAGGACGGCGGCGGGGTGCTCGGCCGGTTCGCCGCGCCGGACGGCGACGACACCTGCGTCGCCGAGCGGCTGACCTGCGGGCACGGGAGCACGAAGGGGAACCGGATCAAGTTCGGGCTGAACGTCGACATGCGTCCGGGGACGTCCGGCGGGCCGCTCGTCGATCTGGAGCGCGGGGAGGTCGTGGGCGTCGTCAAGGCCCGTTTCCGCGACGGCGGCTCCGGGCTCGCCGTCGCGGTCAGCGCCCTGCGCGAACTGACCCGGGACGCGCATCTGGCGGGCGCCCCCGATCTGGGCGACGAGCCGTATCAGGAGCTGATGCGGCTGCATGACGCCTGGCACTGGCGGCGGCAGCACCCCGAGCACGGCGACGGCGAACCCACCTGGGCCGACGTCCAGCGCGAACTGCCCCGGCGGCGCGGCACCTGGGGCGTGCTCGACCGGCTCGACGCGCTGTACCGGCTCGCCGCCGTGCCCGGCCCCTCCACGCCCGCCGTCGTGCGCCAGCTCGCCCGGGACGCGCTCGGGCGGTCCATCGGCGCGAGCGTCGCCCCGGTCGGCTGGCGCGACGGCCACGGCATGCTGCACGGCTTCGGCGGCCACGACGACCTCGCCGTGCACCTGCGCTACCTCTCGCTGGTGGCCGGCTGGGTCACCGCGCACGCGCCGGAGCCCGCGGCGGCCGAGCGGGCGCGCGAGCTGTACGAGTCCGCGATGAAGCGCGGCCAGGCGCTCGACGCCGCGGCCCGCACCCGGCTCGGCAGTCTGCGCCCCCGCCCGCGCGCCGTGCTCCTGGAGTTCGACCACGCCCCGCCGCCCGCCTACCTCGACGAGGGCGAGGAGGACGTCAGTACGTACATGTGGTCGCTGTACAAGGGGTACGAGGACGGGCGCTGGGAGCTGGCGGTGTCGCCGCCCGCCGAGGGCCGCCCGTTCGAACGGGCCCGCGCCGAGGCGCTGGACGCGCTGGCCGAGGTGCTCGCCGTCGCCGACGCGGCCCGCCCGCCCGAGGACCCCGTACCGCTCGAAGTGGCGCTGCCCGGCGCGCAGTTCGCGGCGACCGTGGCCGACTGGGAGATACGGGAGGACCCCCGCCCGAGTTCGCCGCGCAGCCCCATGGGCGTCGACCGGCCCGTCGTGCTGCGGGACATCGAACGGCGCGGGCAGCTCCTCGACCCGGAGAGCGCGGGAGCGCTGCGGGCGCAGTGGCGGGAGCGCTGGCACGGGCTCCTCGGCGCGCAGCGGCTGCTGCCGCTGCTGCCGGCCGGGCCGCCCGCGCCGCTGCACCGGCGGGCGCTCCAGAGCGCCCCGCACGGGTCCGTTCCGGTGCTGTGCCAGGAGGTCGGCTCCGGTGTGGGGCGCGACATGGTCCAGCGGGCCGTCGGGCTCGGCTACCCGGTGGCGCTGTGGCGGGCCGAGGGCCATCGGGTCGGCGACGCCTGCGCCGGGGGCTGCGACGACTTCCGCGCCGGCGTCGCCGGGCTGCTCGGGCACGGCGACGGGTCGGTACGGGCGCTGCCGGGGCGGCTGTGGCGGGCCCGGAGCGAGGGCGGGGGCGCCGGGTGGACCCGGGGCGTCGTCCTCTTCTACGACTCGCCCGATCATCCGCTCCCCGAGGCGGGCGCGGGCCCCCTCGACCCGCCGGGGCCCGGAGTGGTGCGGGGGGCGGGGTGACGGCGCGGGGGGCGCGGGCCTGCGAGGTGGGGGCGCTCGGGGCGCGGGCGCGCGGCGCGGTCGGCGCGGCCGGCGCGCGGTCCGCGCCACCCGCACGCCCCCACGGTGTCCGAGGGGTGGACGGATCATGCTCGGCGGGTAGACCGGAAAGCATCGGGTGGGGGCTGCCGGACGAGTATTTTCGTGGCAGCCTGTCGCGGAGGGGGCCCACATGAGCGAGTGGCTGATCTACCGGGGTGCCGGAGCCCCGCACGACGACATCCTGCGGCTTCCCCCGCCCCCGCCGTGGCGCGATTTCGACGGCGGTCCCCTGGTGCCGCCCCCGGACGACCTGGACAGCGCCTCGGTGCGCCGGCTCGGGGTGCGCAGCAGGCAGGCGCAGATGCACCGGCCCGGCGCCGAGGAGCGCGAACTGGTCAACGCGGCCCTGTACTTGCGCAGACCGCTGCTCGTGACGGGCCAGCCGGGCAGCGGCAAGTCCACGATCGCGCACTCGGTGGCGTACGAGCTGAAGCTCGGCCGCGTCCTGTCCTGGCCGGTGGTCAGCCGCAGCACACTGCGCGACGGGCTGTACCAGTACGACGCCATCGGCCGGCTCCAGGACCTCCAGATCCGGGACACCCTCGCCGAGGCGGACGCGGCCGGGATCGCGGACATCGGGCGGTACATCAGGCTCGGCCCGCTCGGCACCGCGCTGCTCGCCTACGAGCGGCCCCGCGTACTGCTCGTCGACGAGCTGGACAAGAGCGACATCGACCTGCCCAACGACCTGCTGAACGTGCTGGAGGAGGGTGAGTTCACCATCCCCGAGCTGGAGCGGATCGCGGACGTGGCGCCCTTGGTCGACGTCCTCACCGACGACGGAAACCGGGTGACGGTCCGTCAAGGGCGGGTGCGTTGCCGGGCGTTCCCGTTCATCGTGCTCACCAGCAACGGCGAACGCGACTTCCCCTCGCCGCTGCGCCGCCGCTGTGTGCAGTTGGAGATGGTGCCGCCCGACGCCGAACGTCTCGCCGGGATGGTCCGCGCCCACTTCGGCGAGGGCGCCGACGTCCAACACGCCTCGCTCATCGACCAGTTCCTCGACCGCGACCCCGGTGACGTGCTCGCCGTCGACCAGCTCCTCAACGCGATCCACCTCGTACGGCAGACCGGCTGGGACGAGGACAGCGCGGCCCGCGCCCGGCTCTCCGTCGAGCTGATGCGCCCGCTCGACCGGACCCGGTGACCGAGGTGCCCCCTGCGGACGTGCCTGGCGTGCCCGACAGCCCTGATGTACCCGGCGCCCCCGCCTCTCCCGACCCGCTCGCCCGGCTCGTCGGTGCCCTCGACGCGGCCGGCACCCTGCTCGACGGGCGGGAGCTGGCCGACGCGCTGTGGCTCACCCAGTGGACCCGCGACCCCGCAGCCGGCGCCTCCTCCGGACCCTCCGGCCCTCGGGCGGACGCGCCGGACGGATCGCCGGCGGGCCCGGACGGCGGCGGCGTACCCGGCGCCCCGGACGGGACCGGGGAAGGCGCGGGCCCGGGCTCCGGGCCGCCCGGCGAGGCGGGTGCGCACCGATCGGATCCGGTCAATCCGGCGGCCCGCCCGCTCCCCGGCCCGCGCGCCGCCCCCGTCTCCCTCGGCGGGCTCGGCGTCCTCGACGGCGCCCCCGCGCCCGCGCCCGCCCCGGCCGCCGCCCCCGCCCCGGCCGCCACCGGACCCGTACAGCCGGCGACGCTCACCGGGATCCCCGCGCTGCCCGCGCTGCGGCGGTCCCTGCGGGCCCTGCGCGGGTACCGGCCGCCCGGCGCGTTCGGGCCCGGCGAGGTGGACGAGACGCAGACCGCTGAACTCTTCGCCACCACACGGATGTTGACGCCCGTGCTGCGTCCCGTACGGCGGCGCACGGCCGACCTCGTCCTGCTGATGGACGGCGCCCCCTCGATGGCCGTGTGGGACGGCCTGCTGGAGGAACTGCGTCGCGCCTGTGTGCAGGTCGGCGCGTTCCGCGATGTCGTCGTGCAGTACGTGCATCCGCTCGGCCGGGGTCTCGGCGTCACCGCGCAGCCCGGGCTCGGCCATGTCCTGCGGCCCGCCCAGGAGATCGCCGACCCGTCCGGGATGCGCGTCCACCTGCTGCTCAGCGACTGCACCGGGCCGCTGTGGCGCGAGGGCGCGTTCCAGCGGCTGCTGCGCGGGTTCGTCGCCGACGCGCCGCTCGCCGTCGTGCAGCCGCTGCCGCGCCGGTTCTGGCCGCGCACCGCCCTGCCCCTCGCCACCGGTGAACTGACGCGACGTCAAGGCCCGTACCAAGCGCTCGACTTCCGGCCGCACGGGCATCGCGGCGAGACGCCCCCCGCAGGCTCCTACGTGCCCGTCCTCGCGCCCACCACCGCGGCCCTGAGCACCTGGTCGCGCCTCGTCGCCGCCGACGGCGGGCTGCGGTTGCGCGGCGCCGCCGCCCCGCTGCGCGCCCCCCGGCCACCGCAGGCGCCCCCGGACACCGACACCGGCGCCCCCCTCGCCGACTCCGACACCGGGGACGAACTGGGCGCCCACGCCGAGCGGTTGCTCGTCGCCTTCGACGAGACGGCCTCTCCCGCCGCCCGCGAACTCGCCGTCCACCTCGCCGCCGCCCCCCTCGGACTGCCCGTCATGCGGCTGGTCCAGCGCACCATGCAGCCCGGCAGCGGCCCCGCCGAACTCGCCGAGGTGCTGCTCGGCGGGCTCGTCACCCAGCGCCCCGCCGGCAGCGGTCCTGCCCGCGAGCAGGAGAGCCGCACCGGCCCCTGGTTCGACTTCAAGCCCCGCGTGCGCTCCCTCCTCCTCGAACGGCTCAGCGCGGGCGAAGCCGCCCTCGTCCTCAAGCACTGCGCCCTGTACATCGAACGCACCTTCGGCCGGGGCGCCCGCAACTACCCGGCCGCCGTCGTCGCCTACCTCGAAGGCACCGGCCGCCGCCCCACCGGCGGCACCGGCAGCGTCCCCGAACCCTTCGCCACCGTCTCCGATCTCGTCCTGCGCCACTTCGAGCGCGGCCTCGCCGCCCTGCCCGGCACCCCCAGCCGCCCCGGCCCGCCCCTGCGCGCCGCCCAGCAGCGGCTGCGCCGGTACGAGACGGAGGGCGGCGCCGACGACCTCCTCGAAGCCCTGCGCCTGCTGCGCACCCCCGAGGCCGCGGGCCGCGCCGACAGCGGACGCCTGTACGCCCGCGCCCTGCTGCACGCCTGGCACGAATGGCGCGACCCGCGCAGGCTCGCCGAGGCCGAGGACGTCGCCCGCCACGAGGCCGACCGGCTCGCCGCCCGCCCCGCCGCCGACCCCGACGCGCTCGGCGCCGCCCGCCTCACCCTCGCCCACGTCCTGCGCACCCGCGGCGAACACCTCGTCGAGGACGCCGTACGGCAACGGCCGCCCGAGGACGCCGCCCGCCGCGCCCACGGCGAACTCCTCGTCGACGAAGCCCTCGCCACCCTCGAACTCGCGCTCGACCAGGCGCGGCTGAGCGCCCCCCTGCGCCTGGACTGCGCCGCCCTGCACACCGCCGTCGTCGACCGCCGCCTCGACCGCTCACCGGCCGGCGACCTCGCCCCGCTCCAGCGCTCCCTCGACGTGCTGCGCAGGCTCACCGCCCACTGGCCGGGCCCCGGCGCCCCGCCCGCCGAACTCTGGTCCGCCCTCGGCGGCGCCCTGCTGCGCGCCGCCCGGCACGCGCCCCCCGGCTCCCGCGTACAACGCGAGACGGCACGGGAAGCGGCATCGGCGCTCGGCGCGGGGATACCGGGCGAAGGGGGCGCGAGCGGCACGGGCGTACCCCCCGCGCGTGCGCTCTTTGATCTTGCCGAAGCACATGCGCTGGGCGCGGAGCCGTTCGGTTCCGCCGCTGAGGGGGCAGTCTTGAAGCGGGCCGCCGACGCGGCGCGGGCCGAGGGCGCACCGGAGCTGGAGGCCGCGGCGCGCGGACGGCTGTCCGTGTGGCTTTGGAAACGAGACCCAGCGGCATTCGAGACGGCCGAGGCGGAGATGAAGCGGGCATTGAGTCTGTTGCGACCAGGCGATCCACAGCGGGCCGAACTCCTGGTGTCCTACGGTCAGATGCTGCTCCAGTCGCAGCGCGAGCCGGCAGGCGCCGAGGACACCAACACGGTGTCCGAAGCCGTCCACAGCCTGCGCGAAGCGGTCGGCGAGACCGCGCCGAGCCACCCCGGCGCGATCGAGCGCAGGCTGCTCCTCGCGGGCGCGCTGCGCAGGCGCTACGGAGCGGAGGCGATGATCGCCGACCTCTACGAAGCGTGCTGGACCCTGGAACAGGGGCTGCGCGACAGCGACGACCCCGCGCCGCGCAGCGCCGCCCTGCTCGAACTCGGGGCGCTGCACCACCTGCTGGCCCAGCGCACCCAGGAGCGCGAGGAGTGGGTCCGCTCCGACGACGCCTACGCCCGCGCCGCCCGCGAGGCCGACGAGGCCCGCGACCCGCGCACCGCCGCCCGCGCCCTGCACGGCCGCGGCGAGGTCCTGGAGTATCTGGCGGGCCCCGCCCGCGCCCTCGCCCTGTACCGGGCCGCCCGCGAGCGCTGGGGCCGCACCCCCGCCGCCGACCCCGACGAGGTCCGTCGCACGGATGACCGAATCCGGCGGCTGGGCGGCACGCGGTGACGCGCCGGGGTTTCCCGGCCGCGCCGAAGGGGCATGCCCGGTTAGCCGATTGTCCCGAGGAGGCGATGTGCAGACCCCGGCCGTGAGCGCGCCCAGCGACGCCCTGCCCGACTTCGCGGGGCTCGATCTGGCGGAGCTGAGGGGCCGGAGCGACCACCCCGTGCTCGGGGCGGTCCTCGACTCCCTCATCGCGCGCCCGCGCAGGGCGGAGGAGACCACGGCGATGTACGGGGACGGGATCCCCCAGGACCCCAGGTGAGTTCCGCCGGACCCGGCGCCCTGCCCACCGACGCCCTCGCCGCGTGGCCGCTGCGCGACCTGGACGTCGCCGGGCTGCGCCGCTCCGGCGTCGCGGCGGTGCCGTTCAGCCAGTTCGTCCTGAAGGTGCACAGCCGCTGCAACCTCGCCTGCTCCTACTGCTACATCTACGAGGGCGCCGACGGCAGTTGGCGCGAGCGTCCCGTCCGCGTCCCCGACACCGTCGTGCGCCGCGCCGCCCACCGCATCGCCGAGCACGTCCGCGCCCACCGGCTGCGCTCGGTCCGCGTCGACCTGCACGGCGGCGAACCCCTGCTCTCCGGCGAAGGACCGCTCCTGCGCTACGTCGAAGCCGTCCGCGCCGCACTGCCGCCCGGCTGCGCGGTCGAAGCCGGCGTCCAGACCAACGGCACGCTCCTCACCGACGACGCCCTCGACGCGCTCACCGCCGCCGGCATCCGCGTCGGCCTCAGCCTCGACGGCGGCACCGCGCAGCTCAACGACGGCCGCACCGACCACGCCGGACGCTCCTCCTGGCCCGCCGCCGCCCGCGCCGTCGGCCTCCTCGCCGCCCGGCCCGGCACCTGGGCGGGCATCCTGTGCACCATCGACCTCGCACACGACCCCCGCTCCGTGGTCACCAGCCTCCTCGCGCTGCGCCCGCCCGGCCTCGACCTGCTCCTCCCGCACCACAACTGGACCAACCCGCCGCCCGGCGTCGCCCCCGCCGACCCCCGCGCCCTGCCCTTCCCGCACAGCCGCCCCACCCCGTACGGGGACTGGCTCGCCGCCGCCTTCGACGCCTGGTGGGAGCAGCGCGAAGAGGCCGTCAGCATCCGGATGTTCGCGGAGATCATCGCCCTGCTCCTCGGCCGGCCCAGCGCCGTCGAGGGCGTCGGCCTCTCCCCGGTCGCCGCCGTCGTCATCGACACCGACGGCGCCATCGAACAGGTCGACTCGCTCAAGACGGCCTACGAGGGCGCCCCGCGCACCGGACTCGACGTCCACCGCAACAGCCTCGACGAGGCCCTCGACCACCCGGGCATAGCCGCCCGCCACCTCGGCCGCGACGCGCTCGGCACCGAGTGCCACGACTGCCCCCTCGTGGACGTGTGCGGCGGCGGCAACTACGCCCACCGCTACCTCGCCCACAGCGGCTTCCGCCACCCCACCGTCTACTGCGCCGACATGGCCCGCCTCATACGCCACATCGCCGGCCGGCTGCGCGCCGAGATAGGCGCCTCGCCCTGACCGCCCCCGTCGCGCCGCGGCCGAAACCGGCCGGTGACCGACGCGCCCCCGGTGGTACGGCCCCCGCATCAACTACCGTGCCGTCCACCCCCGATCCACCGCACACCCGCCGCCCGCCCCGCCCGCCGCACACCGCGCCCCGGGCCCGGCGGCCGGCACCGCAGCAGCACAGCTCGCAGCACCCGCTCGCAGCACGGCTCGCAGCACAAGCTCGGAGCAACAGCTCGCAGGACAGCTCGCTCACAGAACAGAGCGTCAGGACAGGGAGACGGTCGCATGGCCGAGTTCATCACCATCAGTCACGCGGGTTCCAGCCGCCCCTGGGCCGCGTGGATCGCGCACCAGCTCGAACAGCAGGGCATCTCCACCGCCATGCTGCGCTGGGACCCCGCGATGGAGACCTCGCTGGTCGACGCCCTCACCGGGCTGCTCGAAGCGCCCGGCCGCATCCTGCTCGTCCTCGACGACTGGTACTTCGGCCTCGGCCCGCGCCCGATGACCGAATGGGCCGAGGCCCTGCGCGCCGTCATGGCCGACCACGCCGACCGCTTCGTCGCCGTCAACGTCGCCACCGGCGCCCTGCCCGCCGCCTCCGCCGCCCTCGCCCCCGTCAGCCTCCTCGGCCTCGACGCCCGCGAGGCCGGCCGCCGCCTGCTGCGCCGTATCGGCGTCGAGCGGCCCCGCCCCGCCGACGACGGCGAGGAAGGCCCCCGGTTCCCCAACGACGACCAGGCGCAGTGGAACGTACCGCCGCGCAACGAGCGGTTCACCGGCCGCGACGAGATCCTGGAGAAGATCCACTCCGTCTTCGCCGACAGCGCCGAGGGCGAACGCTGCGTCCTGCGCGGCATCTCCGGCGTCGGCAAGACCCAGATCGCCCGCGAGTACGCGTACCGCTTCCGCAACGAGTACGACATCGTCTGGCAGATCAACTCCGGCTACCCCGGCACCGCCCGCGAGCAGCTCGCCGAACTCGCCACCCGCCTCGAACTGCCCGCAGGACGCGAGACCGGTGACCGCATCCGCGCCGTCCAGGGCACCCTGCGCAACGGCCGCCCGCACCGCAACTGGCTGCTGATCTTCGACGGCGCCGACAACGTCGAAGGCATCGAGAACCTGCTGCCCGACGGCCCAGGGCACGTCCTGATCACCACGCTCACCCGGGACTGGGCCGCGTTCAGCCGCACCCGCGAGATCGAGGTCCACTCCTTCACCCGGCGCGAGAGCGTCGCCTTCGCCCTCCGGCGCGCGCCCCGGCTCACGCCCGGGCAGGCCGACGCGCTCGCCGAAGCCGTCCAGGACCTCCCGCTCCTCGTCAACCAGACAGCCGCCTGGCTCGCCATCAACGAGACGATGCCCGTCGAGACGTACATCGAGAGCATCCGCAGCGGCCGGCCCAACGAGTTCGGGCTCAGCTTCGCCGACGACGACTACAAGAAGAGCGTGTGGACGAGCTGGTCGCTCACCCAGAACATGCTCCGCGAGAAGCACCCCGACGCCGCTGAACTCCTCAAGCTGTTCGGCTTCTTCTCACCCGACGCGATCCCCGTCGGGCTCATCCAGGCTGCCCGCCCCGGCGACCTGCCCGCCTACCTCGAATCGCTCGCCACCGACCCCATCGGCTGGCACAGCAACCTGCGCCGCCTCAACGAGGCGACCGCCGTCATGCGCATGGACTACCCGCTCGCCGACACCCGCCCCGACCAGGGCGTCGAGAGCGTCCAGATGCACCACCTGTACCACAGCTATCTGCGCACCGGCATGCCCGAGGCCGAGCGCGAACAGGCCTCCGCGGCCGCCTGCCGCGTCCTCGTCAGCGCCTCCCCGCGCAACCCCGACGACACCCGCCTGTGGGAGCGGTACGCGCAGATCATCCCGCACCTCGACCACGCGGGCGTCTTCGACAGCGCGGACCCCGACGTGCAGGGCCTGCTCCTGGACTGCATCGACTACCTGCGCGTACGGGGCGAGTACGCGGCCGGCCTCGAACTGATCCAGCGCGCCCTGCCCCGCTGGCAGCAGCGCCTGACCGCCACCGACCGCAACCTCCTGCGGCTCGACTACTACCACCAGATCATGCTCCGCCGCGTCGGCCGCTACCGCGAGGCCGAGGCCGCCGGACGCAACGCGGTCGCCGTCCTGGAGGAACACGCCCCCGCGAGCAACGACCTGCTCCTCGCCAAGCAGGGCCTCGGCGGCTCCCTGTGGGCCCTCGCCCAGTACGAGGAGGCCCGCGACCTCTTCCAGGAGGTCTGGGAGGCCTACCGCGGCCTGCTCGGCGACCAGCACCCGCGCACCCTCGACCAGCAGCACAACTACGCGGCCGTGCTCTCCCAGCTCGGCCACTACGAGGAGGCGCTCGCCATCGACCTCGCCGTCCTCCAGAGCCGTGAGCGCGTGCTCAAGTCCCGCCACCCGGCGACCCTGGAGAGCGGCACGGTCTGCGCGAGCCTCCTGCGCTGGCTCGGCCGCTACGCCGAAGCCCTCTCCCGGCAGGAGAAGAACGTCCGCGTCCACCGCCAGATCATGGACGCCCACCACCCCCAGACCCTGCGCGCCGAGCACAACCTCGCCCTGTGCCTGCGCCGCTCCGGCGACTACCAGGGCGCCGAGTCGCTGATGCAGAGCGTGCTCACCCGCTCCGAGCAGGTGCACGGGCCCAGCCACCCCGACACCCTCGCCGTGCTCGCCGACTACGCCACCCTCCAGCGCTCCCACGGCGACCCCGTACGCGCCAAGGAGCTGGCCGAGCGGGCGTCGGCCGGGCACTCCGCGCTGCTCGGCGACGGGCACCCGTTCTCCGCCGGTGTCCTCGGCAACCTGGCGCTCGTCCAGGCCGAGTCCGACGACCGCGACCAGTCCCTGCACACCTCCGAGCGGGCCCTGTCGAGGATGCGGGCCGCCGTCGGCGACCGCCACCCCTGGACGCTCGGCGTCGCCCTGAACACCTCGGGCGCCCGCGCGCTCGCCGGGGACGTCGAAGGCGCCGCCGAACTCAGCCTCGCCACCGCCGAGACCGCCGCCGACGTACTGGGCGTCCGGCACCCCCTCGCCCTGTCCGCCGGCGCCGCCCACGCCACCGACCTGCGGCTGCTGCGGCGCGGCAAGGAGGCCGGCGAGAAGGAGCAGGAGGTCATCCGGGGCCTCGCCGAGACCCTGGGCGACCAGCACCCGCACACGGTGAGCGTGCGGCGCCGGTTCCGCCCGTACTGGGACTTCGAGCCGCAGCCCGTCTGACCCGCGCGCCCGCCCCACCGCCGTGCGCGGGCGGGTACGCCGAAGGGCCCGGCACCCCCGAGGAGTGCCGGGCCCTTCGTCATGCCGGGGCCGTGAGGCTTATGCCTCGAAGACCTCGCGCACCAACTGCTCCTGCTCCGCCTGGTGGCGCTTGGCCGAGCCGACCGCGGGGGACGAGGAGTGCGGACGCGAGATGCGCCGCAGCCGCTCGCCGTGCGGGACGTCGGCGCCGACCGCCAGGTCCAGGTGGTCGATCAGGTTCAGCGCGATGAACGGCCACGCACCCTGGTTCGCCGGCTCCTCCTGCGCCCAGAGGTACTTCTCGGCGTTCGGGAACTTGGCGATCTCCGCCTGCAGTTCGGCGCCCGGCAGCGGGTACAGCCGCTCGACGCGGATGATCGCCGTGTCGGTCACGCCGTTCTTCTGGCGGGCCGCCTCCAGGTCGTAGTACAGCTTGCCCGCGACGAAGACGACCTTGCGGACCGCGTTCGGGTCGACGGACTCGTCGCCGATGACCGGGCGGAAGCCGCCCGTCGTGAACTCCTCCACCTTCGACGCGGCGGCCTTCAGGCGCAGCATCGACTTCGGGGTGAAGACCACCAGCGGCTTGTGGTGCGGGTTGTGCACCTGCCAGCGCAGGAGGTGGAAGTAGTTCGACGGGAGCGTCGGCATGGCGACCGTCATGTTGTTCTGCGCGCAGAGCTGGAGGAAGCGCTCGACGCGGGCCGAGGAGTGGTCCGGGCCCTGGCCCTCGTAGCCGTGCGGCAGCAGCAGCGTGACGCCGGAGGTCTGGCCCCACTTCTGCTCGGCGGCCGAGATGTACTCGTCGACGACGGACTGCGCGCCGTTGACGAAGTCGCCGAACTGGGCCTCCCACATCACGAGGGACTCGGGACGCGCCAGCGAGTAGCCGTACTCGAAGCCCATGACCGCGTACTCGGACAGCAGCGAGTCGTAGACGTTGTAGCGGGCCTGCTCGGGGGAGAGGTACAGCAGCGGCGTGTAGTCCTCGCCGGTCTCCCGGTCGATCAGCACCGCGTGGCGCTGGCCGAACGTGCCGCGCCGCGAGTCCTGGCCCGACAGCCGGACCGGGGTGCCCTCGAGGAGCAGCGAGCCGATGGCGAGGGTCTCGCCCATGCCCCAGTCGATCGTGCCGTCCTCGATCATCGAGGCGCGGCGCTGGAGCTGCGGCAGCAGACGCGGGTGGACGTGGAAGTGGTCCGGGATGTTGACCTGGGACTCCGCGATGCGCTTGACGACCTCCTGGGAGATCGCCGTCTGCACCGGCACGGGGAACTCGGCCTGCGGGTCGGGGACCTGCGCCTCGCCGGGGTGCGAGACGGCCTCGCGGACCTCGGTGAAGACCTTCTCCAGCTGCCCCTGGAAGTCCTGGAGCGCCTGCTCGGCCTCTTCGAGCGTGATGTCGCCGCGACCGATGAGGGACTCGGTGTACAGCTTGCGCACCGAGCGCTTCTTGTCGATCAGGTCGTACATCAGCGGCTGCGTGAACGCCGGGTTGTCCGACTCGTTGTGACCGCGGCGGCGGTAGCAGATGAGGTCGATCACCACGTCCTTGTTGAACGCCTGGCGGAACTCGAAGGCGAGGCGCGCGACACGCACCACGGCCTCCGGGTCGTCGCCGTTCACGTGGAAGATCGGGGCCTCGATCATGCGGGCCACGTCGGTGGCGTACATGGAGGAGCGCGAGGACTCGGGCGCCGCCGTGAAGCCGACCTGGTTGTTGATGACGATGTGGACCGTGCCGCCGGTGCGGTAGCCGCGCAGCTGCGACATGTTCAGCGTCTCGGCGACGACGCCCTGGCCCGCGAAGGCCGCGTCACCGTGCAGGGCGACGGGCAGGACCGTGAAGTCCGTACCGCCCTTGTTGATGATGTCCTGCTTGGCGCGGGTGATGCCCTCGATGACCGGGTCGACCGTCTCCAGGTGGGAGGGGTTCGCGGCCAGCGAGACCTTGATCTGCTCGCCGTCCAGGCCGGTGAAGGTGCCCTCGGCGCCGAGGTGGTACTTCACGTCGCCGGAGCCGTGCATCGACTTCGGGTCGAGGTTGCCCTCGAACTCGCGGAAGATCTGCGCGTACGACTTGCCGACGATGTTGGCCAGCACGTTGAGCCGGCCGCGGTGGGCCATGCCGATGACGACCTCGTCGAGGCGGGCCTCGGCGGCGGAGTCGATGACCGCGTCGAGCAGCGGGATGACGGACTCGCCGCCCTCCAGGGAGAACCGCTTCTGGCCGACGTACTTGGTCTGCAGGAAGGTCTCGAACGCCTCGGCCGCGTTGAGCCGGCGCAGGATGCGCAGCTGCTCCTCACGCTCCGGCTTGGAGTGCGGGCGCTCGACGCGGTCCTGGATCCACTTGCGCTGCTTGGGGTCCTGGATGTGCATGAACTCGATGCCGACGGTGCGGACGTACGAGTCGCGCAGCACCCCGAGGATGTCGCGCAGCTTCATCATGGACTTGCCGGCGAAGCCGCCGACCGCGAACTCGCGCTCCAGGTCCCACAGAGTGAGCCCGTGCTCGTTGATGTCGAGGTCGGGGTGCTTGCGCTGGCGGTACTCCAGCGGGTCGGTGTCGGCCATGACGTGGCCGCGGACCCGGTAGGAGTGGATCAGCTCGAAGACGCGGGCGGCCTTCGTGACGTCGTCGTCGTGGCTCGCGTCGATGTCCTTGAGCCAGCGGACCGGCTCGTAGGGGATGCGCAGGGCCTTGAAGATCTCGTCGTAGAACTCGTTCTCGCCGAGCAGCAGGTTCGCCACGATGCGCAGGAACTCGCCGGAGGCGGCGCCCTGGATGACGCGGTGGTCGTAGGTCGACGTGAGCGTCATGACCTTCGAGATGCCCAGCTTGTTCAGCGTGTCCTGGGAGGTGCCCTGGAACTCCGCCGGGTAGTCCATCGAGCCGACGCCCATGATGACCGACTGGCCGGGCATCAGACGCGGCACGGAGTGGACGGTGCCGAGGCCGCCGGGGTTGGTCAGGGAGACCGTGACCCCGGAGAAGTCGTCCATCGTCAGCTTGCCGTCGCGGGCGCGGCGGACGATGTCCTCGTACGCCTGCCAGAACTCGAAGAAGTTGAGCGTCTCGGCCTTCTTGATGCCGGCGACGACGAGCTGGCGGTCGCCGTTCGGCTTCACGAGGTCGATGGCCAGACCGAAGTTGACGTGGTCCGGCTTGACCAGGGTCGGCTTGCCGTCCTTCTCCGCGAAGGAGTGGTTCATCGACGGCATGGCCTTGATGGCCTGCACCATCGCGTACCCGATGAGGTGCGTGAAGGAGATCTTCCCGCCGCGGGCGCGCTTGAGGTGGTTGTTGATGACGATGCGGTTGTCGAACAGCAGCTTCACCGGGACGGCGCGCACCGACGTGGCGGTGGGGACCTCGATGGAGGCGTTCATGTTCTTCGCGACGGCGGCGGCGGGACCGCGCAGCGTCACGAACTCGGGGCCGGCAGGGGCCTCGGTCGTCACGGGTTCAGCCTTCTTCGGTGCGGGAGTGGCAGGTGCGGCGGCCGGCTTCGGCGCGGCGGGCGCGGCCGGGGACGCGGAAGCGGGCGCGGCGGCAGCCTGTGCGGGAGCTGCGGCAGCGGGCTTCGCGGCCGGGGCGGCCTGCGCGGGAGTGGTCTGTTCCGTCCGCTCCGGGGCGGGGGACGCGGGCTTCGGCGCCGACGAGGCGGTCGGCGCGGCCCCCGCGGCCGCGGCACCGGGCTTGTAGTCGGCGAAGAAGTCCCACCAGGCGCGGTCGACCGAATTCGGGTCCTGGAGGTACTGCTGATAGATCTCGTCGACGAGCCACTCGTTGGGGCCGAAGGCGGCAGCAGGGTTTTTGCCCTGCCCGGCTTGGTCGGTCTCGGTGGAGATGCTCGAGTTACTGGGGGACTGTGGCGACACGGCGTGAACCGCCCTCTTCCGCTTCTCACAAGGTGATGGACAGCGGGAATAAAGGCTACGCCTCCCCGGCGGTCGCGTGCAGGCGGGGCAGGGCTTCCGTCACGTAAGTCACATCGGAAGTCGTGTTTCGGGCCGGGAAATGGCGGGAAACAACCGGGGTTTCGGTACGACCGGGTACGCGCCTGGCGTGCCCGGGTACGCCTCGGCGCGGCTTGACCTCTGCCTGACCGAAACCCTACGTCAACTTTGCGTTCGGGGCTCTCCCGGAAGAGTGACCTTGATCCTGCATCCGCGCGTCGATTCGGCCACGCCGATCCGGCCGCCGTGCAGCTCCACGGCCCAGCGCGCGATGGCGAGGCCGAGGCCGGTGCCGCCGTCGCCGCCGGAGCCCTGTGCCGCGTTCCCCGCGTCCCCGCGGTTGAACCGCTCGAAGACGCGGTGCCACTCCGACTTCGGGATGCCCGGCCCCTCGTCCAGCACTTCGAGGTCCAGCGACTCCGGATAGGGGCCGCGCCGGGCCCGTACGGTGACGCGGCCGTGCGGCGGCGAGTGCTTGACGGCGTTGTCGATGAGATTCGCCACGACCTGGTGGATGCGCTCCGGGTCGGCGTGCGCGGTCAGCTCCGGCGGCGAGACGTCGAGGTGCAGATGAACGTCCGTACGGGTGTGGGTGCCGGAGCCCGAGGCGAGCCCCGCGCGCTGCGAGACGGCCATGTTGGCCTCCTTGAGCACGCCCGAGAGATACGGCCAGACCTCGAAGCGGCGGGCCTTGAGCGGCACCACGCCGTTGTCCAGACGGGACAGGTCGAGCAGGGTCTCCACCAGCCGGCCGAGCCGCTCGGTCTGCTTGAGCGCGGTCCGCATGGTCTCGGGATCGGCGCTCATCACGCCGTCCACGACGTTCTCCAGGACCGCCCGCAGGCCCGCGATGGGGGTGCGCAGCTCGTGCGAGACATTCGCCACGAGCTCCTTGCGCTGCTGGTCCTGCGCGGCCAGCTCGTCCGCCATGCGGTTGATGGTGACGGCGAGGTCGCCCAGCTCGTCGCGGCGGTCGGCGCCACTGACGCGCCGCGTGTAGTCGCCGTGGGAGATGGAGCGCGCGACCGTGTTCATCTCGTCCAGCGGCGCGGTCAGGGAGTGCGCCACGAACTGCGTGATCAGCAGCGTGGCGATGATCGAGAAGACCGTGATGAAGCGCAGCTCGGTCGCCGTGTACATCGCCACCATGAGCAGACCCGTGGTGATGAACACCGAGACGACGACGAGCGTGCCGAGCTTCGCCTTGATCGAGAACGGACGCAGTCCGCCGGTCGCCCAGTACGGGTGCAGCGGTCTTCCCGGCGCGCGGGGAGCCGACTGCGGTGTCCGGTCTCCGGCGCTCACGGGGTCGGCGTCTCCAGCGCGTAGCCCACGCCGTGCACGGTGCGGATGCGCTCCGCGCCGATCTTCCGGCGCAGCGCCTTGATGTGGCTGTCGACGGTCCTGGTGCCCGAGGCGTCGGCCCAGTCCCACACCTCGGCGAGCAGCTGCTCACGGGAGAGGACGGCGCGCGGCGTGTTCGCCAGGCAGACCAGCAGGTCGAACTCGGTCGGCGTCAGATGCACGTCCTCGCTGCGCACCCGGACGCGGCGCTGCGCGTGGTCGATCTCCAGTTCGCCCAGGCGCAAAATGCCGCTGCGGGGCGTGGCGGCGGCCAGCGCGGCCCGCTCGACCCGGCGCAGCAGCACGTGCACGCGCGCGGCCAGCTCCCGCATGGAGAACGGCTTGGTCATGTAGTCGTCCGCGCCGACCCCGAGCCCGACGAGCATGTCCGTCTCGTCGTCGCGCGCGGTGAGCATGAGGACCGGCACCGGGCGCGCGGCCTGCACGCGGCGGCAGACCTCCAGGCCGTCGAAGCCGGGCAGCATGATGTCGAGGATCAGCAGGTCGGGCTGCCATGCCTCGGCCGTGTCGACCGCCGCCGGGCCGTCCGTCGCGGTTTGCACCAGGAATCCCTCGGCCCGCAGCCGGGCGGCGATGGCCTCCACGATCGTGGGGTCGTCCTCGACGACCAGGACCCGCCGCTGGGCGCCCGGGGTCGCCGTGCTGCCGTTGTGGGAGGTGTGTGTCTGCTCCATCGCCCCGCCCCTGAATGCGCGCCGTCGTGACGCGCTTGACGCTTGAATGATCTGGGTTTCGGACGTCAGCGTACGGGGAGTTACCGCCGGTCGGCTACGCGGGCCGTACTGCGAGGTGCACCACGTCGGGTACGCCTCGGACAACCGGGATCTCTTGCGTACGGACCGCCCGGAATCCGGCATTCCGCAAGGTTCCTTCGAAATTTGCTGACGGCTGTGCGGACCATACCGCCAGCACACCGCCGGGTCGCAGGCGTGCCGCACAGGCCGCGAGACCGGCCGGTGAGTACAGCCCGCCGTTGCCCTCCGTGACCGTCCACTCCGGTCCGTTGTCGATGTCCAGACACAGCGCGTCGAACATGCGTCCGCTCTCCTGTACGTACGTCACGAGGTCCGCCTCGACGATCTCCGTACGCGGGTCGGCGACCGCCTCGGCGGACAGCTCCCGCAGCGTGCCCGCCAGATGCCAGTCGATGATCGCGCGCTCCCGCTCGACGACCGTGATGGGCCCCCAGCGCGGGTCCGCGGCGGCGTGCGCGAGGGAGAACCCGACGCCGAGCCCGCCCACCAGCACGGCCGGCCGCTCCGCGCGCGGGCCGAGCGCGTCGAGCGCCGCGTCCATCAGTAGCCGCTCGGAACGGCCGTCGGAGGTGTCCATCAGGAACGTGCCGTTGGCGATGATCTGGAGGAGGGCGCCATGGCGGCGCAGGACCACTTCCCCGTGCGGGCCGGTGCGGCGGTCGAGGACGACGGGGCGGTCTTCTTCGGTGGCGTTCGGCGTGGTCATGCGGGCCATTTTGGCAGCGGGCCGCCCGCCGGAACCGGGGTTTCGCCGGTCGCGTACGGGGTGGGAGCGGGCCTTCGGCGGGCACGATACGGAAGGCGTGTGAGACGGTGGCGGACGCCGCCGGGGGCTCAGAGGTTGCTGTGGATCGCGTCTCACGTGGCGATGGTCATAGACAGCGCGGGGCAGGAGGGCGAAGGGTGGGCGCGATGCGGACGAAAGAGGTGCCACGCGTGGAACGAGGTGTGACGGGCGACACCGACGCCGCCTCCGTGCCTGCCGTGCCTGCTGTGCCTGCCGCGTCTGTCGTGCCTTCCGTGTCCTCCGCGTCCGCTCCCGCCGCCGCCCTGCTCGATGGCATCCCCGCGCAGCCCTCGCTCCCCGTACGGGAGCCGGTCGCCGCGGCGGAGGCCGTCGCCGGCGTAGCACCGGACTGCGCGCCCCCCGAGCACCGGTCGTCGCGCCCGCGCGCGTGGCTGCCGCTGCCGACGCCGCTCGGCACGCCCTTCACCTTCCTCTACGCGCTCGTGCTCATCGGCACGTCCCTGTTCACGGAGTTCGGCGATCCGCGCACCGTGTCGGCCGTGCTGCACGCGTCCAGCACCGATGTCGCCCATCTGGTGCGGGCGCCGCTGATCGTTCTCGGCGCGAGCGCGCTGTGGATCGCGGGCGGGATCACGTCCCCGTTCGTCATCGCCTTCGTCGTCGTGCTGACGGGGCTCGAACGGCGTATCGGGGGGCTGCGGACCGCGGCGGTCTTCCTGCTCGGGCATGTCCTCGCCACCCTCGCCACGGAGGTGCCCGTGGGGCTGTCCGTCATGGCGGGGCAGTTGCCGGACAGCTCCCTGCACCGGCTCGACTACGGGATCAGTTTCGGGGTCGCGGCGAGTGTGGGGGCGCTGGCGGGGTTGCTCACGCCGTGGTTGCGGTGGGTCGTGCTCGGGGTGTTCGGGGCGATGCTCTTCGAAGACCTGCTGGCCTTCACCGACCCCATGACGAACTGGGGGCATCTGCTGGCGCTGGCCATCGGGGTGGCGACGTGGCCCTTGATCCGCCGACGCTCTCCGAGGGGCTAGCCACGACTGAGGGAACCTTTCAGCGGGCGCCAGCTGAAGTCACCGTTCTGCGCAGTTCCCCGCGCCCCTGTCGGGGCACACCTCGTGCGTGATCACCTGCGGCCCGGTGGGGGCTGGTCGCGCAGTTCCCCGCGCCCCTTCGGGGCACGACCGTGCGTTGTTTTCTGCGGGTGGGTGGGGCTTCTCGCGCAGTTCCCCGCGCCCCTGAAGCATGCACTTCGTGCAGCTTCCCCTTGGGGGGAGCAGGGCTTCGCCCCAGCTTCCCAGTGGGGGCGGGCGACGAAGTCGCCCCTCCCGCTGCCCCAGGGGGAGGTGGCGACGCAGTCGCCCCTCCAGGGGCGCGGGGAACTGCGCGCCCAGCCACGACGAGAGTCGAGGACGAAAATCTACGGGCGGTCCCACTCACCCAGGGGCGCGGGGAACTGCGCGGCCAGCCACGACGAGAGTCGAGGACGAAAGACCACGGGCAGGCCCACTCACCTAGGGGCGCGGGGAGCTGATCAACCCCGGGTGACCCCGAACCCGCCCACGAAGCGCGCATTGGTCAGCGGCGCCACCACCCCCCACCCCAGCGCCTCATAAAGCAACCGCCCCTCAGGCGTACACGCAAGAACCCCGGACACGCACCCCCGCTCCCACGCCCCCGCGTGCAACGTCCGCATGACCACCGCCCCCAGCCCCCGCCGCCGATGCCCCCGCGCCGTCTCGATCTGATCGACCACCGCACTCGCCCCGACCACCGCCACCTGCCCCCGCGCCGCGAACGACCCCTCCGCGTCGGTGACGAGCACCCGCGTCACGCCACCCCGGGTCCAGACCCGCAGCCCGTACCCCGCGGGAACCTCCGGCACCGGCCCGGGCCCGAGCCGGGTCCGCATCAGGTAGTCGCCGCTCCCGAAGGGCTCCCACCCCGCCCCGAGCCACGGCACGACCCGCTCCGGCTCGGCGAACACCTTGAGCTGCGTCGTCAGCGCCCGCGTCGCCCCCGCCACCGCCCGCACGTCCTCCTCGCGTACATCGTCCCCGACCGCCCCGACGACGTGCCGTCCGACGTGCTGCTCCAGGCCGACCTGGATCGTGTAGCCCCAGGGTTCGACCCGCGGGGGAGCGGCCCCGCGGGAGAGGACCCACCCGTCGACCCAGTCCCGTACGAGCGTGGCGCCCGAAAAGCGCAGGTCATTCAGCATCCGTACCCCTCCCCGGCCATCTCTCCGTAATAGGTGAAATTGCATCGCGTCCCTTACGTGAGTCGACAGTAGTGGGCGGGGTCGGCGTCGCCACAGGGGTGATCGCTCAGAGCGAACAGGGGTTCAGGAACATTCGGGGGCGCCCGAGCATTGAGTCCACATAGCTCAACTTGACTGCCGAAGGGGAGATCATGGCTTCGACGTCCACACCGCTCACCCTGCCCGTGCTGCCGCTCGACGACGAGGTCGTGCTGCCCGGCATGGTGGTCCCGCTGGACCTGAACGACGCGGACGTCCGCGCCGCGGTGGAGGCCGCGCAGGCCGCCGCCCGCACCACCACCAGCAAGCCGAAGGTGCTGCTTGTTCCGCGCATCGACGGCACTTACGCCAACACCGGCGTGCTCGGCACCGTCGAGCAGGTCGGCCGCCTCGCCGACGGCGACCCCGGCGCGCTCATCAGGGGCGTGGGCCGGGTCCGTATCGGCGCGGGCACCACCGGCCCCGGCGCCGCCCTGTGGGTCGAGGGCACCACGGTCGAGGAGACCGTGCCCGAGCCGCTGCCCGGGGCCGTGACCGAGCTGGTCAAGGAGTACAAGGCCCTCGCCACGAACTGGCTGAAGAAGCGCGGCGCCTGGCAGGTCGTGGACCGCGTGCAGGCCATCGACACCGTCTCCGCGCTCGCCGACAACTCCGGCTACTCGCCGTTCCTCACCACCGCCCAGAAGGTCGAGCTCCTGGAGACCGCCGACCCGGTCGCCCGCCTCAAGCTCGCCACCGCCCAGCTCCGCGAGCACCTCGCCGAGCAGGACGTCGCCGAGAGCATCGCCAAGGACGTGCAGGAAGGCGTCGACAAGCAGCAGCGCGAGTTCCTCCTGCGCCGCCAGCTCGAAGCCGTACGCAAGGAGCTGCGCGAGCTGAACGGCGAGCAGGAGGGCGAGGAGTCCGACGACTACCGCGCCCGCGTCGAGGCCGCCGACCTGCCCGAGAAGGTCCGCGAGGCCGCCCTCAAGGAGGTCGACAAGCTGGAGCGGGCCAGCGACCAGTCCCCCGAGGGCTCCTGGATCCGCACCTGGCTCGACACCGTCCTGGAGCTGCCGTGGAGCGAGCGGACCGAGGACGCGTACGACATCCGCGGCGCCCGCGAGGTCCTCGACGCCGAGCACTTCGGCCTGGACGACGTGAAGGAGCGCATCACCGAGTACCTGGCCGTGCGCAAGCGCCGCGAGGACCGCGGCCTCGGCGTGGTCGGCGGCCGCCGCGGCGGCGCCGTGCTCGCCCTGGTCGGCCCCCCTGGCGTCGGCAAGACCTCGCTCGGCGAGAGTGTGGCGCACGCGATGGGCCGCAAGTTCGTCCGCGTCGCCCTCGGCGGCGTGCGCGACGAGGCCGAGATCCGCGGCCACCGCCGTACGTACGTCGGTGCCCTGCCCGGCCGTATCGTGCGGGCGATCAAGGAGGCCGGGTCGATGAACCCGGTGGTCCTGCTCGACGAGATCGACAAGGTCGGCTCCGACTTCCGGGGCGACCCGGCCGCCGCCCTCCTCGAAGTCCTCGACCCCGCGCAGAACCACACGTTCCGCGACCACTACCTGGAGGTCGAACTCGACCTGAGCGACGTCGTCTTCCTCGCCACGGCCAACGTCCTGGAGTCCATCCCCGAGGCGCTGCTCGACCGCATGGAGCTGGTCCGCCTCGACGGCTACACCGAGGACGAGAAGATCGTCATCGCCCGCGACCACCTGGTCCCACGCCAGCTGGACCGCGCGGGGCTCGACAAGGACGAGGTCGTCATCGGCGACGACGCCCTGCGCAAGCTGGCCGGCGAGTACACCCGCGAGGCCGGCGTGCGCAACCTGGAGCGGTCCGTCACCCGCGTCCTGCGCAAGGTCGCGGCCCAGCACGAACTGGGCGAGCGGGAACTGCCGTTCACCGTCACCGCCGACGATCTGCGTCCGCTGATCGGGCGCCCGCACCACGTCCCCGAGTCCGCGCAGGAGCCCGCCGAGCGGCGCACCTCCGTACCGGGCGTGGCGACCGGTCTCGCGGTCACCGGCGCGGGCGGCGACGTGCTGTACGTCGAGGCGTCGCTCGCCGACCCCGAGACGGGCGCGGCGGGGCTGACCCTGACCGGTCAGCTCGGTGACGTGATGAAGGAGTCCGCGCAGATCGCGCTCTCCTTCCTGCGCTCGCACGGCGCGGAGCTGGAGCTGCCCGTCGCGGACCTGAAGGAGCGCGGCGTGCACATCCACTTCCCGGCCGGCGCGGTCCCCAAGGACGGACCGAGCGCGGGCGTGACCATGACGACGGCCCTCGCCTCGCTGCTCAGCGGGCGGCTGGTCCGCACCGACGTGGCGATGACCGGCGAGGTGTCGCTGACCGGGCGCGTGCTGCCCATCGGCGGCGTCAAGCAGAAGCTGCTCGCCGCGCACCGGGCCGGCATCACGACCGTGATCATCCCCAAGCGCAACGAGCCGGATCTCGACGAAGTCCCCGCCGAGGTCCTCGACAAGCTCGACGTGCACCCGGTCTCGGACGTGCGCCAGGTCCTGGAGCTGGCCCTGACCCCGGCCGAGGCGGGCGCCGAGCGGGAGCTGCCGGTCGCCGCCTGACGCCGGCGCCCCCGCTCCCGTACGGGAACGGAAGGGGACGGGTGAGGGCCCGGTCCGCGAGTCGCGGACCGGGCCCTCGGCGCGTACGGGAGACGGATCAGCCGTTGGCGAGTGCCTGGACGCGGTCGAGCGCGCCGTTGAACTTGTCATGGTCGCCGACCGTCGGGCCGGACGAGGTGTACTGCCACATCGTGTAGAAGCCCCAGCCGGCCGGCAGGGTGCCGACGTCGGAGGCGTAGCGGGCGATCCACAGCGGGTTGTTCACCGCGAAGCCGCCGTAGTTGCCGGTGCACTGCGTCCACCAGCTCGTCGCCGTGTAGATGACGGCGTCGCGGCCGGTGCGCGCCTTGTACTGGTTCAGGAAGTCCCGGATCCAGGTCACCATCGCGCTCTGCGTCTTGCCGTAGCAGGCGTCGCCGTACGGGTTCCACTCGATGTCGAGCGCGCCCGGCAGCGTCTTGCCGTCGCGGGACCAGCCGCCGCCGTGGTCCACGAAGTAGTTGGCCTGGGTGGCGCCGCTCGTGGTGTCCGGGGTGGCGAAGTGGTACGAGCCGCGGATCATGCCCACGTTGTACGAGCCGTTGTACTGCTGGGCGAAGTACGGGTTCGTGTAGTACGTGCCCTCGGTGGCCTTGACGTAGGCCCACTTGACGCCGCTGCTCCACAGGGTGGGCCAGGCGACGTTGCCCTGGTGGCCGCTGACGTCGACGCCCTCGGTCTGCACGGCGCGGGTCATGGGCGGCTTGCCGGTGTCACCGTCGTGGGCGGCGACGCCGATGCCCATGTACGCCTCACCGCGCGCCGGGACGTCGGCCGCCTGGGCGGTGCCCGGCAGGGAGAGGAAGAGGGAGAACGCCGCGAGCAGAGCGCCCGCCGCGCCGGCGCGGGTGCGGCCGAAGCGGCGGCGGGGGGAGGAGCTGGGGGAGCTGGGTCTGTGCACGGGCATGGGATGCCTCCGGAGGCCTCGTGGGGGATCAGCGTGCTGATCGGGGACCTGTGCTGGGATGACCTGTGCGGTACGACCTGTGCTTGTACGGCGGTGCTGTACGGCCGGTGCGGTACGACCTGTGCTTGTACCGCGTGTGCGGTACGGCCTGTGCCGTGTGGCATGTCCCGGCGATGGGGCGCTGCAATGAACATGCCAGGACTGACGCTACGCATGTAGACCCGAGCGTGGGAAGAGGGTCTGGATGCTGCCGTTGGTCTACTCCTGCGAAATACTGGCGGAGCTGCGCAGATGGCGGCGATTGGCGAAAACTTTCAGATTCGGGAAACCCGGGGAAACTCAAGCCATGGGTGCTGACGTGCACGAAGACGGGAACAGCGCGCGGCGGAATGCGGAATTCGATACGAAATCCGCTGCCGTGCCGGCTGGTGTGGACCACGAATTCCTGGCGCTGGAGCGGGAGTTGACCGTCTTCCTGCGCCGCGCCCGGGCCTCCTCCGGCGAGATGGCCCGCGAGGTCCACCCCGACCTGGAACCGGCCGCGTACGGGCTGCTCGCCCGCCTGGAGGACTGCGGCGCGCAGCGCGCCACCGAACTCGCCGGGTACGTCGGCGTCGGCAAGGCCACCATGAGCCGGCAGCTGCGCGCCCTGGAGGACCTCGGGTTCGTCGCCCGCGAGCCCGACCCGGCCGACGGGCGTGCCTGGCTCATCTCGCTCACCGCGCGCGGGCAGAGCCACTTCCGCCGCGTGCGCGACGCGCGCCGGATGCGGTACGTGCGCCAGCTCGCCGACTGGGACCGCGCCGAGGTCGCGGAACTGGCGCGACTGCTCCACCAGTTGAACGAATCCGCCGAGGGCTGAGCCGGCCGGCCACACGGCGGTGTCTCACAGCTCCACGTACGCGAGCGTCGCGTCGTCGTGCGTCTTGCTGCCCCGCAGATACGTACGGGAGTGCGCGTCCGCGTCCTCGAGGGCCCGCACCCGCGCCACCGTCGCCTCCGCGCCCTCCTTGCGTACGAGCGTGAACAGGTCGGCCCAGTCGCCCTCGCCGAACGTCTCCACCCAGCGGCTCACCCCGTCCGTCAGCGCGGCGAGCGCGCGGGCCTCGGCGCGGGGGAGTGCGCCGGTGACGGCGCGGGCGGCGACCCCCGGGTCGGCGGCGGCCGTGAAGAAGCCGCCCTCCTTGTTGCGTACGGTGGCGTCGGCGACCTCGTTCGAGACGAGGGCGGCGCGCGGCACGCGGGCCAGCCGGTCGTCGAGGTGCGCGGTGACGCGGCCCTGCGGCGACTCCACCAGGAGCGCGGAGTCCGACAGCACCAGATGCTCGACGTGCTCCTCGTCCCAGCGGGCCACGACGACGGTCGCCTGAGGCGTACGCGGGTGAGAAAGGTCACACGTTTCGCGGTGAGCGTCGGCGGTGCGGGCGATGGCGGCCGCGAGGATGTCACGCAACGTCATATCCCGGCGTGAAGCGGACAGTTCGGCCAGCGCGCCGCCCAGCCGGGCCGTGAACCACGGGACCGAGTGACGGCAGCCCACGTCCGTGAGCAGCGGAGTGACGCCGTCCAGGACGACCAGCGTCCCGCCCTGTCCGTACGCCGGTACCGCGACGGATGCGTAGTCCTCGTTCGGGCGGGCAGCATCACCGGGGTCGGTGGTCAGATCGATGCGCATCTGGCCAGTCTGCACGACCCCTTCACAAGACTGGCCGAAAGCCGCGAGGTGGCCTGTACCCGCTGGTGAGGGGCCTGGTTTGGGACGGAATGATCACTTCCGTCGGCGCGTGGCGGGGCATCCTGCCAAAGCCTGCGGGAGACGTCCAACCGGCGCGCTGTGTGCATGATGTGACCGTGCCCGGGGAACTTGCCCCCCAACTCCCGCTCGATGTTCACTCCTTCGGGTGGCGGGCCGGACGATGTACGCCCCCTGCCCACCCGCGCTGGAAGGGTCGGGAGCCATGCCAGGGGGGCGCGCGTGTTGACGGACCGTCATCCGGGCCCATGGGTAGGACGAGTCAGGATTGCGAGCGCCAGATCGTGCGGAAGACCTCCGGTGGTGACAAGGTCGTCGGACCTGCTGGGGCGGACGGTGCCGGTGAGGCGGGAGCGAGTGCGGCGCCCTGGGCGCGCGGCCCCGTACCGGGTGATCCCATGACCCCGGCCCCCGCGCCTTCCGGATCTCCCGCGTCCTCCGGGTCTTCTACGGCTGCCGGGTCCCCCATGTCCTCCGGGTCCCCCATGCCTTCCGGATCTCCTCTGTCTTCCGGTGCGCCCGCGCCCGCCGGTTCTGCCGCCGTCGGCTCCGCCGGCTCGGGCCCCGCCGGCTCGGGCTCAGGTCCCAGTGGCCCCGGCTCCACCGGCCCCGGCCCCGCCGCCTCCTCGGCCCCCGCCGCGCCCCCCGTGGGCAAGGGCAAGCGGGTCCGGGTGCGGTCCCGGCTGATCATCGCCGTGGCCGTCGTCGCCGCCGCCGTCGCCGGAGCGGGCGCCCCCGCGATCCTCACCGCCTCCTCCGCCGTCAGCGAGTCCCAGAGCCTCGTCGACGACGCCACCCGCACCCAGCGCGCCGTCGCCCTCTCGCACGCCCTCGCCGACGAACGCGACGAGGTCACCGCCTACATCGCCGCCGGCCGCCCCAAGGGCCAGGGCCTCAGCGAGGAGCGCAGCGGGCGCGTCGACCGCCAGGTCACCGAGTTGCGCCAGGACGCCACCGGTTCGCTGCGCGCCACCATCGACGACATCACGGCCGTCCGCCGCGCCGCCCTCACCGGCAAGGAGAGCGCGCTCGACGCCCACGCCGCCTACTCCGAGGCCGTCACCGCCCTGCACCGGCTCACCGAGCGGCTGGCCGACCGCATGCCCGCCCGCGCGGGTGCCGGCGCCCACGCCCTCGCCGACCTCGACCGCGCCGTCGAGCAGGCTTCGGCCGCCCGGGGTCTGCTCCTCGCGGCCTTCTCCGTACCGCGCTCCACCGACACCACGACGACCGTCGACCCGGTCACCGGGCTGCCCCGCACGGTCGTCGGGGAGGGCAGCTCCGACCGCAAGCAGCAGGACGCGCTCAGCGCCGCCGCCCAGCAGGCCCGCGTCCGCGAACAGGCCGCGCTGAACGACTTCCGCGACTCCGCCCCCGCCCGTTCCGTCGCCGCCTACGACGCGACCGTCACCGGCACCGACGCCGCGAAGGCCGAGAGCTACCTCAAGCGGCTCACCGACGCGCCCACCCTCGGCGACGACGACCTCGGCCTCAGCAAGAAGAGCGTCCAGGCCGCGCTGACCTCCCGCATCGACCTGATGCGCGGCGCCGAGTCCGCCCTCGGCGACCAGCGCGTCAAGTCGCTGGAGCACCTGCGCGACGACGACGTCACCGCCCTGGAGATCCGCATCGCCCTCGTCGGCGTCTGCCTGCTGGCCGCGCTCGGCGTCGCCATGGGCGCCGCCCGCTCCCTCACCCGCCCGCTCGCCGCGCTGCGCATCGGCGCCGCCCGCGTCAGCGCCGCCCCGGCCAGTGAGGAACCGGTCAAGTTCACCGGCCGCAATGACGAGTTCGCCCAGGTCGTCCGCTCGGTCAACGCGCTGCACGCCCACGCCGTCGCCCTCACCGACCGCGTCGGCACCCTGGAGTCCGACCGCAAGCACCTCATCGGCGAGCGGCAGCGCATGGCCGACGACCGCGACGCGCTGCGCGCCGAACTGGCCGAGGCGGGCGCCCAGTTGGAGCGCGTACGGCACTCCATCCACAGCACGTTCGTCAACCTCGCCCTGCGCACCCTCGGGCTCGTCGAGCGCCAACTCGGCGTCATCGAGAACCTGGAGGAGCGCGAGCAGGACCCCGAGCGCCTGGCCACGCTGTTCAAGCTCGACCACTTCGCCACCGTCATGCGCCGCCACAGCGAGAACCTGCTGGTCCTCGCCGGTGCCGAGCACGGCCAGCAGCACGCCGGGTCCGTCCCCCTGGTGGACGTCGCCCGCGCCGCCGTCTCCGAGATCGAGCGCTACGAGCGGGTCCGTATCGCCGCGCTGCCGCCGCACGCGCACATCGCCGGGTTCGCCGCCGACGACCTCAGCCACCTCATCGCCGAACTCCTGGAGAACGCGACGTCGTTCTCGCCGCCCGACGCCGCCGTCGAGGTCTCCGGCTGGCTCCTGGAGAACGGCGAGGTCATGCTCTCCGTCCAGGACGAGGGCATCGGCATGGCCGAGGACCGCATGCGCGAGCTGAACGCCCGCCTGTCCTCCTTCGACGCCGAGCAGGCCCACGACCCCGAGGACAGCGACGGCCTCGGCCTCGGCCTGTACGTCGTCGCCCGCCTCGCCGCCAGGCACGGCGTACGCGTCAGGCTGCGCGAGCAGAAGCAGGGCGGCATCGCGGCCGTCGCCGTCCTGCCCACCGCGCTGCTCGCCGCCCCGCCCGCCGTGTCCGCGCCCCCGGCCGTCCCCGTACCGGGCGGCGCCCCGGCCGTGCACCTGCCCGGCTCCGAGGCGGAGGCCAACTCCAACGTCCTCGACGGCCGTCCGGGCCCCGCCGCCCCCGAGGGCGACCCGCTCATCGAGGCGGCCGAGCAGGCGGTACGCGAAGCCGCCGCGCCCCCCGCCGACCCGGCCACGGGCCCGGGCGCCGACGCCGACGCGGACACGAGCGCCGCCCCGGCCACCGACGACCCGGCCACCGACGCCGACCCGGAGCCGTACGACACCGCCGGCACCCCCGGCGCGTACGACCCCGAGGACAGCGCCGACCCGTACGGCACCCGGGCCACCCCGGACCCGTACACCCCTGACCCGTACACCCCGCGCGAGTCCGAGTCCGAGACGACCATGGAGCTGGTCGCCCCGCCCGTCCCGCCCCTGCCCGCGCGGACCGCCGCCGAGCCCGCGCCGGAGCGCACGCCCGAGCCGGAGCCCGACGCGGACGCGGACGCGCACGAGCGGACGCCCGACCCCGGCGCGGCCGAGCCCACGCGCGGCCACACGGCACCGCCGGCCGCCGCACTCGGCAGCCCCAGCGGCCCCAGTGGCCCCGAGCCGTCCCCGGGCCCGCTGCCCGAGCGGATCGTGCCCGGCCAGGGCGTGCCCGGCCGCACCGCGCCGGAGCCGGCCGCGGCCCCCCAGACCCCCGTCGACGCGCCGACCACCGCCGAGACGGGTACCGGTGCGAGCGCCGACGTACCGGCGCAGCGGTCCGGGCCGGACGCGCCCGCCTGGGACCGCGTCACCGACAAGGGCCTGCCCAAGCGCACCCCGAAGATCGCCGCACCGGCGCCCGCCGCGAAGCCGCGCGCCGGTTCCGTCGACGCGGAGGCGCTGCGGCGCAGGCTCGGCGGCTTCCACCGGGGCGCCCAGGAGGGCCGCCGCGAGGTCGAGGCCGAACTCGCCGACAACCCAGCACGTATCGGAGAAGCCAAGGGGGACACAGCCGAGGAGGCAAGCAGTTGACTGCGCCCACCCCTGCACTCAACAACCCAGCACTGAGTTCCGCAGCCCGCAATCTGCACTGGCTGCTGACCAACCTGGTCGAGGAGGTGCCAGGGCTGCTCTCCGTCGCCGTCGTCTCGTCGGACGGGCTGCTCCTGCTCTCCTCCGACCCCGGAAGGGACAATCAGGCCCCTGTCGACCGCACCGGCGGACCCAAGGGCTCCAGCGCCGACCTGGCCACCATCGTGTCCGGCGTCGGCTCCCTCACCATCGGCGCCGCCAAGCTGATGGACGGCGGGGGCGTCAAGCAGACCATGGTCGCCATGGAAGAGGGCAGCCTCTTCGTCATGGCCATCAGCGACGGCTCCCTGCTCGGCGTGCACGCCACCCCGGACTGCGACATGAGCGTCGTCGCCTACCACATGGCGCTCTTCGTCGGCCGTGCCGGGCACGTCCTGACGCCCGAACTCCGCAGCGAACTGCGCCACTCCATGGAGAGCACACGGTGACCAGTGCGAAACTTCCCGTACGCGGCGGCGACCGCAAACCCGCCCGCGTACGCCCCTACTCCCTGACCGGCGGCCGTACCCGCTTCGGGCACGTGCTGCTCGTCGAGACGTTCGTCGCCGCCCTCGAAGCCCCCGACGAGCGCCTAGAAATAGGCAAGGGAACGCTCGCGGGTGTGATGCCGGAGATGCGCGCCATCGTCGAACTGTGCCGCCGTATGCGCACGGTCGCCGAGATCGCCGCCCTCCTCAAGATGCCCCTCGGTGTGGTCCGCGTCCTGCTGAGCGACCTCGCCGACCAGGGAAAGATCCGCGTGTACGGAACCGGTCACGGCCCGGGACAGCCGGACCGGGCGCTGCTCGAAAGGGTGCTGAGTGGACTCCGCCGTCTCTGACGTCACGGGACTCCTCGACGAAGAGGAGCAGTTGCAGGCCTGGCAGACGGACCGGACCCGGGCCCCCATCGCCACGAAGATCGTCGTGGCGGGCGGCTTCGGCGTCGGCAAGACCACCCTGGTGACCGCCGTGTCGGAGATCCAGCCCCTCCAGACGGAGGCGCTGATGACGACGGCGAGCGAGGACACCGACGACCTCACCGCCACGCCCGACAAGACGACCACCACGGTCGCCATGGACTTCGGCCGCATCACGCTCGACGACGACCTGGTCCTGTACCTGTTCGGCACGCCGGGCCAGCAGCGGTTCTGGTTCATGTGGGACGACCTCGTGCGCGGCGCGATCGGCGCGGTCGTCCTCGCCGACACGCGCCGGCTGCCCGACTGCTTCCCCGCGCTCGACTACTTCGAGAGCTGCGGACTGCCGTACGTGGTCGCCGTCAACCACTTCGACGGGTCCGAGGAGTTCGACGCCGACGACGTGCGCGAGGCGCTGACCGTGCCCCCGCACGTACCGGTGCTGATCATGGACGCGCGGCGCCGCATATCGGTCGTCGAGACCCTGCTGTCGCTGGTCGGCCACGCCCTGGACGTCACGCCCGAATAGCCACCCCCCTGCCGTCACGCAAGTCATCAGTTAGAGGCACGATCATGTCGCGCAAGATACTCGTCGTCGGAGCCGGCCAGTCCGGTCTCCAGCTCGCCCTGGGCCTGCAGTCCCACGGCTACGAAGTCACCCTGATGTCCAACCGCACCGCCGACGAGATCCGCTCCGGCCGGGTCATGTCGACGCAGTGCATGTTCCACACCGCGCTCCAGCACGAGCGCGACCTCCAGCTCAACTTCTGGGAGTCCCAGGCCCCGCGCATCGAGGGCCTCGGCGTCTCCGTCGCCGCCCCCGGCTCCCACGACCCGGGCCCCACCCAGCGCGCCATCGACTGGGTCGGCAAGCTCGACGGGTACGCCCAGTCCGTCGACCAGCGCGTGAAGATGGCCGGCTGGATGGAGACCTTCGCCCAGCGCGGCGGGCAGCTCGTCATCCACGGCGCCGCCGTCTCCGACCTCGACTACTTCTCCCGCACCTACGACCTCGTGCTGGTCTCCGCCGGCAAGGGCGAACTGGTGTCGATGTTCGGCCGCGACGCGTCCCGCTCCCCGTACACCGAGCCGCAGCGCGCGCTGGCCGTCGCCTACGTCCACGGCCTCGGCGTCCGCCCCGAGCACCCCGACTTCGACGCCGTACGCTGCAACCTCGTACCCGGCGTCGGCGAGCTGTTCATCATGCCGACGCTCACCACGTCCGGCCGCGCCGACATCCTGTTCTGGGAGGGCATCCCCGGCGGGCCCGTCGACGCGTTCAAGGGCATCAAGGACCCCTCCGAGCACCTGGCGCTGACGCTGGAGCTGATGGAGAAGTTCACCCCCTGGGAGTACGCCCGCGCCACCAAGGTCGAACTGACCGACGCGGGCGGCACCCTCGCCGGCCGCTACGCCCCGACCGTGCGCAACCCCATCGGCCGCCTCCCCTCGGGCGGCGCGGTCCTCGGCGTCGCGGACGTCGTCGTCGCCAACGACCCGGTCACCGGCCAGGGCTCCAACTCGGCGTCCAAGTGCGCCGCCGCCTACCTCGCCTCCATCGTCGAACACGGCGACAAGCCCTTCGACGAGGAGTGGATGCAGTCCACGTTCGACCGCTACTGGGACACCGCCCAGCACGTCACCAAGTGGACCAACACGATGCTCCAGGCCCCGCCCGAGCACGTCCTCAACCTCATCGGCGCGGCCGGCCAGCTCCAGCCCGTCGCCGACCGCTTCGCCAACGGCTTCAACAACCCGGCCGACTTCGAGAACTTCTTCTACGACCCGGCCAAGACGGAGGCGTACCTCGCGTCGGTGACGCAGCAGTAGCGCCTCACGGCCTCTCGTCCGAGGACGGCGGCGCACCGGGGTCCGCGTACCCGGTGTCGTCGCCGTTCGTCGCGTTCGGGGGGAGCAGCGGGGGGTCGTAGTCGGGGAGCGGGGGAGCGGTGGGGTCCGGGCGGACCGCGCCGAGCAGGGGGTTCGCCGCGATGGGGGAGACCTTGACCGTCGCCCCGGGGCGCGGGGCCTGGACGACGAGGCCGTCGCCGAGGTAGAGCGCCACGTGCGTCGCCTTCGGGAAGTACACGACCAGGTCGCCCGGCCGCAGCTCGTTCAGCGGCACGCGCGGCAGTGTCGCCCACTGCTCCTGCGAGGTGCGGGCGATCGGCCGGCCCGCGTGCGCCCACGCCTGCGAGGTCAGCCCCGAGCAGTCGTACGTGTCCGGGCCCTCGGCGCCCCACACGTACGGCTTGCCGACCTGCGCCAGCGCGAACTCCACCGCTGCCGCGCCCTCCCGCGACGGGGAGCGCGCCGCCTTGCCCAGCGCGCCCGAGGTCACCAGGCGGCGCTGCGCGTCGGCCGTGTCGGCGTCCGCCAGCGCGTTCACCGCCGTGAGCTGGTCCGGGGTCAGCGACGCGAGCAGCCCCTCGACGTCCCGCAGCCGGTTCTGCACCGCGTCCCGGTCCTTCTTCCGCCGCTGCGCCAGCTGGAGCTGGTCGTCCAGCGCGGCCCGCGCCTTCGTCGCCAGGTCGTCGGCCTTCTTCTCGCGCCCCGCGAGCCGGTCCACCGCCGCCTGCCGCTCCTTCGCCGCCCGCAGCAGCACATGCCCCTGGTCGAGCGCGTGCTGCGGATCGCGGGCCAGCAGCAGCCGTACGTACGGGGAGATGTCGCTGCGGCCCTGGTACTGCTCCCGCGCCAGCCGCCCGGCCGCCTCCCGGCTGCGGTACAGCGCGCCGCGGGCGCTCGCCAGCCGCGTCCCGAGCCGGTCGGCCTCCGCGCGTCTGCGCCGCAGCTCCTCCGCCGTCGCGTTGTACGTCTCCGTGGCCTCCTCGGCCTGCTGGTACAGCGTCCGCAGATCGGTGAGGAGGGCGGCCACCGACTGCTCCCCCTCGGGCCCGGGGCCGGGTCCGGGTGCGGCGCCCGCCGGTTCCGGCGCGAGCAGGGCGCCCGCGACGGCCGCCGTGCACACCCACCGCACGAGCTTGCCTGACACCTGTCCACCTCCGGTGCGGGCGACCGGCCGGCCCGGTCCCGCACCGTGAACCCCAGCACCGACCGGGCCGCCGCGCGCGGACGACTCCGCGAAACGGCCCAACCCGGCCACCCCTCCCGGTGGCCCCCGGCGCGCCCCCTTTACTTCTCCGGCCGCCCCTTCGACCAGGGCCAGCGCACGCTGCGGCCGGCTTTTCCGTCGGGCCGGAACACGTACCGCCACCGGACGAGCCCCACCGCGCGCCGCCCGGGCACGGGCTCCCGCTCGTACACGAGGACGGTGCCCGCCTCGCCGCCGTCCGTGCCGGGGACGGGCACGCGGTACACCTTGGGCGGATTGCCGGTGGCGGTCGCCAGTACGTCCAGTACGCGCCCGTCGAGCGGCCCTCCGACGAACGGGATCTCTTCACTCTTCACCGGGTCAGTGTCTCCTGACTCTTCACCGGGTCAGTGTCTCCCGTGGACCGGCCCCTCCAGCGCGGTGAGGGTGCGGCGGGCCAGTCGGGCGACCGGTCCGTCGGTGGGTTCGAGCAGGAGGGCCCGGCGGGCGAGGGCGGCCGACTCGGGGTCGCGGGAGGCGGTGACGGCCAGGGCCGCGACGAACTGGTCGACGAGCATGTCGCGCAGTTCGTGCAGCGGCGGCCGCTTGTGCTCGTCCAGCCAGATCAGGGACGCCGCCTCCACCGCCGTGATCCACATACGGACCGTCATCCGCAGGCGCGGGCCCGCGTCGGTCACCGCGAGATGGCTCAGGACGTGCGCCGCGGCCGACCGGCGGACCTCGTCCACGATCGCGCTCGTCCGGCCCGTCTCCACCACGCTGCCGCCCCGCAGCAGCGCCGCGAACCCCCGGTCGTGCCCGTCCACGAACGCCAGATACCGGTCCAGCGCCCCCGCGAGCCGCGCGGTCAGCGGCCCCTGCGCCGGGACGGCGAAGCACAGCTTCAGCTCGTCGGCCGCCGAACGCAGCGCCGCCTCGTACAACTGCTGCTTGCCGCCCGGGAAGTAGCGGTAGACGAGCGGCCGGGACACCCCCGCCGCCTCCGCCACGTCGTCGAGCGTCACGTCCTCGGGCGCCCGGTGCGCGAACAGACCCAGGGCCGTGTCGAGGAGTTGGGCGCGCCGCACCTCGACGCGGAGCCGTCTGGGCGGGGGCGTGCCGGTGGCCGAGGTCATGCCCGGCACAGTAGCCGTCACCCCCCGTCTCCCGTCAGGCCAGCAAACCGGACGACTGCCACAACTTCCGGCCAGGGCCGCGCAGTACGCCGATGTCGTCCAGGAAGTCCGTGAGCCGCTTCGCGCCCGTCCGCATGATCTCCCGCCGGTGCGCGCTCGCCCTGACCTGCGCCATCGCCTGCCGCCGATCCAGCCCCACGTTCGTGTAGACCTCGGGGTTGATGAAGGCCACGGAGAAGACCCGCGCGAACTCCCCGGACGTCAGCCGCGTGAACTCCCGCGACCAGCGCGGCGCCGACACCATCTGGCGCCGCAACTCCTCACGCGCGTACCGCACATGACGGGCCTCCTCGACCACATGAATGCGCGTCACGCCCCGGATCAGCGGCTGCACTCGCTCGTCGGGGAACGTCAGGCGCTGCATCCAGTCGAGGATCTCCTCCCCGAGCAGCGTCGCCGTGAACGAACCCGGCGTCGTCGAGATCGTCTTGAACAGCCGTCCCAGATGGTGATGGGCGCGGGCCACCGGATAGTGCGGGGTCGCGCCGCGCTGGATCAGCCGCGCGAACATCTTCGAGTGCCGGCACTCGTCCTCGATCTCGGTGAGCGCGTAGCGCACATGCGCGCTGGTCGCGGGCTTGTCGTAGACGTGCCGTACGAGCAGTTGCATCAGGATCAGCTCGAACCAGATGCCGAGCGAGGCCAGCGCGGCGGCCTCGTGGCGGGAGAGGTCGATCCGCTGCTCCTCGCTCATCCGCTCCCACATCGGCGTGCCGTACAGCGAGACCAGCTCCGGCGGCCAGAACCACTTGCCGTCCTCGAACGGCGCCTCCCAGTCCAGCTCCTTGTCCGGGTCGAAGGAGTGCCGCGCGGAGGACTCAAGCAGTCGCTCGGCCACCTGCTCGCGGTCCTTGAGCAGGCCGAGGGCGTCCCGGGGGCCGTCCAGTGCCTCGTCCCGCGTCATGGTCGTCATGGCTCGAACCCGCTTCTGTGTGAGTTACCGACGGTCACTCTTTATGAGACTGCGCGTCAGTAAAGGCGTCAATCCCTCGCGCACGACTCGTTGACCGGGCGTCAGGCGGCGTGTGAGCCTGCCGTCATGGCGACGCATGAGCTGTACACCAGGGCACCGGGCGAGTCCAACTGGCAGGTACCGTCCGCCAGTTCGGCGTGCTTCAGTTGGGAGTACGACGACGGGCGCGACCGCCTGCTCGCCCTCTACCAGAAGGGCAAGGACAAGCAGTGGGACGGCGCCAAGCGCATCGACTGGGACCTGGAGGTGGACCCGTACGATCCGCTCGGCACGCCCGACGAGGCGATGTCCCTGTACGGCACCCCCCACTGGGCCAAGATGACCGAGAAGAACAAGGCCGAACTGCGCAGGAGTTACGCCTCCTGGCAGTTCAGCCAGTTCCTCCACGGCGAGCAGGGCGCGATGGTGTGCGCGGCGCGCATCGTGGAGTCCGTCCCCGACCTCGACGCCAAGTTCTACTCCGCCACCCAGACCATGGACGAGGCCCGGCACGCCGAGATCTACGGGCGCTTCCTGCACGAGAAGATCGGCCTGCTCTACCCCATCAACGACAACCTCCAGGCCCTCCTCGGCGACACCCTGCGCGACTCCCGCTGGGACATGCCCTACCTCGGCATGCAGGTCCTCATCGAAGGGCTCGCGCTCGCCGCGTTCGGCATGATCCGCGACACCACGGACAAGCCGCTGCCCAAGCAGATCCTCGCCTACGTGATGCAGGACGAGGCCCGGCACGTCGCCTTCGGGCGGATGGCCCTGCGCGACTACTACAAGCAGCTCACCGACGCGGAGCTGCGGGAGCGCGAGGAGTTCGTCATCGAGGGGTGCTATCTGATGCGGGACCGGTTGCGGGGGGTCGAGGTCCTGGAGGACTTCGGGATCCCGCCGGCTCAGGCCGAGGAGTACACCGAGCAGTCCGAATTCCTCGCGCTGTTCCGGCAGTTGCTGTTCTCGCGGATCGTGCCGTGCGTCAAGGACATCGGGCTGTGGGGGAAGCGGTTGCAGCAGGCGTACGTGGACATGGGGGTGTTCGAGATGGGGGACTCCAATCTCGATCTGCTGATGGCGCAGGACGAGGAGGTCGCGGAGCGGCTGGACGCTGAGCGGTTTGCCTCTGAGGAGGCGGGGCGGGTGGAGGAGGTGGCGGCGACGATTGCGGAGGGTGGGGCTTGACGGGGGTGGTTGTTACAGCCGGCTCAGCCAGTGCCCCGCGTTCCTTGGCAGGAAGGTGGGCCTGCCCGTGGTCTCTCGTCCTCGACTTTCGTCGTGGCTGGTCGCGCAGTTCCCCGCGCCCCTGGAGGGGCGACTGCGTCGCACCCTCCCCCTTGGGGAAGCTGGGGCGAAGCCCCGCTTCCCCAAGGGGGAGCTGCACGAAGTGCATGCTTCAGGGGCGCGGGGGACTGCGCGAGAAGCCCCACGCACCCGCAGACGACGACGCACAGGTCCGCCCCGATAGGGGCGCGGGGAACTGCGCGGTCAGCCCCCGCCCACCCACAGGTGAACGTCTGCCTGAGGGGCCGTTCCGGAGCGGCAGCTACCCCGTGCTGGTGTGGAGCACCGCCTGCATGACCGCGCGAGCGATCGGCGCCGCACTACCGCCCCCACTGACATCCGCCCGATCCGCCTCCGCATCCTCCACCACCACCGCCACCGCGACCTGCGGAGCCCCCGCCTTGTCCCCCTGCGCGTACGACAGGAACCAGGCATAGGGAACGCCCTCGTTGCCGACCCCGTTCTGGGCCGTGCCCGTCTTGCCGCCCACCACCGCCCCGGGAATCCGCGCGTTCGTCCCCGTGCCCTTCTCGACGACATCGACCATCATCTGCTGCAACTGCGTAGCCGTGTAAGGGGACATGGCCTGCTTGTACGTACGACTGCCCGTCGTGGACACCGTGTTGCCCGCGTGATCGGTGGTCCGGTCGACGAGGTGCGGCTGCATCACCGTGCCGCCGTTGGCGACGGCCGCCGCCACCATCGCCATCTGCAACGGCGTCGCCGCTGTGTCGTACTGCCCGATGGAGGAGAGCGCGAGCTGCGACTTGTTCATGACGGTGTCGAAGTTGGAGCGCGCGGCCGTCATCGGGACGCGCAGGGAACCGTCGTTGAAGCCGAAGTTCTGGGCCGTGCGGATCATGTCGGGCAGGCCCACGCGCACGCCGAGGTTGGCGAAGACGGTGTTGCAGGAGACGGTGAGGGCGTAGTCGAGGGAGGCGTTCTCGCAGGCGGCGGAGGACGACTCGTTGCTCAGGGTGGTGCGCGTGCCGGGCAGCGTGTACGGGGAGGGCGTCCGCGTGGGGGAGTCGATGCCGTCGACCACCCCGTGTTCCAGCGCTGCCGCCGCCGTGACGACCTTGAACGTGGAGCCCGGCGGATACGTCTGCCGGATCGCCCGGTTGAGCATCGGCTGGTCCGGATCGCCGGTCAGCCGCGACCAGGCCCGCGTCGCCCGGGGCCCCGTACCGGCGATGACCCCGGGATCGTAGGACGGCGTGGAGACGAGGGCGAGGATCGCGCCGGTCGTCGGGTCGACGGCGGCGACGGCGCCCTTGCGGCTGCCGAGGCCCTCGTACGCGGCCCGCTGCGCGGCGGCGTTCACCGTCGTGACGACGTTGCCGCCGGGTTCCTGCGTACGCGAGATCTCGTGCCAGAACGGGATCGCCGACAGCATCGGATCCGTCCCCGAGAGGAGTTCGTCCTCGGCGCTCTCCACGAACGTCGTCCCGTACGTCTGCGACGCATACCCGGTGACGGGCGCGTACAACGGGCCGTCCTTGTACGTGCGTTCGTAGCGCAGCGCCTCCTTGGTGTCCTTGGCGCCGGTGACCGTGTGCCCCTGCACCAGGATGTCGCCGCGCGGCTGCCCGTACCGCTGGATGGTGGTGCGCCGGTTCGCGGAGTTGTCGTCGAGGGAGCCCGCCTCGAAGACCTGGACGCGGGCCGCGTTGACGAGCAGCGCGATCAGCAGCACCAGGCAGAACGCGGAGGCGCGGCGGATGTACTTGGTCACGGGGCGCCCTCCACGGCGTCCGGGGGTACGAGCGCGGCGCGGGCGCGGTCGCTGATCCGCACCAGGAGCGCGACGATGATCCAGTTGGTGACGAGCGACGAGCCGCCCTGCGCGAGGAACGGCATCGCCATACCGGTCAGCGGGATCAGGCCCATCACCCCGCCCGCGATGACGAACACCTGGAGCGCCACGATCGACGCGAGGCCCACCGCGAGCAGCCGCCCGAACGCGTCGCGCAGCGCGAGCCCCGCCCGGTATCCCCGCTCCACGAGCAGCGCGTACAACAGGAAGATCGCGGTCAGCCCGGTCAGGCCCAGTTCCTCGCCGGCCGTCCCCAGGATGAAGTCGGACTTCGCGGCGAACCCGATGAGGATGGAGTGCCCGAGCCCGAGCCCCGTACCGAGCATCCCGCCGGCCGCGAACGCGAAGAGGGACTGGGCGAGTTGGCCCGGCCCGTCGCCCGCGTCGATCGACGCGAACGGATGCAGCCAGTCCTGGACCCGGCTGTGCACATGCGGTTCGAACGACGCCACGACGAACGCGCCCGCCGCCGCCATCAGCACCCCGATGGCGATCCAGCTCCCCCGCCCGGTCGCCACGTACAGCATGACGATGAACAGGCCGAAGAACAGCAGGGACGTACCGAGATCGGTCTCCAGGACGAGGACGCCCACGCTGATCAGCCAGATGGCGAGGATCGGCGCGAGCACCCGCATCGTCGGCAGATGCAGCCGCCACAGCCGCTTGCCGGTGTAGCGCAGGGCCGTACGGTTCGCGGCGAGATAGCTGGCGAAGAAGACCGCGAGCAGGATCTTGGCGAACTCGCCCGGCTGGATGGAGAACGCGCCGATCCTGATCCAGATCCGCGCCCCGTTCACCGCCGGGAAGAAGATCGGCAGGATCATCAGGGCCAGCGCGGCGACCACCGACAGATACGCGTACCGCTGGAGCACCCGGTGATCGCGCAGGAACACCACGCACACGATGAACAGGCCCACCCCCAGCGTCGACCACACGAGCTGCGTGGGCGCCGCCTCGTCGCTGGGCGTCTGGAGGTCGAGCCGGTAGATGAGCACCAGGCCGATCCCGTTGAGCAGCACCGCGATCGGCAGCAGCAGCGGATCGGCGTACGGGGCCCGCAGCCGCACCGCGAGATGCGCGAGCAGCGCGAGCACGCCGAGCCCGGCGCCGTAACCGGCGGCGCCGGGCGGGACGGTGCCGTGCTTGGCGAGGCCGACATCGCAGTACCCGTACACGCTCAGCAGTACGGCGAGGACGAGCAGCGCGAGTTCGGTGCCCCGGCGCCGGGGCACCCGCACGGCGGGGACCGCGGACGGTGCTGGCGTTCCTGCCGGGCTCCGTGCGCCGGAGCCCCTTGAACCGGTCATGCCGGGAACGTAGCAAGCAATGTCCGCGATCTCCGGTTATGTCAGCACCAGCGGGGCGCCGCGCCGATGTTCTCGATGTACTTCGCCGAACCCCACGCCCAGGTGCCGTCGGTCAGCAGGTACCAGAGGTGGTTGCCGCCCACGTTGTCGCCGCGGGTCTTGCAGAAGATCGGCACGATCGCGTGGTAGCGCTCGCTGCGCACGACCTTGCCGCCGCGCGTCGGGGACTCGCGCAGCAGCAGACCGGTCTTGGCGATGACGCGGCCCTTGTAGACCGGCGCACGGTGGTTGTCGCCGGCGGCGCCGGCCGAGGCGAGGGCGGGGGTGGCCGTGGCGGCGAGTGTCGCGGCGGCGGCGACGCCGATGGCGAGACGGGTGGAGAGGGTCCGAGCGCTCATGGAGCATCCTTCGGGACGGGGGAGTGGGGACGGGCCCGAGCGGGCCCACCACCCAGCTAACGGCGCCTGCCCCCGCCCCGCACGGCGGCGGACGCCGGTGGGGTGAGGCCCCGGGCGGGGCGGGCCCCGTTTCTCCGGCCGGGCGGGGGCGGGCCCCGGTTTCTCAGGCCGGCCGGAGCGCGCCCCTTTTCCTCAGGCCGGCCGGGGCGGAGACCCCATGTCTCACGCCGGGCGGGGCGGCTGCGTGTCGTCGTGAGGGAGGGTCAGCGTCGCCACCGCCCCGCCGTCCGGCGCGTTCGTGAACGTCAGCCGCGCGCCCAGCACTTCTGCCTGCCCGAGCGCGATCGTCAGCCCGAGCCCGTGCCCCCGCGAACCCGCGTCCGTACGGAACCGCTGCGGCCCGTGCTCCACCAGATAGTCCGGGAAGCCGCCGCCGTGGTCGCGGACGGTGAGCACCGGCCCGTCCACCGTCAGCGTCACCGGCGCCGCGCCGTGCCGGTGCGCGTTGCCCACGAGGTTGCCGAGGACCCGCTCCAGGCGCCGCCGCTCGGTCAGCACGCAGACGTCCCGTACGACGACCACCTCCGTCTTCGTCCCCGACGCCCGCACCACCCGCTCCGCGACCGGCCCGAGCCAGGTGTCGTCCAGCTCCGCCCGCTCGCTGCGCGCGTCCAGCCGGGAGATCTCCAGCAGGTCCTCCGTCAGCGTGCGCAGCGCCGCCACCCGGTCCCGCACCAGCTCCGTCGGCCGGCCCGGCGGCAGCAGCTCGGCCGCCGCGTGCAGTCCCGTCAACGGCGTACGCAGCTCATGGGCGACGTCCGCCGTGAAGCGCTGCTCGGTGAGGATGCGGGCCTGCAACGACGACGCCATGCTGTCCAGGGCGCCGGCCACGTCCGCGACCTCGTCCTGGTGGCGGTGCGGATGGTCGGCCCGCGGATCGTTCACCCGCACGTCCAGCTCGCCCGCGCTGATCTTGCGGGCCACGCGCGCGGTCGTGTGCAGCCGCCGCGTCACGCGCGTCACGGCGAACGCGCCGACCAGCAGCGTCGCCGAGATGGCGAGCACCGACGAGCCGAGGATCGCGTTGTCCAGGCCGTCGATCGTGCGGACGCCCTGCGTGTAGTCGATCCGTACGGCGAGTGCCCGGCCGCCCGCCGCCGGGGCCGCCGCCCACATCGTCGGGCTGCCGTGCTGATCGCCGACCATCGTGCCGCGCTGCCCGTGCGCCGCGAGGGTCCGCAGCGACGCGGGCAGCCCCTCGGGGTCCACGCCCGCGCCGGGCGGCAGCCGGTTGCCCGCCTCGTAACGCACCGACGCGTCCCCGAGCAGCGACAGCGCGCGCTCACGGGCCTGCCCGACCGTCTGGTTCGTCACGGAGACGTGCACGAGGACGCCGAGCAGCGCGGCCAGCGCGCAGCAGATGACCGCGATGAACGCCGCCGCCTTCCACGTCAGCGACGCCGTCCACGCGGGCAGCCGGGGCCGGCGCCTCACGACAGCCCCGGGGAAGGCGAGGGCGTCGCGGAGGGGGAGGCGGGCGCGGGCGTACGGGTGGAGCCGCGCGGCGTCGGCGTCCCGGGCGGGCCGGTGCGGATGATCTCGTCCCGCGTCGGCAGCATCGCCTTCTGGTGCGTGTCGTACGACCAGGACGTGCGGTACTCGTACCCGGGCAGGTCCGCGACCGCCCGCACGACCACGTTGCGCCGGGCGAGCTGGACGTTGATCACCGCGTCGCTGTCGTCCATGATCTGCGTCAGCTTGCCGCCCGCGTACATGTACACCTGCGTGTAGAGCTTGCCGTGCGGGGCGCGGACCGCGATCAGCAGATCGGCCTTGCCGTCGCCCGTCAGATCCGGGTAGTAGGCGCGCAGCACCGGGCAGCCCGGGCGCGGCGAGCCCGGATCGCCGCACCGGGGCAACTCCTTCACCACGTCCTTGTACGAGCCCGGGTCCGCCTCGATACGGGCCCGCACCACCGTCACCGGATTCACCTTGCGCAGATCGCCGCCGGGCACCGGAACACCCTTGATCACGTGCGTGTCGCCCGCCGTGTAATCGTCGGTCGCCTCCGTCGCCGGCGGGCGCCCGGGCCACAGCACACGCGGGCCCACCGCCGTCGGCGTCGGGCCCGCGCTCCGCAGCCCGCCCGAGTCGCCGCAGCCGGCCAGCAGCAGGGCGGCGGCGGATACGGCGAGGGCGGCGGGGAGCACGCGCCTGGGTGTCACTGCGCTCCTGTTCTGCGCGGTCGTTCCACGCGGGGGGACGGCTTCGTCCACCCTATTCTTGGCGAAGTCCGCGCCGCCGACCTGCCGGGCGGGCCCTGGGCGGGGGGCCGGACCGGGCCCTGGGCGGGGGCCGGGCATGAGGTCAGGTGCCCCGAGCGGGCCCTGGGCGGGGGCCGGAGCGGGGGCCGAGGCCAGTACTCAGGTGCCCCGAGCGGGGGCCGAGGGCATGCGCTCAGGTGTCCGAACGGGAGCGGCGGACCGAGGAGTACACGAGACCGGCGGCGCCCGCGAGTGCCAGCACGCCACCCGTCACCACGTAGTACGGGTTGGTCGCCACGTCCTCCACGCCGTCGCCCTCGCCGGGCAACGGGGACGCCTGCGGGTGCTGCGCCGGGGCCTGCGGCTGCTCGGCGGGGGCCTGCTGTGGCTGTCCCTGATGCTGGTGTTGTTGCTGGTCGGGGAGCTGCTGCCCGACGGGGGCCTGGGGCATCGCGGGGGCCTGCGGCGCGCTCGCGTGCGGATGGGTCACCGCGTCCGCGACCGTCTCGGCGAACGCGGCCGCCGGAGCCGCCGCCGCGGCGGTCAGCACCACACCGACGACGGCGCTGCGCAGGAGAGCGGGGCGCACGGAAGCTCCTTGCGGTACGGGGACGCCCCGCGCGCCCCCCGAGGGCGGCCGCGACACGACCGGAACGGTTCCAGGTCAACCTGATCGACCCGTTCACCGTAGAAGTCCGGCATCACGGAGATTCGGCAGCTGTGTAACAAAGCGCCCTCACTGTCCGCCGGCGCCAGTGCGCCAGTGTCCGCGCCCGCGCACCGGCCGCCCGCTCCTTGCCTGCGACGCGGCTTGCTGCTCCCATGGTCATGGGGGGTGATGGGGCATGAACGGACTGCGTGTCGTCCCGACCTGGCGCCACGGCCGCGAACGGCTCTGCGTCTGCGCGGAGGACGGCCGGAACCTGGCCTGGTACGACCGGGACACCGGCCGGATCGACCTGTTCAGCGAGGACCATCGGGAGGCGGTGCTCGCGGCCCTGCGCCCGTTCGTCACCGGACCGGTCACGGTGGGGCCGCCGCCCGCGCCGACCCCGGCCGAGCTGGCCCGGCTCACCCTCCACCCCGACGACGACCTCGCGCCCAACCGGCCCGGCGAGGCGCTCCTCGTCGCCCTCGCCCGCGACCCCGGCCCGCCGCGCGTGCTGCGCCGGGACCCGCGGCGCCGGGCGCTCGCCGCGCAGGCCCGGGTCGGCGAGGTGCTGGACGGGCTCGAAGGGGGCGGCTGGCGCGTCCTGCACGCGGTGCCCCTGCCGGGGGGCGACACGCTGCACCACCTGCTGATCGGGCCCGGCGGCCTGTACGCCCTGCACACCGTCGCCGCCCACCGCGCCCGCGTCCGCGTCGCGGACCCCGTCGTCGCCGTGGGCCGGGGCACGGCGGGACCGCTGCTGCGCCGGGTGCGAGCGGACGCGGCCCGCGCCTGCGCCGCGCTCACCGCCGAGATCCGGCCCGTACTCGTCCTCGTCGGGCCCGCCTCCGTCGAACTGGTCCGCGCCCCGACGGACATACGCATCCTGACCGCCACGGACGTCTCCACCCTCGGCCGCAACGCGGGCCACCTGAAACCAGCGGACGTAGAAGCCCTCCACGCGATGGCCCGCGACCGCTCGACGTGGAGGGGCGTGTAGCCCGGCGAGCCGCCGAGCCGCGGAGCCAGCGGGCCGTCGAGCCGTGGGCCGGCGGGCCGGCGGGCCGGCGGGCCGGCGGGACGTGGAGCCAGCGGGCGGTCGAGCCGGTGGGCCGGCGGGCCGGTGGGCCCAGCGGGAGGGGGGCGCCGCGGGGTGGGGGAGGTGGGGAGCGGTGCCCTCGGTTTGGAGCGGTGTTCTGGGTCGGGAGCGTTGCTCTCGCACTGGAGCGGTGCTCTCGCGCTGGAGTGGCGCTCTTGGTCGGGAGCGATGCTCTCGCGCTGGAGCGGTGCTGTCGGCCTGGGGGCGGTGCTCATGGCCTGGGGTGGCGCTCTGGTGCCGGGCCGCTGTCACGGTGCGGGGCGTTCTCACCCGAGAGCGGTGCTCTCGCCTCGGCCGGCCAACTCCCGCCGCCGCTTGCACCGCTCTCGTTTCGGAGCGGTGCTCTCGCCGTGATGCGCTGCTCTCGCCGACGCGATCTGCCCCCCGGGCCGGCCGGAGCGGTGCTCTGGGCGCGGTCGGCCGCACCGGACCGGTTGCGCCGCTCCCAGTTCGGAGCGGTGCTCTCGTTACGGAGCCGTGCTCTCGTCACGGAGCAGAGCACTCTCGCCGTGATGCACTGCTCTCGCCCGCGCGAGCTGCTCCCGTCCCAGAGCGGCGCTCTTACCTCCGGGCAGCCCACTCCCACCGGCGAGCACGCTGTATCTGTGGCAACTCGGAGCAGCGCTCTCGTACCGGAGCACCCCTCTCGCTCCGGAGCAGCGCTCTCGTACCGGAGCAACCCTCTTGCTCCGGAGCAGTGCTCTCCCTCCCCGCCCCAAGGGCCCGCCCACACCGAAACTCACCGAAACCGAACCGCCTCCGCCGAGAACGCCCCATGCCGAGTGGACCGCTGGGTGACCTCAAGCACCAGCCCGTTGTCCGGCGGCAGCACCTCGTACGGCACCTCACCCACGCCCACCGCCGTGACAACCGCCCGTTCACCAGCAACACCCCCCGCCCCGGGCGCACCCCCCGCCCCAGCCGCCCCCGGCGTACCTCCCGTTCCCGGCGCCCCGCCCGCCCCCGGCACCCCCGCCACCCCCCGCAACAACCGCCCCGCCTGCGCCCGCAGCCCCCTCGGCAGGGGTGAGGTCAGCACAGGGGAGCCGTCACCCGGCAGCGCGATCACCAGGGCCCGCGGCGCCTCCGCCGACCCCGTGTAACCGATGACCCGCGCGTCCCGGGTGTCGCTGTGCCGCAGTTTCAGCCAGGTGCGCCGCCCGCCCGGGTAGGGGCCGTCGAGCCGTTTGACGACCAGACCCTCCACCCCGGCCGCCGTCAGCGACTCGTACCAGACCAGCGCCTCCGCCCGGTCACTCGTCGACGGCACCGCCTGCAACGGCGGCCCCACCGCCCCCAGCAGCCGCACCAGCCGCTCCCGCCGCCGCGCATACGGCTCACGGCGCACATCGGCGCCGCCCTCGGCGAGCACGTCGAACGCCGCGTACGACGCGGGCAGCTCACGCGCCAGCGCCCGCGCCCGGGCGGCCGACGCCGCCGCGGCCCGCCGCTGCACGGCCGCGAAGTCCGTACGCCCCTCGTGCCAGACGACGACCTCGCCGTCGAGCACCACGCCCGCCGGCAGCCGCCGCGCCGCCGCCACCAGGTCGGGGAACGCGCGCGTCACCGTACGGCCCGAACGGGCCTGGAGCCGCACCTCCTCCCCGGGACCGCGCAGTACGACCATGCGATGGCCGTCGAACTTCGGCTCGTACGCCCACCCGCCCCCCGGCGGCAGCGCGTCCACCGACTCCGCGAGCGCCACCTCGACGGGCGTGGGCAGCGGGAGCCAGGCGTCGGCCGCGTTCATGAGGGGAGGGCGCCCGCGCGCGCCGGGTCGTTCAGCGGGGCGAGGAGGTCGCCGTGTCCGGCCAGCCGCTCGGTGACGGCTTCGGCGTAGAACACCAGGTCAGAGGCGTCCTCGCAGGCGTCGACCTCGTCCCAGGTGACCGGCGCGGAAACGGTCGGCTCGGGGCGGGCGCGCAGGGTGTAGGGGGCGGCGGTGGTCTTCGCCGCCGCGTTCTGGCTGTGGTCGACGAACACCTTCGAGGGCCGCAGTTCCCGCGCCATCCGGTGCACCACCAGCCTCGGCAGCGCCGCCTCCGCCTCCTGGGCGAGGGCCTTGGCGTACGCGCTGACCTGCTCCGAAGGGGTCGGCGTCAGCGGCACCAGCAGATGCAGCCCCTTCGACCCCGAGGTCTTCGCGTACGCGTCGAGCCCGTCCGCCGCCAGCCGCTCGCGCAGCCACAGCGCCACCTCGCAGCACTGCACGATGTCCGCGGGCGCCCCCGGGTCCAGGTCGAACACCAGCCGGTCCGCCCGCGCCGGGGCGCTCACCCGCCACTGCGGGGTGTGGAACTCCGTGACGAGGTTCGCCGCCCACATCAGCGTCGCCAGGTCCTGTACGAGGATCTGCCGCGATACGCCGTCCGAACGGGTCACCTCCGCCGTGTTCACCCAGGCGGGTGTCCCCGGCGGCACGTTCTTGGCGAAGAACCGCTGCCCCCCGGGCCCGTCCGGATAGCGCAGGAACGACAGCGGACGGTCCCGCAGATGCGGCAGCAGCACCGGCGCGACCGTCGCGTAGTAGTGCAGCAGCTCGCCCTTGGTGAACCCGGTGGCCGGATACAGCACCTTCTCCAGGTTGCTCAGCGCCAGCCGCCGGCCCTCCACTTCTGTGATCGGCGTCATACGGTAATACTCTGGCAATCTGCACGAACACGTACGAAACCTGAACGATCCTGCCTCATACTGACCAAACGGGAGGTCCCCCGTGCGCTCCATATGGAACGGCGCCATTTCCTTCGGCCTGGTCAGCATTCCGATCAAGCTGGTCAACGCCACCGAGAACCACAACATCTCCTTCCGCCAGATCCATCTGGAGGACGGCGGGCGTATCCGCTACCGCAAGGTGTGCGAACTGGAGGAGAAGGAAGTCCCCACCGCCGAGATCGGCAAGGGGTACGAGGACGCCGACGGGTCGATCATCCCCATCACGGAGGACGACCTCGCCGCGCTGCCCATCCCGACGGCCAAGACCATCGAGATCGTGGCGTTCGTCCCGGCGGACCGGATCGACCCGCTCCAGATGGACACGGCGTACTACCTCGCGGCGAACGGGGTGCCGGCCGCCAAGCCGTACACGCTGCTGCGGGAGGCGCTGAAGCGCAGCAAGAAGGTCGCCATCGCCAAGTTCGCCCTGCGCGGGCGGGAACGGCTCGGCATGCTGCGCGTCGTCGACGACGTCATCGCCATGCACGGCCTGCTGTGGCCCGACGAGATCCGCGCGCCCGAGGACGTCGCCCCGGACACGCATGTCACCGTGCGCGACGCCGAGTTGGATCTCGCGGACGCCCTCATGGACACCCTCGGCGACGTCGACATGGACTCCCTGCACGACGACTACCGCACGGCCGTCGAGGAGCTCATCGCCGCCAAGACCTCCGGCGGGGAGCTGGAGGAGGCGCCGGCGGCGGCCAAGTCCGGCGGTGGCAAGGTCATCGACCTCATGGCGGCGCTGGAGAGCAGTGTGCGGGCGGCGAAGGAGGCACGCGGCGCGTCCGGCGAGGGGGAGGAGGACGTCGCCGAGGTCACCCACCTCTCCGGCCGCCAGCGCAAGAAGGCGACGCCGGCGAAGTCCCGTACGGCGAAATCGAGTTCGGGCACCTCTCGGTCCTCCGGTACGTCCACGTCGAAGGCGTCGGGGAGTTCGTCCGGCGGCACCAAGAAGAAGGCGACGGCGAAGAAGACGTCCTCCTCGTCGTCCTCGTCGACGACCTCGAAGTCGGCCAAGGCGAAGAAGGCCGCCCCGGCGAAGAAGGCGGCCCCCCGCAAACGCGCCTCGGCCTGACCCCGCACGCCCCGCCCCCCTGGACTTCAACAGGCCCCGCGCACAAGCCCGTACGTACGACTCCGCATGTAGGCGTACGAGTACGAGCCCCCCGCCCGCCGAGCCACGAGCCGCGAGCCACGAGCCCCGGATAACGACCCCGCCCGCACACACGCGTGGGGCGCGGGCCCGTACGAACGGACCCGCGCCCCACTCTCACGAACGCCCCGGCGTGCACTCACCGCCGCCGGACCGGCGCCCTCAGCGCCCGCGTGCGACCTGCGCCGCGTCCCGCTTGAACGCCCACTCCATCTTCGGCTCCATCACGAACCGGAACATGCGCTGCACCGGCGGCGTGCACAACACGGTGATCACGGTCATCGCGGCCAGCGTCACCACGATCTCGCCCCACGGTGTGTGCACCCAGTCGACCTCGTACCAGTCCCAGAAGCGGGAGCCCTTGGCGAGGAAGCCGTGCAGCAGATAGCCGTACAGCGTGCCCGCGCCCAGCGCCGTGAACCACAGCTTGCGCCCCGGCACCCACGCGAAGAAGCACGCGGCGAGGATCACCGAGCAGCCGAACATCGCCAGTGTCATCACCGCGCCGGTCCACCCCGGAGCGCCCAACTCCTGTGCGCTGTCGCGCCGGTAGAACCAGGCCGCGTTCATGCGCGGGGCCGCCCAGTACGCGAACAGCAGCGCCGACGCGAACACCGGCACCGCCAGCAGCCGGACCTCCTTGCGGCGCACCAGCTTGAAGTGCTCCGGCTTCAGACACAGGCCCAGGACGAAGAACGGCAGGAACTGCAGGACGCGTTGGAGGTCCAGGTCGTCGCCGATGTCGGGGGAGACGGAGGCGAGCGCCGCGACGGCCAGCGACAGCGGCAGCGGCCACCGCACGACCTTCCACAGCGGCGTCGACAGCCGCCACACGAACAGCGCGATCAGGAACCACGTCAGATACCAGGGGTCGAGCAGACTGATCGGATAGTCAGGATCGCCGCCCGCCGTGCGCTTGAACATCGTGTACGCGACCTCGAAGACCACGTACGGCACCGCCACACCCGTGATCAGCCGCTTCAGCCGCCCGGGACTCGCGTCGAACGAGCGCGAGAAGAAACCGGAGATGATGATGAACGCCGGCATGTGGAACGTGTACACCGTGATGTACAGCGCCGCCGCCGCCCTGCTGTCCCCGCGCAGCGGCTCCCACGCGTGACCCATCGCCACCAGCACGATGGCCAGGTACTTGGCGTTGTCGAAGAACGCGTCCCGCTTCTTCGCCGGTGCCGCCGCCTTCGCCGCCGCGGGCGCCGAGGAGCGCGCGGGGGGAGGCACGGTGGCCACGTGCTGCTCGGGCAACGGTGTCCGGTGCGCCGCCAGCCTTACCGGTTCGCTCACGATCCCTCCCGTATGGAACCTCGACTCCCGAAAACTCGTCTTCCCAGGTTTGCGAGGTTCAAGTGGCTGCGCGACATCCCACGCACCGTAGTCACCGACCGCCGCACACGTAAACCTGGACAGGTCCCGGGTGGCGGCTCTCACAACCAAGCACCACCGGAGGCGGACATTTCACTACGATGAATGCCGCGGGCGACGCGGCGGCGATCCGGACCACGTCGGACGGCGAGCGCCACGTCCGACGACGAGCGCCGCGTCGGACGACGAGCGCCACGTCGGCCCGGCGACCGGAGGAGGCGAGGCACGTGACGGGGGGCCAGGACGACGGCGGACGCCGACGGGGGCGCGACCGCGCCCGCAAACCCGATGCCTCCGGCGCCCGCGGACCCGACACCTCCGCCACGCGCCGCCCCGACACCTCCGCCACCCGCCGGCGCGGGCAAGGCGAACTGGAGGGCCAGGTACTCGCCGCCCTCCGCGCCGCCCCGGGCCCCGCGACGGCCGGCTGGGTACGCGCCCACCTCGGCGGCACCCTCGCCCACACCACCGTCATCACCATCCTCACCCGCCTCAAGGCCAAGGGCGCCGTCACCCGCGAACGCGCCGGCCGCTCCTTCACCTGGACCGCCGCCTCCGACGAAGCCGGCCTCGCCGCCCACCGCATGCGCCGCGTCCTCGACGCCGAGAGCGACCGGGCCGCCGTCCTCGCCAGTTTCGTCTCCAGCCTCTCGGCCCACGACGAACAGCTCCTGCGTACGCTTCTGACCGACGACACCCCACCGCACACCCCCGAGGCCGGCTGAGCGACCCATGGGCGTCTTCGTCTTCCTCCCGCTGATTCTGCCGCTGACGGCCTGGCCGGTGGCCCGCCTCGCCGAACGCCGCCTCCACCCGCGCCCCGCGACCCTGCTCCTGACGGCCCTGAGCTGCGTCCTCGCCCTGTGCAGCACACTCTGCCTCGGCCTGCTGGCGATCGTCGGCACGGCCCAACTCCCCGGCAACCCGCTGCCCGACGGCTGGGCCGCCCCGGAAGTACGAGCCGCGGTCCCGCACGACGAACTGACCGGCCGCGCGGCACTGGCGGCACTGGCAGCGGCCCTGGCCTCGATGGGTACGTTCCTGATCCGCCGCCGCGTCCGGCTCCGCCGCGCCCACCGCGCGCTGGCCCCGCTCCCGCCCCACCGCCGGAACCACCGGATCGCCGTACTCCCGGACGACACGCCCTACGCCCACACCCTCCCCACGGGCCGCGTCGTCGTCTCCACCGCCATGCTCGCGGGCCTCACCGCGCCCGAACGCCGGGCCCTGTTCGCCCACGAACGCGCCCACGCGACAGCCGGCCACCACCGCCACCTGCTCCTCGCCCAACTGGCGGCCCGCGCCAACCCGTTCCTGCGCCCCCTGCGCACGGCCCTCACCTACACGGTCGAACGCTGGGCGGACGAGGAAGCGGCCCGCACCCTGAACGACCGCCCCCTCACAGCAAGAGCAGTAGCCAAAGCAGCCCTCCTCACCCACGCCTCCCCACCACCCCTCCCCTTCGCGTCCCCCCACACCCCGACGGGCCCGATCCCCCGCCGCGTAAAAGCCCTCCTGACCCCACCCCCACCTCCCTGGCCCCCACTCTTCACGGCCCCCGGCGCGGCCACGTGGACGGCACTGGCAGGCACGATGACCTCAGCCATGTCCTCAGCCAACGCAACCCTGACCCTGGCCACAACCCTGAACACAGCAACCCCACTGTTCTGAGGCAGATGCCGTCCGCTCTCGGCACTCGTCCAACGGCCAGGATGGGGCGACCTCTCCCGGCCAACTCGGCAGACACCACCTTTGAGTCGTCTGGCCAGAACAGCACCCTTTCTGCTCCTTTCCCTGTTCGGCACCCTGTTGAAAGCGGCGGTCTCGGCAAGTGGCAGTACGGGGGTGTTCGTGTTCTACGTCCCGATCCTCAAGGGCAGAGCCGGTGAGTTCTACGCCCTGGAGCACACGTCGGAGAGCGTGCAGGCGGCCATTCGTCCCGTGATGGAAATCGTGCCCGCGGAGAGAGTGCGGGACCTGCTGGAAACGTTCTGTGACCGCGCAATGCAACGCGTACCGAACAACATGGTCCTCACGGTGGACTGCAGTGCGCTGCCCCATACCCGCGTACTCGAAGGCGATATCGGGGGACCCGTGGCACGCCTGAGCGAGTCACTGGGTTTGAGGGATCGACCGATGTGTCCGGTGTTCCGATGCGATGACAGTGACGAACTGCTGAGCGAGATCGCGCACGCGTCTGCGGACCATGGGCAAGGGGCGTGCCTGAGGATCCCTCTCTCCGGAAACGGTACTGAGCGCCTTCCGGATGGCAGGCGTATACGTGATCTGCTCACCGCCGTATACCTGGACCCAGGTGAAATCGATCTGCTGGTCGATGCCGGTCCCGTGCCGACCCGTGGGGTGCGGGAGCGGCTCAGAGGCAGTGTGCTCGCCGCCCTGAAACATATGTCCCGGTGGCCATGGAGGACCCTCAGCCTGGCTTCAGGAGCTTTTCCTGCCGACCTGACGGGGTTCCGCTCAGGAACGGTTACGCGCGTCAGGCGAGAGGATGCGCGGCTCTGGCTGGACGTCGCGGAGAAGTGGCAAGGCAAGGAGTTGAACTTCGGCGACTTCGGGGTGGCGAGCCCCAGGCTTCCTCCCGAGGGGCGCATAGGCCCCCGCCCCAATGTCCGCTACACCACCGGAACGGACTGGCAGGTCTTTGTGTATCCCAGAGCTGGAAGGGGGAACGACGCGTTCTTCGACCTGTGTGCAGCTTTGGTCAGCTCGCCCTACTGGCCCGAGGCCGGCTCCGCCACGTCCTGGGGGGACGAACTCTTGCAGGAGTGCGCGCTGCGCCGCCGAGCGAGGGCAGGAGGGGAACGGAGTGGCGTGCCTGGGCCACCTCACACCACTTGGCCGTAGTAACCAAGCGCTTGCACGTGGAGGGCTGCCCATAGGCGACCCCGCGTCACCAAAGAATAGAGGCTGAGACCCAGCTTGACCCCACCCTCATCTTCCAGTATCCGCCCTGGTCAGAGCCCGACTCAAGCTGCTTGACCGCCAGAACCTGCGCACACGGTTCCGGACAGGACGCCGCGATCGCCAGCTCGCCCGTAGTTGACCAGTAGCGGAGTGACGCAGCACAACCGGTCGCTGGCAGGTGAGTCGGGCGAGTCCGCCGCGCGTTGACGATACGCGCGTCGAGGGCTGCGGAGTGACCCTCCTATCCCTCTGATCGACCGCGGACAGTAGGGCCGTTTGGCTAAGATGCGGATGGCCGATCGCCCTTCCGCCAGACAAGGTGGAGTCCCCGCTTCCCATCGCCCATACGACCTGCGGCACACCTGCATCACGAACTGGCTGAACGCGGGAGGTACATGTAGGCGGCGGGTCCCCGGCGGGCCCATCGGGGAGACGCGCCGCGTTGGCGCGCGAGTTATTCGCGTCAGGAGAGGTCCGTGGCGCGGGGTGCTTCTCGCTAGAGCAGCGCTGCATCCTCACTCGCCACTCACTCGCGATCGGTGACACATAACGACGAAGACCCGGACTCAGTAGGACTGAGTCCGGGTCTTCGTGCTTGGCACTTCAGCAGGTCAGCGGCTTGATCACGCTGTCCGAGCTGGAGTGCCCCCGGCAGGATTCGAACCTGCGCACACGGCTCCGGAGGCCGTTGCTCTATCCCCTGAGCTACGGGGGCGTCGTCGCTTCGTGCTGGCGACGGGTAGAACCCTACCAGCTCATGCGGGGTGGTCAGGTACGGATATCGGTGGGGCAAGGGCCGGGTCACCTGTACGGGGTGGAAGTGGGGAAAACCCGGACGCGGTGGCACCGGTCGACCTACTCTCAACGTGTGCCAGGCGCGTCCGGCCGGGTCCTTGTCGTCGATGACAGCAGGGCGATCCGGCAACTGATCAGGGTCAATCTCGAGCTGGAGGGCTTCGAGGTCGTGACCGCGGCTGATGGTGCCGAATGTCTCGACGTCGTACATGAGGTGCGGCCCGATGTGGTCACGTTGGACGTGGTCATGCCGAGGCTGGACGGGCTGCGGACCGCCGCCCGGCTGCGGGACGACGAGCGGACCCAGGGGCTGCCCATCGTCGTCGTCAGCGCATGCACCCAGTACGAGGTCGAGAGCGGCGTCGATGTCGGGGTGGACGCCTTCCTCTCCAAACCGTTCGAACCGGGTGAACTCGTGCGGGTCGTCAAGGAGTTGCGGGAGAACGGGCGGGCCGCCGTGCCGGTCAGGCTCGTCGCCGCCGGGGAGCCCCACGCCGGCGAGCCCAACCCCCCGGGACCGGGGCCCGGCCCCGGTCCCGGCCCGCGCCCCAGCGACCCCGCCCACGAGAGTGACCCCGGCCCGTACCCGGGGTCGGACCCTGCCGAGCAGTAGGCATCCTTCGCCTAGCAGTAGGCGTCCTGCCCGTTGCCTTCCCGTTTCCACCGGTCCGCCCCGGGTGATCGGGACGTCGGCCCCTCCCAAGGAAGCCGGCCCCCCGCAAGAAAGCCGCCCCCGCTCGTCCACATGCCGGGACCCCCGGAAACCGGGTCGCATACCCACCCCCCTCCTCGCCTACGCTTGTCCCGTGACCCCCGCAGAGCTCTCCCGTACCGTCCTGTGCGCCGTTCGGCGTGCGGTCGACGACGGGGAGCTGGGGGAGGGGGCGCGGGCCGCCGTCGACGGGGGCGGGGCCCGGATCGTCGTGGAGCGGCCCCGGCCCGGCGGACGCGGCGACTACGCCACCAACGTCGCCCTCCAGCTCGCCGGCCCCGCCGGACGCCCCCCGCGCGAGGTCGCCGAGGTACTGGCCAGGCTGCTCACCGCCGGACCCGGCGTCGCCGTCGTCGACGTCACCGGGCCCGGCTTCCTCAACCTCACCCTCGACCCCGTCACCGACCCCGACGGCGGCACTGGCGGCACCGGCGACCTCGTCACCCTCATCCGCACCCGGGGCCCCGCCTACGGACACGGCGACGCCCTGCGCGGCACCCGCCTCGACCTGCGCGTCCCCCGCGAACCCCGCGCCGAGATCACCGCCGACGCGCTCGCCCGCATCGCCCGCTCCCAGGGCGCCGACGCGCACGTCACGTACGCCGGACGACCGGACGAGGCGACCGTGCGGCCCGTCCCCGCCGACCCCGCCGGGCTCGGGCGCGACGCCGGACGGTGGGCGCTGCTGTACCCCGCCGGGCACGACCACGCCCGTACCGCCACCGCCGACGAGCGGGCCGCGCACCTCGCCCAGCGCGAGAGCAACCCCCTCTTCCGCGTCCGGTACGCCCACGCCCGCACCCGCGCGCTCACGCGGGAGGCGGAGCGGCTCGGCTTCGACGCGGCCGGACAGGTGCCCGGTCACCCCCTGCTGCGGCCCCTGGAGGACCACCCCCGCGTGCTGCTCGCCGCCGCCCGGCACCGCGCGCCCGACCGGCTCGCCCGGCACCTCGTCGACGTGGCCGACACCTTCCTCACCACGCTGCACCCGACCGTGCTGCCCCTCGGTGACGAGAAACCCTCGGCCGCCCACCGCGCCCGGCTCGCGCTCGCCGAAGCCGCCGGGACGGTGCTGGCCGGCGGCCTGACCCTGCTCGGTATCGACGCCCCCGCACATCTCTAAGCACAGAAGTGAGCGCCCCGAAGCCATGAGCCGTTCCGCACACCCCGCAGGCCCCCGCCACGCCGACGTCCTGCCCGAGGGCCACTACAGCGCGCCGCCCGCCGACCTCAACGCCCTCGACCCGAAGGTCTGGTCGCGGACCGTGGAGCGCGCCGCCGACGGCACGGTGCGCGTCGGCGGCATCGAAGTCGCCCGGCTCGCCGAGGAGTTCGGCACGCCCGCCTACTTCATGGACGAGGCCGACTTCCGCGCCCGGTGCGCCGCGTGGCGCGACGCGTTCGGCGCGGACGCCGACGTGTTCTACGCGGGCAAGGCGTTCCTGAGCCGGGCCGTCGTGCGCTGGCTGCACGAGGAGGGCCTCAACCTCGACGTGTGCTCCGGCGGCGAACTCGCCACCGCGCTGTCCGCCGGGATGCCCGCCGAGCGCATCGCCTTCCACGGCAACAACAAGACCGAGGACGAGATCGAGCGGGCCGTCGAGGCGGGCGTCGGGCGGATCGTCCTCGACTCCTTCCAGGAGATCGTCCGCGTCGCCCACATCGCCGACCGGCTCGGCAGGCGGCAGCGCGTACAGATCCGCGTGACGGTCGGCGTCGAGGCGCACACCCACGAGTTCATCGCCACGGCCCACGAGGACCAGAAGTTCGGGATCGCGCTGGCCGGGGGACAGGCCGCCGAAGCCGTGCGGCGGGCCCTCAAGCTCGACGGCCTCGAACTCATCGGCATCCACTCACACATCGGCTCGCAGATCTTCGACATGGCCGGCTTCGAGGTCGCCGCCCGCCGCGTCGTCGGCCTGCTCGCCGAGGTCCGCGACGAGCACGGCGTCGAACTGCCCGAGATCGACCTCGGCGGCGGCCTCGGCATCGCGTACACCAGCGACGACGACCCGCGCGAGCCGCACGAGATCGCCAAGGCGCTCACCGAGATCGTCACCCGCGAGTGCGAGGCCGCCGACCTGCGCACGCCGCGCATCTCCGTCGAGCCCGGCCGCGCCATCGTCGGCCCGACCGCCTTCACCCTGTACACGGTCGGTACGGTCAAGCCGCTCGACGGGCTGCGGACGTACGTCTCCGTGGACGGCGGCATGTCCGACAACATCCGTACGGCGCTCTACGACGCCGAGTACACCGTCGCCCTCGTCTCCCGCCGCTCCGACGCCGAGCCGATGCTCGTGCGCGTCGTCGGCAAGCACTGCGAGAGCGGGGACATCGTGGTCAAGGACGCGTTCCTGCCGGCGGACGTCGCGCCGGGCGACCTGATCGCGGTCCCGGCCACCGGCGCGTACTGCCGCTCCATGGCCAGCAACTACAACCACGCGCTCCGCCCGCCCGTCGTCGCCGTCCGCGACGGCGCGGCGCGGGTGATCGTCCGGCGCGAGACGGAGGAAGATCTTCTGCGTCTCGACGTCGGATAAATGAAATATCTGTCTCATCATCCGGACCGGGGGCAGAAAGCCCGGTCCGGTGGGTGAGACTGGTTCCACCGTAGACAACCGTAGAGATACGAGACACGCCGTGACACGCGGCGCGGTAGCAGAGGGAAACGAGGTCGGATGATGCGTACGCGTCCGCTGAAGGTGGCGCTGCTGGGCTGTGGGGTTGTCGGCTCAGAGGTGGCGCGCATCATGACGACGCACGCCGAGGACCTCGCCGCCCGCATCGGTGCCCCCGTCGAGCTGGCCGGCGTCGCCGTCCGGCGCCCCGACCGGGTCCGCGAGGGCATCGACCCGGCGCTCGTCACCACCGACGCCACCGCCCTCGTCAAACGCGGCGACATCGACGTGGTCGTCGAAGTCATCGGAGGGATCGAGCCCGCCCGCACCCTGATCAGCACCGCGTTCGAGCACGGCGCTTCGGTCGTCTCGGCGAACAAGGCGCTGCTCGCCCAGGACGGCGAGTCCCTGCACGCCGCCGCCGTCGAGCACGGCCGCGACCTGTACTACGAGGCCGCCGTCGCCGGCGCCATCCCGCTGATCCGCCCGCTGCGCGAATCGCTGGCCGGCGACAAGGTCAACCGCGTGCTCGGCATCGTCAACGGCACGACGAACTTCATCCTCGACAAGATGGACACCACCGGCGCCGGCTACCAGGAGGCCCTGGACGAGGCCACCGCGCTCGGTTACGCGGAGGCCGACCCGACCGCCGACGTCGAGGGCTTCGACGCCGCCGCCAAGGCCGCCATCCTCGCGGGGATCGCCTTCCACACGCGCGTGCGCCTCGACGACGTCTACCGCGAGGGCATGACCGAGGTGACCGCCGCCGACTTCGCCTCCGCGAAGGAGATGGGCTGCACCATCAAGCTCCTCGCCATCTGCGAGCGCGCCGCCGACGGCCGCTCCGTCACCGCCCGCGTCCACCCGGCGATGATCCCGCTGACCCACCCGCTGGCCTCCGTGCGCGGCGCGTACAACGCCGTGTTCGTCGAGGCCGAGGCCGCGGGCCAGCTCATGTTCTACGGGCCCGGCGCGGGCGGCTCACCCACCGCCTCCGCCGTCCTCGGCGACCTCGTCGCCGTCTGCCGCAACCGCCTCGGCGGCGCGACGGGCCCCGGCGACTCCGCGTACACGCAGCTGCCCGTCTCCCCGATGGGGGACGTCGTCACGCGGTACCACATCAGCCTCGACGTGGCCGACAAGCCCGGCGTTCTCGCGCAGGTGGCGACGGTCTTCGCCGAGCACGGCGTCTCCATCGACACCGTGCGCCAGTCGGGGAAGGACGGCGAGGCGTCCCTCGTCGTCGTCACCCATCGCGCGGCGGACGCGGCCCTCACCGGGACCGTGGACGCGCTGCGTCAGCTCGACACCGTGCGCGGTGTCGCCAGCATCATGCGTGTTGAAGGGGAGTAGCAGGGATGACCGGAATGACCCACCAGTGGCGCGGCATCATCGAGGAGTACCGGGACCGGCTCCCGGTGTCCACCACCACGCCGGTCGTGACGCTGCGCGAGGGCGGCACGCCGCTCGTGCCCGCCCAGCTGCTCTCCGAGCGCACGGGCTGCGAGGTCCACCTGAAGGTCGAGGGCGCGAACCCGACCGGCTCCTTCAAGGACCGCGGCATGACCATGGCCATCACCAAGGCCAAGGAGGAAGGCGCGCAGGCCGTCATCTGCGCCTCCACCGGCAACACCTCGGCGTCGGCCGCCGCGTACGCCGTGCGCGCCGGCATGGTCTGCGCGGTGCTCGTGCCGCGCGGCAAGATCGCGCTCGGCAAGATGGGCCAGGCGCTCGTCTACGGCTCGAAGATCCTCCAGGTCGACGGCAACTTCGACGACTGCCTGAACCTCGCGCGCGGCCTGTCGGAGAACTACCCGGTGGCGCTGGTCAACTCGGTGAACCCGTTCCGTATCGAGGGTCAGAAGACCGCCTCGTTCGAGATCGTGGACGCCCTCGGCGACGCCCCCGACATCCACGTCCTGCCGGTCGGCAACGCGGGCAACATCACGGCCTACTGGAAGGGCTACAAGGAGTACGCGGCCGACTCGGTGTCGTCGCGTACCCCGCGCATGTGGGGCTTCCAGGCGTCCGGCTCGGCGCCGATCGTGCGCGGCGAGGTCGTCAAGGACCCCTCGACGATCGCCACCGCGATCCGCATCGGCAACCCCGCGTCCTGGGACTTCGCGCTGGCCGCCCGGGACGAGTCCGGCGGCTTCATCGACGAGGTGACGGACCGTGAGATCCTGCGCGCCTACAAGCTGTTGGCGTCCCAGGAGGGTGTCTTCGTCGAGCCCGCGTCGGCCGCGTCCGTCGCCGGTCTGCTGAAGGCGGCCGAGCAGGGCAAGGTCGACCCCGGCCAGAAGATCGTCTGCACGGTCACGGGCAACGGTCTGAAGGACCCGGACTGGGCCGTCGCCGGCGCCCCGCAGCCGGTCACCGTGCCGGTCGACGCGGCGGCCGCCGCCGAGCGCCTGGGCCTGGCCTGAGCGACGCGACGCGCCTGACGGAGCGCCTGGCGACGCGCCCCGCGTGCGGCCCGCGAGCCGTTTTCGCGCCGGGCTGACCGCGCGTCAACTGGGCGTATCCGTACAGGGGGTGCACAGGGGGGCTTACGACACGCATCGTGCGCCTCCTGTGCGCCCTATGTCGCCACAGAACCTTCCTTCGATAGGCTGTACCGAGCCCGCTCACCGCATTTTCCGCGGTGCCGCCGCCGTTCCGTCGTTTTCCGCGCATCACCGCCGTGGTTCCGTCGTTCGACGGCCCGGCTGTGGCGTGCGCCTCACAAGACATCGGAAGTTTCCCGAAACATCCCGCAGCTCAAGGAGAGTCATCGAGCGATGGCCGGTCCCGCGTTCCGCGCCGCCGCCGTCAGGGTGCGCGTCCCCGCCACCAGCGCCAACCTCGGCCCGGGTTTCGACTCCCTGGGCCTCGCGCTGGGGCTCTACGACGACGTCGTCGTCAGGGTCGCCGACTCCGGGCTGCACATCGACATCGCGGGTGAGGGCGCCGAGACCCTGCCCCGCGACGAGTCCCACCTGCTCGTACGGTCCCTGCGTACCGCCTTCGACCTGCTCGGCGGGCAGCCGCGCGGCCTGGAGATCGTCTGCGCCAACCGCATCCCGCACGGGCGCGGCCTCGGCTCCTCCTCCGCCGCCATCTGCGCCGGCATCGTCGCCGCCCGCGCCGTCACCACCGGCGGCGACGCCCGGCTCGACGACGCGGCGCTGCTGGAGCTGGCCTCCGAGATCGAGGGCCACCCCGACAATGTGGCGCCCTGCCTGCTCGGCGGCTTCACCATCGCCTGGACCGAGGGCGGCGCGGGCCGTGCCGTCCGTCTGGACGCGGCCCCGTCCGTCGTTCCGGTGGTCTTCGTCCCCGGCCGGCCCGTGCTGACCGAGATGGCCCGCAGCCTGCTTCCCCGTACGGTCCCGCACGTCGACGCCGCCGCCAACGCGGGCCGCGCCGCCCTGCTCGTCGAGGCCCTCACGCGCCGCCCCGAGCTGCTGCTGCCGGCCACCGAGGACCGGCTGCACCAGGAGTACCGGGCGCCCGCGATGCCGGAGAGCGCCGCCCTGGTGGAGCGCCTGCGCGCCGACGGGATCCCCGCCATGATCTCCGGGGCGGGCCCCACGGTCATCGCCCTGGTGGAGGACGGCACGGCCGACAAGGTCGCCCGGCTGGCCGGAGAGGGCTGGGCGGCCAACCGCCTCGCCCTCGACGCGGACGGGGCGAGCGTGCTGCCACTCGGCACCCAGAGCGTCTGAGCGTCTGAAAGAAAACAATCCGGTCGCCGGATCACGAGAGGGGGAATGTTTGTTGGCTCCGGTAGTGTTAACCTCAAGTCTGCACCCGACCTCACCATGGCGAGGTGCTGTGTGTCCCCGTCCGGGACAACCTTTCTTCCGGGAGCCTCCCCAGCAATTCCGCACTTCGCCCTTGTACGCCGGGGCACGGTGCTGAATGCAGGCGAGCATGCTCCGGAATCGGCGTGACCCAGCCGCGTGACACAGAAATCGAGTGCACCCGCGGAATCGGGAATCGCCGTCACCAATGAATTCTTCCGCCTCATCGGCGGACAACCGCCCCGGCACGGTCCTTACAGGCAGGACCACCGCCGGACAGCACAACCGGTCGCCGAGCCAGACAGGCCGACGTCCGCTCCAGGGAAGGACCCTTCGTGAGCGACACCACCGATCTGATGGGCGTGACTGCCGACAGCTCCGCTGCCGCGCCCGCCGCGTCCTCTGCGGACGCCTCCGCCGCGCCCGCCGCCGGTGCTTCGGGCTCCCGGCGGCGCCGCGGCACCGGCCTTGACGGCATGGTGCTGGCCGAGCTGCAGCAGGTCGCATCGGGCCTCGGCATCAAGGGCACCGCGCGGATGCGCAAGAGCCAGTTGATCGAGGTCATCAAGGAGGCTCAGGCGGGCGGCGGTGCGTCCGCGAAGAACGCCGAGGGCGCCGAGACCAAGCCCAAGCGCCGGGCCACCTCCAAGGCCCGTACGGGTGACGAGGGCGCCGCCGACGCCGGGGCGCAGGCGACGAAGGCCGAGGCCAAGTCCGGCAAGGCCGACGCGGCCGAGGCCAAGGCCGCGGCCCAGCAGCAGATCGAGATCCCGGGCCAGGGCGCGGGCGACGAGCAGCCGGGCGGCGAGCGCCGCCGCCGGCGCGCCACCGCCGAGGCGGGCAGCCCGGAGACGGCCGGTGAGGCCAAGGCCGAGCCCAAGCAGGACAAGCAGCAGGACGCTCAGCAGGGCGGCCAGTCCCAGGGCGGCGGCAACGACAACCGCGGCGACGACAACGGCAACGAGGGCCGCCGTGAGCGCCGCGACCGCCGGGACCGCGGGGGCCGCGACCGCGACCGCCGCGGCAAGGGCGACGACCAGGGCGGCGGCAACGGCGGCAACGCCGGCAACAAGGACCAGGGTGGCCGCCAGCAGCAGGGCGGCGGACGCCAGCAGCAGCAGGACGACGGCTACGACGACGACGGCGGCGGCCGCCGCGGGCGCCGGGGCCGCTACCGCGACCGCCGGGGCCGTCGCGGGCGCGAGGACTTCGGCAACGAGCCGCAGGTCTCCGAGGACGACGTCCTGATCCCCGTCGCGGGCATCCTCGACATCCTCGACAACTACGCCTTCATCCGTACCTCGGGCTACCTGCCCGGTCCCAACGACGTCTACGTCTCCCTCGCCCAGGTCCGCAAGAACGGCCTGCGCAAGGGCGACCACGTCACCGGTGCCGTGCGCCAGCCGAAGGAAGGCGAGCGCCGCGAGAAGTTCAACGCGCTGGTCCGCCTCGACTCCGTCAACGGCATGGCGCCCGAATCCGGGCGCGGGCGCCCGGAGTTCAACAAGCTGACGCCGCTGTACCCGCAGGACCGGCTCCGCCTGGAGACCGACCCGGGGGTGCTGACGACCCGCATCATCGACCTCGTCTCGCCCATCGGCAAGGGCCAGCGCGGTCTGATCGTGGCCCCGCCGAAGACCGGCAAGACCATGATCATGCAGGCCGTGGCCAACGCGATCACGCACAACAACCCCGAGTGCCACCTCATGGTCGTCCTCGTCGACGAGCGGCCCGAAGAGGTCACCGACATGCAGCGGTCGGTCAAGGGCGAGGTCATCTCCTCGACCTTCGACCGCCCGGCCGAGGACCACACCACGGTCGCCGAGCTGGCCATCGAGCGCGCCAAGCGCCTCGTGGAGCTGGGTCACGACGTCGTCGTCCTGCTCGACTCGATCACCCGCCTGGGCCGCGCGTACAACCTCGCCGCCCCGGCCTCCGGACGCATCCTGTCCGGTGGTGTCGACTCGACGGCCCTGTACCCCCCGAAGCGTTTCTTCGGCGCCGCGCGCAACATCGAGGACGGCGGCTCGCTGACCATCCTCGCCACCGCGCTCGTCGACACCGGGTCCCGCATGGACGAGGTGATCTTCGAGGAGTTCAAGGGCACCGGCAACATGGAGCTCAAGCTCGACCGCAAGCTCGCCGACAAGCGCATCTTCCCGGCGGTGGACGTCGACGCGTCCGGCACCCGCAAGGAAGAGATCCTGCTCGGCAGCGACGAGCTGGCGATCGTCTGGAAGCTGCGCCGGGTGCTGCACGCGCTCGACCAGCAGCAGGCCATCGAGCTGCTCCTCGACAAGATGAAGCAGACGAAGTCCAACGCGGAGTTCCTGCTCCAGATCCAGAAGACGACGCCCGCCCCGGGCAACGGCAACGACTGACGCCGTACGTCACAGCCGTAGCGCGTCCGCGCGCCAGGCAACCCGGAAAGCCGCGGTCGCATCTACTCAGGTGGAGGCGACCGCGGCTTTCGCGTGTCCGCGGGCGTCCCCGGACCGTTCACGGCGCCCCGCGCGGGGCATCCGTACCCGGAGACCTTCACCACACGCGCCAGGATCGGAGCCCTCTGTGAAGGAAGCGGCACAAGGGCCCAAAAGCGCAGGTGAGGGCAGGGGAGACGGGAGGGGCGGTCACCATGCGTGACGGCGGTGCGCCTGAGCGGGCACAGCCTGTTGTGTAACCCTTCAGGGCGATTCGAAGAGAGAACCTGCGAGGAGCACATGCCGGACCATGACAGCAAGCCCGGGCGCCGCCGCGCCAAGGGCAGGCGCCGCAAGCCGCGGAGCGCCGGCAGCAAGGCGCTGCGCTACGCGGCGTGGGGCGCCGCGGGCGTCGTCGTCCTCGGCGGCACCGGGCTCGGGTACGTGTACTTCAAGCTCGACGGCAACATCAAGAGCGTCGACATCAACGCGGCGCTCGGCACCGACCGCCCGAAGAACGTCGACAACGGCTCGCAGGACATCCTCGTCCTGGGCTCCGACAGCCGCGCCGGCAAGAACAAGAAGGTCGGCGGCGGCCAGGACGAGGGCTCGGCCCGCTCGGACACCGCGATGGTCGTGCACCTGTACAAGGGGCACAAGAAGGCGAGCATCGTCTCCATCCCGCGCGACACCCTGATCGACCGCCCGTCCTGCACCGACAAGGACGGCACCGAGCACCCCGCGCAGTCCGGCGTCATGTTCAACTCGGCGTACTCCACGGGCGGCGCGGCCTGCGCGGTCAAGACCGTCGAGTCGCTCAGCGGCATCCGCATGGACCACTACGTCGAGGTCGACTTCAGCGGCTTCCAGGAGCTGATCGACGACCTCGGCGGCGTCGACATCACCACCAGCAAGGCGATCGACGACCCCGACAGCCACCTCAAGCTCGCCGCGGGCCGCCACACCCTCGACGGCAAGCAGGCCCTCGGTCTCGTGCGCACCCGGCACGGCGTCGGCGACGGCAGCGACCTCGGCCGCATCCAGCTCCAGCAGGCGTTCATAAAGGCGCTCATGGACCAGATCAAGCACGTCGGCGTCTTCGGCAACCCCAAGAAGCTGTACGACCTCGCCGACACCGCCACCAAGTCCGTGACGACCGACTCCGACCTGGCCTCGGTGCAGGACCTCACGTCGTTCGCCAACGGGCTCAAGGGCCTCGGCTCGGGCGACATGCACATGGTCACGATGCCGGTGCAGTACGACACCGCCGACGCCAACCGCGTCCTCGTCGACAAGCCCAAGGCGGACCTCGTGTGGAAGGCGCTGCGCGCCGACCGGCCCGTGCCCCGCGCGGCCACCGAGCACACCGCCAGCGGCTCCGCCGCGGGAGTCGTGAAGTAACCGCAGGTCAAAGCCGTGGGGGAGAGGCCGGGAATAGTTCCGGCCCGACCCCGGTTTTGGGGGATGCGGCCAGTCCTGGCAGACTGGTACGTCGGCTCCGGTTCACGCTCCCGCAATCCGCGTCAGCGACCCGGCGCCCTCCCGAACCTAGGAGACACCTTGAAGCGCGACATCCACCCCGAGTACGTCGACACGCAGGTCTCTTGCACCTGCGGCGCGTCGTTCACCACCCGCAGCACGATCCAGTCCGGCACCATCCGTGCTGAGGTCTGCTCCGAGTGCCACCCGTTCTACACGGGCAAGCAGAAGATCCTCGACACCGGTGGCCGCGTGGCCCGCTTCGAGGCCCGCTTCGGCAAGGCTGCCGCTGCCAAGAAGTAGCGAGGCTCCAGCGCCGGTCTCCGGTGCCCCTGTACGTGGGGGCACCGGGACCGGCGCTTTGCGGTGCAGCCCCCTTTTTTTGACCCCCGTACCAGCAGGAGCCGGAGATGTTCGAGGCCGTCGAGGACCTGATCGGTGAGCACGCCGATCTGGAGAAGAAGCTCGCGGACCCGTCGGTCCACGCCGACCAGGCGAACGCGCGCAAGCTCAACAAGCGCTACGCCGAGCTGACGCCGATCGTCTCGACGTACCGCTCCTGGAAGCAGACCGGCGACGACATCGAGACGGCCCGCGAACTGGGCGCCGACGACCCGGACTTCGCGGCCGAGGTCAAGGAGCTGGAGAAGCAGCGCGAGGAGATCACCGAGAAGCTGCGCCTGCTGCTCGTGCCCCGCGACCCGTCCGACGACAAGGACGTGATCCTGGAGATCAAGGCCGGCGCGGGCGGCGACGAGTCGGCGCTGTTCGCCGGGGACCTGCTGCGCATGTACCTGCGCTACGCGGAGCGCGTCGGCTGGAAGACCGAGATCATCGACGCCACCGAGTCCGAGCTCGGCGGCTACAAGGACGTCCAGGTCGCCGTGAAGACCAAGGGCGGAGGCGGCGCGACCGAGCCCGGCCAGGGCGTCTGGGCCCGCCTGAAGTACGAGGGCGGTGTGCACCGCGTCCAGCGCGTGCCCGCGACCGAGTCGCAGGGCCGCATCCACACCTCCGCCGCCGGCGTCCTCGTCACGCCCGAGGCCGAGGAGATCGACGTCGAGATCAACCCGAACGACCTGCGCATCGACGTGTACCGGTCCTCGGGCCCCGGCGGGCAGTCCGTCAACACCACGGACTCCGCCGTCCGCATCACGCACCTGCCCACCGGCGTCGTCGCCTCCTGCCAGAACGAGAAGAGCCAGCTCCAGAACAAGGAGCAGGCCATGCGTATCCTGCGCTCCAGGCTCCTCGCCGCGGCCCAGGAGAAGGCCGAGGCCGAGGCCGCCGACGCCCGCCGCAGCCAGGTCCGTACCGTCGACCGCTCCGAGAAGATCCGTACGTACAACTATCCGGAGAACCGCATCTCGGACCACCGCGTCGGCTTCAAGGCGTACAACTTGGACCAGGTGCTCGACGGCGACCTCGACTCCGTGATCCAGGCCTGCGTCGACGCGGACTCGGCGGCCAAGCTCGCCGCCGCGTAAGGCGCCCGACCGACCCGTACGCCCGTAAGCCAGCTCAGCCCGGAGGACCAGCGTGCAGCAACATCTTGGGGGGCGGCCCCAGAACCCCCGCAGCGTGCTGCTCGCGGAAGTCGCCCAGGCCACCCAGCGCCTCGCCGACGCCGGCGTCCCCTCCCCGCGCAACGACGCCGAGGAACTGGCCGCCTGGGTGCACGGCGTCAAGCGCGGCGCCCTGCACACCGTCAAGGACGCCGACTTCGACGCCCGGTACTGGGAGGCCATCGCCCGCCGCGAGGCCCGCGAGCCGCTCCAGCACATCACCGGGCTCGCCTACTTCCGCTATCTGGAGCTCCAGGTCGGCCCCGGCGTCTTCGTACCGCGCCCGGAGACCGAGTCGGTCGTCGGCTGGGCCATAGACGCCGTACGGGCCATGGACGTCGTCGAACCGCTCATCGTCGACCTGTGCACCGGCTCCGGCGCCATCGCGCTCGCCCTCGCCCAGGAGGTCCCGCGCTCGCGCGTGCACGCCGTGGAGCTGTCCGAGGACGCCCTGAAGTGGACCCGTAAGAACGTCGAGGGGTCCAGGGTCGATCTGCGCCAGGGCGACGCCCTCACCGCCTTCCCCGACCTCGACGGGCAGGTCGACCTCGTCGTCTCCAACCCGCCCTACATCCCGCTCACCGAGTGGGAGTACGTGGCGCCCGAGGCCCGCGACTACGACCCCGGCATGGCCCTGTTCTCCGGCGAGGACGGCCTCGACCTGATCCGCGGCATCGAGCGCACCGCCCACCGGCTGCTGCGGCCCGGCGGCGTCGTCGTCATCGAGCACGCCGACACCCAGGGCGGCCAGGTCCCGTGGATCTTCACCGAGGAGCGGGGCTGGGCCGACGCCGCCGATCACCCCGACCTGAACAACCGGCCCCGGTTCGCCACCGCCCGCAAGGCGCTGCCGTGACCGGCCGCCGGCGTCACGTATACGAGTACGAGCAGTTCGAGCAGGAGGCCCGCTGAATGGCACGGCGTTACGACACCAACGACGCGACCGACCGCGCTACCGGTCTGCGTGAGGCCGCGTCCGCCGTCCGCCGCGGCGAACTGGTCGTGCTGCCCACCGACACGGTCTACGGCATCGGCGCGGACGCGTTCTCCGCCGAGGCCGTCGGTGACCTCCTGGAGGCCAAGGGCCGCGGCCGCGGCATGCCCACCCCGGTGCTCATCGGCTCGCCGAACACGCTGCACGGCCTCGTCACGGACTTCTCCGAGACGGCCTGGGAGCTGGTCGACGCGTTCTGGCCCGGCGCCCTGACCCTCGTCGCCCGGCACCAGCCCTCCCTCCAGTGGGACCTCGGGGAGAGCCGCGGCACGGTCGCCATCCGCATGCCGCTGCACCCGGTCGCCATCGAACTGCTCACCGAGGCCGGCCCGATGGCCGTCTCCTCCGCCAACCTCTCCGGGCACCCCGCCCCCGAGGACTGCGACGCCGCCCAGGACATGCTCGGCGACTCCGTCTCCGTCTACCTCGACGGCGGCCCCACCCCCGGCATCGTGCCCTCCTCGATCGTCGACGTCACCGGCAAGGTCCCCGTGCTGCTGCGCGCGGGCGCCCTGAGCGCCGACGAACTGCGCAAGGTGGTACCCGATCTCGAGGTGGCGAATTGACCGCCCCGCAGACGGGGCGTGGCATAGGCACCGGGTACGCGGAGCAGCCGGTGGTGCCCGGCGACTCCTTCCGCATCCTCCACGTCAGCACCGGCAACGTGTGCCGCTCGCCGATCACCGAGCGGCTGACCCGGCACGCCCTCGCCGTCCGCCTCGACGACCCGCTCGCCGGCGGCCTCGTCGTGGAGAGCGCGGGCACCTGGGGCCACGAGGGCGCCCCCATGGAGGCCAACGCCGAACAGGTGCTGGCCGACTTCGGCGCGGACGCCTCCGGCTTCACCGGCCGCGAACTGCTCGACGACCACGTCATCAGAGCCGACCTCGTCCTCACCGCGACCCGCGACCACCGCGCCCAGGTCATCTCCATGGGCCACAGCGCGGGTCTGCGCACGTTCACGCTGAAGGAGTTCACGCGGCTCGTACAGGCCATAGACCCCGCGACCCTGCCCGACCCCCGGGAGTACCCCGCGGGCGGCGTGGTGGAGCGCGCACGGGCCCTGGTGCGGGCCGCGGCGGCGCTGCGCGGGTGGCTGCTCGCGCCGAGCGTCGAGGCCGACGAGGTGTACGACCCGTACGGGGCCCCGCTGCCGTTCTTCCGTTCGGTGGGCGGCGAGATCCACGAGGCGCTCGACCCGGTCGTCACGGCGCTGACCGGCGTCGAGAAGTGACCCGCTCGCGCTGAGCCCGGGCGCCCCGCGCGTCCCCGGCCTACATTGGAAGCACCCCCTCCCTCCGCGAGGCCCGGAGCCGAAGATGCCGGTCACCACAGAACCCGCCGCGCTCGAAGCGCTGCGCCGCCAGGACCCCGAACTGGCGGAGCTCGTCCTCGCGGAGAGTGCCCGCCAGGCCGACACCCTCCAGCTCATCGCCGCCGAGAACTTCACCTCGCCCGCCGTCCTCGCGGCCCTCGGCTCCCCGCTGGCCAACAAGTACGCCGAGGGCTACCCCGGCGCCCGCCACCACGGCGGCTGCGAACTCGTCGACGTCGCCGAGCGCATCGCCGTCGACCGGGCCCGCGCCCTGTTCGGCGCCGAGCACGTGAATGTGCAGCCGCACAGTGGCTCCTCCGCCGTGCTCGCCGCGTACGCCGTCCTGCTGCGCCCCGGCGACACCGTGCTCGCCATGGGCCTGTCGGCGGGCGGCCACCTCACGCACGGCTCCCCGGCGAACTTCTCCGGCCGCTGGTTCCACTTCGTGCCCTACGGCGTGGACCCGGTGAGCGGCCTCGTCGACCTCGACGAGGTGCGCGCCCTGGCCCGCGAGCACCGGCCCAAGGCCATCGTCTGCGGCTCGATCTCCTACCCCCGCCACCTCGACTACGCGGGCTTCCGCGCCGTCGCCGACGAGGTGGGCGCCTACCTCGTCGCGGACGCCGCCCACCCCATCGGGCTCGTGGCCGGGGGAGCGGCGCCGAACCCGGTCCCGTACGCGGATCTCGTCTGCGCCACCACGCACAAGGTGCTGCGCGGGCCGCGCGGCGGGATGCTGCTGTGCGGGGCGGAGCTGGCGGACCGGGTGGACCGCGCGGTGTTCCCGTTCACGCAGGGCGGTGCGCAGATGCACACGATCGCCGCGAAGGCCGTCGCGTTCGGCGAGGCCGCGACCCCGGCGTACACCGCGTACGCCCATCAGGTCGTCGCCAACGCGCGCGTGCTCGCCGGCGCCCTCGCGGCCGAGGGCTTCGGCGTCACCACCGGCGGCACGGACACTCACCTCGTCACTGTGGACCCGGCACCGCTGGGCGTCCAGAGCCGAACGGCCCGCGCCCGTCTGGCCCTCGCCGGAATGGCGGTCGACACGTGCGCACTGCCGTACGGGGAGGCTCGCGGCCTGCGTCTGGGCACGGCCGCCGTCACCACCCAGGGCATGGGCGAGGCGGACATGGCGCGTGTCGCGGTGCTCCTGGCGGGTGTCGTACGCGGCGAGGCCGACCCCCGCCGGGTGCGCGAGGAGGTCCGTGAGCTGACCCGCGCGCACCCCCCGTACCCCGCCGGATAACGGGTAGGCGGGCCTCCGGGACACTCGCGGCCACCCCTGCGGAGGGTCACGGGCCGTCACTCGTGCAACCATCGTCGCTACCCGGAAGTCTTCAGTCCTAAGCACTCGAAGCTAGGGTGTGGGGCTGAGATGGCCAGCGATACCTGTGGGGAAGCCCGTGCGTGAATACCTGCTGACGCTCTGCATCACGGCCGCGGTGACCTATCTGCTCACAGGCCCGGTGCGGAAGTTCGCGATCGTGGCCGGCGCGATGCCGGAGATCCGGGCACGTGACGTGCACCGGGAACCCACGCCGCGGCTCGGCGGTATCGCCATGTTCTTCGGGCTCTGCGCCGGTCTGCTGGTCGCCGACCACCTGACCAACCTGGACAAGGTCTTCGACTCGTCGAACGAGCCGCGGGCGCTGCTGTCCGGGGCGGCGCTGATCTGGCTGATCGGCGTCCTGGACGACAAGTTCGAGATCGACGCGCTGATCAAGCTCGGCGGCCAGATGATCGCGGCCGGCGTCATGGTCATGCAGGGTCTGACGATCCTGTGGCTGCCGATCCCGGGCGTCGGGCAGGTCTCCCTGACCCAGTGGCAGGGCACGCTCCTGACGGTCGCCCTCGTCGTCATCACGATCAACGCGGTGAACTTCGTGGACGGCCTCGACGGGCTCGCGGCCGGCATGGTGTGCATCGCCGCCGCCGCGTTCTTCCTGTACGCCTACCGCATCTGGTACGGGTACGGGATCGAGGCCGCCGCCCCCGCCACCCTGTTCGCGGCGATCCTCATCGGCATGTGCCTCGGCTTCCTGCCGCACAACATGCACCCCGCGCGGATCTTCATGGGCGACTCGGGCTCGATGCTCATCGGCCTGGTCCTCGCGGCGGGCGCCATCTCGATCACCGGGCAGGTCGACCCGGACGCCCTCAAGCTCAATCTGGGCGGCAGCGGCCGCGACGCCACGCACGCGATGCTGCCCGTCTTCATCCCGCTGCTGATGCCGCTGACGATCATCGCCATCCCGTTCGCTGACCTCGTCCTCGCCATCGTGCGCCGCACGTGGAACGGGCAGTCGCCGTTCGCCGCCGACCGGGGCCATCTGCACCACCGGCTCCTGGAGATCGGGCACTCGCACTCGCGCGCGGTGCTGATCATGTACTTCTGGTCGGCGCTCATCGCCTTCGGCGCGGTCGCGTACTCGGTGCACTCGGCGTCGGGGACGTGGGTGATGCTTGTCATCGTCGCCCTGAGCTTCGTCGGGCTCGTGCTGCTCCTGCTGCCGCGATTCACACCCCACACGCCGAGTTGGGCCGAGCGCCTGGTGCCGCCGCGCTACCGGCACCGCAGGGGCGGGGGCGCGGACGCCGAAGCGGAAGCGGGCCCGGAAGCGGACGCGGGCGCAGAGGCGGACGCGGAGACGGGCGCCGAGGCGGGTGCGGAGGGCGCGGGGGAGTCCCCGGTCGCTGTCCCGGCCGGCGTCAACGGAGCGACCGCCATCGGCGCCCGATCGCGCTTCACTGATCGGCGTAAGGCCGGAACGTCGCGCTGACGCTCAGACTCAAACGGCTCCAATACCAGACAAGTTACCCCTGCGCGTGCACAGACGCGCAGGTTCGCTCTCACGTGTGACGGTTGGCACACCATCTAGGTAAAGACCGCATCAAATAGTTTGTGATACCGTTCACGAGTCCCGGGGATAGAGCCGAATGACCGTAGTGCGACGGTCCCTTGGCCCGCAGCTTCGTCTCGGTCCGGGTCTACGCTCGTCCATGACGACACCTGCCACCACCGAAAAGCGGAGTTGCCGCCATGCCGTCTTTCGACGCACGGAACCTTGCCCAGATCGCTGTGCCCACTGCTGCCGTCGGCGCCATCGCCGCCGTGATCAGCGCTGTGGTCGCGGGGGGCAAGGGCGCGCTCGGAGCGGTCGTCGGCACCCTGGTGGTCATCGTCCTCATGGGCCTCGGGCTCGTGGTCCTCGAGCGCACTGCGAAATCGCTTCCGCAGTTGTTCCAGATGATGGGACTCCTGCTGTACGCCGCGCAGTTGCTGCTCATGGTCGTCTTCGTCGCACTCTTCAAAGACACGACGCTTTTCCATCCGAAGGCGTTCGCTCTGACCCTCGTCGCCGCAACCTTGACGTGGATCGCCGCGCAGACGCGCGCCCACATGAAGGCCAAGATCCTCTACGTCGATCCGGACTCCCAGAAGGGCGACAAGCCCGAGAAGACGGGGTCCAAGTCGTGAAGCGTAGGGGCGGGATAAGTGCAGGTGCGCGACCCTGCTATCGTCCGGTGCCAACTGCGGCATCGCGGGCGCGGGCATCTGAGCTGACGCCTGCACGTACGCGAGGCTCGATGCCCAACTGCCGCCCCCACATCCGTAACACCAGTCCCGTGCCGAACTGCGGCCCTGCGCCGCGCCGACACAACGAGGTTGCCGTACCTATGCGCCACGCTGAAGGAGCCCGCGGTGAGTGCTGACCCGACGCAGGTGCTCGCCTTCGAGACCGACTGCCACATTTTCGACGGGTGTGGCTTCCCGGCTCCCGGCCTGCACTCGTTCCTGTTCGAGCCCCTGTGGGGCGACGCGAACAGCAACCTGTACTTCAACAAGCCGATGTTGCTGGCGCTGCTCGGCTCGATCATCATCGTGGGCTTCTTCTGGATGGCCTTCGGCAAGCCGAAGGTCGTCCCGGGCAAGCTCCAGATGGTGGCCGAAGCGGGCTACGACTTCATCCGGCGCGGTGTCGTCTACGAGACCATCGGCAAGCGCGAGGGCGAGAAGTACGTCCCGCTGGTCGTCTCGCTGTTCTTCTTCGTCTGGATGATGAACCTCTGGTCGATCATCCCGGTCGCGCAGTTCCCCGTGACGTCGATCATCGCCTACCCCGCGGTGCTCGCGGCGATCGTCTACGTCCTGTGGGTCGCGCTGACCTTCAAGCGCCACGGCTTCGTCGGCTTCTTCAAGAACGTCACCGGCTACGACAAGTCGCTCGGCCCGGTGCTGCCGCTCGCCATGGTGATCGAGTTCTTCTCGAACCTGATCGTGCGCCCCTTCACGCACGCGGTGCGACTGTTCGCGAACATGTTCGCGGGCCACACCCTGCTGCTCCTGTTCACGATCGCCAGCTGGTACCTGCTGAACGGCATCGGTATCGCCTACGCCGGCGTCAGCTTCGTCATGACGCTCGTCATGACGGCCTTCGAGCTCTTCATCCAGGCGCTTCAGGCGTACGTCTTCGTGCTTCTGACGTGCACCTACATCCAGGGCGCGCTCGCCGAGCACCACTGAGCGCCCCGCACCACGAACCCCTAGACGTCCGGTGGCCAACCCCCACCGGTTCGCACAGAAAAGGAATCACTGGCATGTCCCAGACCCTTGCCGCTGTTACCGGCTCGCTCGGCTCCATCGGCTACGGCCTTGCTGCCATCGGCCCCGGCGTCGGCGTCGGCATCATCTTCGGTAACGGCACGCAGGCCCTGGCCCGTCAGCCCGAGGCTGCCGGCCTGATCCGCGCCAACCAGATCCTCGGCTTCGCCTTCTGTGAGGCGCTCGCCCTCATCGGTCTGGTCATGCCGTTCGTCTACGGCCCGTGATCGACGGCTTCACGAACCGCTGACTAGACGAAAGGCACTGACATGAGCCCGCTGCTCACGGTTGCGGCCGAGGAGATGGAGAATCCCCTCGTCCCGCCGATCCCCGAGCTTGTCATCGGCCTGATCGCCTTCGTCATCGTCTTCGGCTTCCTCGCCAAGAAGCTCCTCCCGAACATCAACAAGGTTCTGGAAGAGCGCCGCGAGGCCATCGAAGGCGGGATCGAGAAGGCGGAGGCCGCCCAGACCGAGGCACAGAGCGTTCTTGAGCAGTACAAGGCTCAGCTCGCCGAGGCCCGTCACGAGGCCGCGCGCCTGCGCCAGGAGGCGCAGGAGCAGGGCGCCGCTCTCATCGCCGAGATGCGTGCGGAAGGCCAGCGGCAGCGTGAGGAGATCATCGCCGCGGGTCACGCCCAGATCGAGGCCGACCGCAAGGCCGCCGCTCAGGCGCTGCGTCAGGACGTGGGCCAGCTGGCCACCGACCTGGCCGGCAAGCTGGTCGGCGAGTCCCTCGAGGACCACGCCCGGCAGTCGCGCACGATCGACCGCTTCCTCGACGAGCTCGAGGAGAAGGCAGAGGCTGCTCGATGACCATCCACGGAGCGAGCCGCGAGGCCCTCGCCGCCGCACGCGGGCGTCTGGACGCGCTGACCGACTCGACGTCGGTCGACGCCAAGGCGCTCGCCGGCGACCTGGCCGCGGTCACCGCGCTGCTCGACCGCGAGGTCTCGCTGCGTCGGGTCCTGACCGACCCGGCGCAGTCCGGCGACGCCAAGGCCGAGCTGGCGAGCCGCCTGCTCGGCGGGCAGGTCGGCGGCGAAGCCGTCGACCTGGTGGCCGGTCTGGTCCGCTCCCGGTGGTCCGCCTCGCGTGATCTGGTCGACTCCCTGGAGGAGCTGACCGCCACCGCGGACCTCGCCGCGGCGCAGCAGTCCGGTGAACTCGACGACGTCGAGGACGAGCTGTTCCGGTTCGGCCGGATCGTCGGCTCCAACCCTCAGCTCCGTGCCGCCCTGACCGACAAGGGCGCCTCGGGCAAGGCCAAGGGCGAGCTGGTGAAGCAGCTTCTCGGCGGCCGGGCGCGGCCCACCACCGAGCGTCTCGTCGAGCGTCTTGTGACCGCTCCCCGGGGACGTAGCCTGGAAGGGGGCCTGGAGGCCCTCTCCAAGCTCGCCGCCGAGCGCCGCTCGCGCATGGTGGCGATCGTCACCACCGCGGTGCCGCTGAGCGACCCGCAGAAGCAGCGCCTGGGCTCGTCCCTGGCCAAGCTCTACGGCCGCGAGATGCACCTCAACCTGGACGTGGACCCCGAGGTCCTCGGCGGGATCAAGGTGCAGGTGGGCGACGAGATCATCAACGGCTCCATCGCGGACCGCATCGAGGACGCCAGCCGCCGCATGGCCGGCTGAGACACAGCTCAACACGTACGACTACGGCCCTAGTTGGGCCGTGCAGAGGATTCCTGGGGGCTGACCCCAGACCCCCCAAGAACACTTCGGGCCCAACAAGGAGAGCAGGGAACCCAGATGGCGGAGCTCACGATCCGGCCGGAGGAGATCCGGGACGCGCTGGAGAACTTTGTCCAGGCGTACAAGCCGGACGCGGCCTCGCGCGAGGAGGTCGGTACGGTCACCCTTGCCGGCGACGGCATCGCGAAGGTCGAGGGCCTCCCCTCGGCCATGGCCAACGAACTGCTGAAGTTCGAGGACGGCACCCTCGGCCTCGCGCTCAACCTGGAAGAGCGCGAGATCGGCGCCATCGTCCTCGGTGAGTTCAGCGGCATCGAGGAGGGTCAGCCGGTGCAGCGCACCGGTGAGGTCCTCTCCGTCGCGGTCGGCGAGGGCTACCTCGGCCGCGTCGTCGACCCGCTCGGCAACCCGATCGACGGCCTCGGCGAGATCGAGACGTCCGGCCGCCGCGCCCTTGAACTGCAGGCCCCCACGGTCATGCAGCGCAAGTCGGTGCACGAGCCGATGGAGACCGGCTACAAGGCCGTCGACGCGATGACGCCGATCGGCCGCGGTCAGCGTCAGCTCATCATCGGCGACCGCCAGACCGGCAAGACCGCCCTGGCCGTCGACACGATCATCAACCAGCGCGACAACTGGCGCACCGGCGACCCGTCGAAGCAGGTCCGCTGCATCTACGTCGCCATCGGTCAGAAGGGCTCCACCATCGCCTCCGTGCGCGGTGCCCTCGAAGAGGCCGGCGCGCTGGAGTACACGACCATCGTCGCCGCCCCGGCGTCCGACCCGGCCGGCTTCAAGTACCTGGCGCCGTACACCGGTTCGGCCATCGGCCAGCAGTGGATGTACGAGGGCAAGCACGTCCTCATCATCTTCGACGACCTCTCGAAGCAGGCCGACGCCTACCGCGCCGTGTCCCTGCTGCTCCGCCGTCCGCCGGGGCGCGAGGCCTACCCCGGTGACGTCTTCTACCTGCACTCCCGTCTGCTGGAGCGCTGCGCGAAGCTCTCCGACGAGATGGGCGCGGGCTCGATGACCGGTCTGCCGATCGTCGAGACGAAGGCCAACGACGTCTCGGCGTTCATCCCGACCAACGTCATCTCCATCACCGACGGCCAGTGCTTCCTGGAGTCGGACCTCTTCAACGCCGGTCAGCGCCCCGCGCTGAACGTCGGTATCTCCGTCTCCCGAGTCGGTGGTTCCGCGCAGCACAAGGCGATGAAGCAGGTCTCCGGCCGACTGCGCGTGGACCTCGCCCAGTTCCGTGAGCTGGAGGCGTTCGCCGCCTTCGGTTCCGACCTGGACGCCGCGTCGAAGTCGCAGCTCGAGCGCGGTCAGCGGATGGTCGAGCTGCTCAAGCAGGCTCAGTACCAGCCGATGTCGACCGAGGACCAGGTCGTCTCCGTGTGGGCCGGTACCACCGGCAAGATGGACGACGTCCCGGTCACCGACATCCGCCGCTTCGAGAAGGAGCTCCTCGAGTACCTGCACCGCAAGGAGCAGGGCCTGATGACCTCCATCAAGGAGGGCGGCAAGATGTCGGACGACACGCTGTCCGCCGTCGCCGACGCCATCGCGGAGTTCAAGAAGCAGTTCGAGACCTCGGACGGCAAGCTTCTCGGCGAGGACGCCACGGCCGTCAACGTCTCCAAGTGACGTAAGGAAGGGACCTGACTCATGGGAGCCCAGCTCCGGGTCTACAAGCGTCGCATCCGATCCGTCACCGCGACCAAGAAGATCACCAAGGCGATGGAGATGATCGCCGCCTCGCGCGTCGTCAAGGCGCAGCGCAAGGTGGCGGCCTCCACGCCGTACGCGACCGAGCTCACGCGCGCGGTCACGGCGGTGGGGACCGGGTCGAACACCAAGCACCCGCTGACGACCGAGGCGGAGACGGCGACCCGTTCCGCGGTTCTGCTGCTCACCAGCGACCGCGGTCTGGCCGGCGCCTTCAACTCGAACGCCATCAAGGCCGCGGAGCAGCTCACCGCGCGCCTGGAGGCCGAGGGCAAGCAGGTCGACACGTACATCGTCGGCCGTCGCGGTGTGGCCCACTACAACTTCCGCGAGCGCAAGGTCGTGGATCAGTGGACCGGCTTCACGGACGAGCCGACGTACGCGGACGCCAAGAAGGTCGCAGGCCCGCTCATCGAGGCCATCGAGAAGGACACGGCCGAGGGCGGCGTGGATGAACTCCACATCGTCTACACCGAGTTCGTCTCGATGATGACGCAGACGGCGGTCGACGGCCGCCTGCTGCCGCTCAGCCTCGAAGCGGTCGCGGAGGAGTCCTCGTCCAAGGACGAGCTGCTTCCGCTGTACGACTTCGAGCCGTCGGCGGAGGACGTCCTCGACGCCCTGCTGCCGCGGTACGTCGAAAGCCGTATCTACAACGCGATGCTCCAGTCGGCTGCCTCCAAGCACGCCGCCACGCGCCGCGCGATGAAGTCGGCCACCGACAACGCGGGCGAGCTGATCAACACGCTCTCCCGACTTGCCAACGCGGCCCGCCAGGCCGAAATCACCCAGGAAATCAGCGAGATCGTCGGTGGCGCGAGCGCCCTGGCCGACGCGACCGCGGGGAGTGACAAGTAATGACCACCACTGTTGAGACGGCCACGGCGGCGGGCCGCGTCGCGCGGGTCATCGGCCCGGTCGTCGACGTGGAGTTCCCCGTCGACGCGATGCCGGAGATCTACAACGCCCTGCACGTCGAGGTCGCCGACCCGGCGCAGGACGGCGCCAAGAAGATCCTGACGCTCGAGGTCGCGCAGCACCTCGGCGACGGTCTGATCCGCGCGATCTCGATGCAGCCCACCGACGGCCTGGTCCGCCAGGCCCCGGTGACCGACACCGGTGCCTCGATCACCGTTCCCGTCGGTGACTTCACCAAGGGCAAGGTGTTCAACACCCTCGGCGAGGTCCTGAACGTCGACGAGCAGTACACGGGCGAGCGCTGGGGCATCCACCGCAAGGCCCCGAACTTCGACGAGCTCGAGTCGAAGACCGAGATGTTCGAGACCGGCGTCAAGGTCATCGACCTTCTCACCCCGTACGTCAAGGGTGGAAAGATCGGTCTGTTCGGCGGTGCCGGCGTCGGCAAGACGGTGCTCATCCAGGAGATGATCTACCGCGTCGCCAACAACCACGACGGTGTCTCCGTGTTCGCCGGTGTCGGTGAGCGCACCCGTGAGGGCAACGACCTCATCGAGGAGATGTCCGAGTCGGGCGTCATCGACAAGACCGCGCTGGTCTTCGGTCAGATGGACGAGCCGCCGGGCACCCGTCTGCGCGTGGCCCTCGCGGGTCTGACCATGGCGGAGTACTTCCGCGATGTGCAGAAGCAGGACGTGCTGTTCTTCATCGACAACATCTTCCGCTTCACGCAGGCCGGTTCCGAGGTCTCGACCCTGCTCGGCCGTATGCCCTCCGCGGTGGGCTACCAGCCGAACCTGGCCGACGAGATGGGTCTCCTCCAGGAGCGCATCACCTCGACCCGCGGTCACTCGATCACCTCGATGCAGGCGATCTACGTCCCCGCGGACGACCTGACCGACCCGGCCCCGGCCACCACGTTCGCCCACCTCGACGCGACGACGGTGCTCTCCCGTCCGATCTCCGAGAAGGGCATCTACCCGGCCGTGGACCCGCTGGACTCCACGTCCCGCATCCTGGACCCGCGCTACATCGCCCGTGAGCACTACGACGCGGCGATGCGGGTGAAGAACATCCTGCAGAAGTACAAGGACCTCCAGGACATCATCGCGATCCTCGGTATCGACGAGCTCGGCGAGGAGGACAAGCTCGTCGTCCACCGTGCCCGTCGCGTGGAGCGCTTCCTGTCCCAGAACACCCACGTCGCCAAGCAGTTCACCGGCGTCGACGGGTCGGACGTCCCGCTGGACGAGTCGATCGCGGCCTTCAACGCGATCTGCGACGGCGAGTACGACCACTTCCCGGAGCAGGCGTTCTTCATGTGCGGTGGCCTCGAGGACCTCAAGGCCAACGCCAAGGAGCTCGGCGTCTCCTGAGCCCCGTAGCTCATGGGAGGGCCGGGGTGTGTCCCGGCCCTCCCGCAACGCCCACTAGACTTTGACCCAACACCCGGCAGCGAGCGTTGCCGGGTGGTGACCCGAGGAGCCCACCTTGGCTGCTGAGCTGCACGTCGAGCTCGTCGCCGCGGACCGCAGTGTCTGGTCCGGCGAGGCCACCCTGGTCGTCGCGCGCACCACGTCCGGCGACATCGGCGTCATGCCCGGTCACCAGCCGCTGCTCGGTGTGCTGGAGTCGGGCCCTGTGACGATCCGTACGAGCGACGGAGGGACGATCGTGGCCGCGGTCCACGGCGGCTTCATCTCCTTCGCCGACAACAAGCTGTCGCTGCTGGCCGAGATCGCCGAGCTTTCGGACGAGATCGACGTCCAGCGGGCGGAGCGGGCGCTGGAGCGCGCGAAGTCGGACGCGGACGCGTCCGCCGAGCGGCGCGCCGACGTCCGTCTGCGTGCGGTGGCGGCCCGCTGAATCCAGCGAGCCCTGTGACACACCTCAGCCGCGGCCCAGGCCGGAGATGATCTCCGGACCGGGTCGCGGCTGAGGCGATCTACAACTGTTTTTGCTTTTCTTTTGTCAGGCGTTTGATCGGTCGAGAAGCGAGGAGGTCGGTGCAGATGGTCCTCGTTCTCGTGCTGTGCGTAGTCGCGGTCGTCGTACTCGTACTGCTGGGGCTGTTCGTCTTCGGACTGCGGCGCCGGCTGATCCAGCGGTCGGGGGGCACGTTCGACTGCTCCCTGCGGTGGGACGCGCCCGCGCCGGATGCCGGGGACACCGCCGGCAAGGGGTGGGGCTACGGCATCGCCCGCTACAACGGGGACCGCATCGAGTGGTTCCGGGTGTTCTCGTACGCGCCCCGGCCGCGGCGCGTTCTGGAGCGGGCGGCGATCGAGGTCACCGGGCGGCGGGAGCCGCGGGGTGAGGAAGAACTGGCGTTGCTCTCCGATGCGATCGTGCTCGCGTGTACGCATCGGGGGGTCCGGCTCGAGCTGGCCATGAGCGAGGACGCGCTGACCGGGTTTCTGGCCTGGCTCGAGGCTGCGCCGCCTGGGCAGCGGGTCAATGTGGCCTGATCTCGCCGAACGCGGGGGGACTGCGTCGGGCGGGGGTCTTTGCGGGGGGTGCGCTTCTTTGGGTGCGGTCTTCGTCTGACGGTCGCGTCGTGGCTGGTCGCGCAGTTCCCCGCGCCCCTGGAAGCGGGGCTTCGCCCCAGCTTCCCCAGGGAAGCCGCACGCAGTGCAGGCTTCAGGGGCGCGGGGAACTGCGCGAGAAGCCCCACCGGCCGTCAGCCGACCGACAACCCAGAGAACGCCGGCGCGCCATGGAAGAAGCCGGGCTCCAGGGGGGCGTTCCCTGAAACCCGGCTTCGATCGAGGGGGAGGCTACTTCAGGCTGGAGTCGATCGCGGAGACCAGCTCCCCATTACTCGTGTCGCCCGAGAACTCCCAGAAGAACGCCCCGCCGAGCCCCTGCCCCTTGGCCCAGCTCATCTTCGACCCGATGGTCGCGGGCGTGTCGTAGGACCACCAGTCGGAACCGCAGTACGCGTACGCCGTCCCGGCCACCGTCCCGTTCGACGGGCACTTCGTCTTGAGGACCTTGTAGTCCTCGATGCCCTGCTCGTACGTACCGGCCGCCGGCCCCGTCGCCGTGCCGCCCGGCTCCTTCTGCGTGACGCCGGTCCAGCCGCGCCCGTAGAAGCCGATGCCGAGCAGCAGCTTGGACGCGGGCACGCCCTGCGCCTTGAGCTTGGCGATGGCGTCCGCGGAGTCGAAGCCCTGCTGCGGGATGCCGGTGTACGAGGTCAGCGGGGAGTGCGGGGCCGTCGGACCCTTGGCGTCCCAGGCGCCGAAGAAGTCGTACGTCATGACGTTGTACCAGTCGAGGGACTGGGCCGCGCCCGCGTAGTCGTTCTTCTCGATCTTGCCGCCGGCCGAGGCGTCCGCGGTGATCGCGGCGGTGACGAGGTTGTTCGAGCCGAACTTGGCGCGCAGCGCGGTCGTCAGCTTCTTCAGCGCGTCCTGCCCGGAGGTGTCACAGGACAGGCCGCAGGCGTTGGGGTACTCCCAGTCGATGTCGATGCCGTCGAAGACATCGGCCCAGCGCGGGTCCTCGACCAGCTTGTAGCAGGAGTCGGCGAACGCCGCCGGGTTCTGCGCGGCCTGGCCGAAGCCGCCGGACCAGGTCCAGCCGCCGAAGGACCACAGGATCTTCAGGTTCGGGTGCTTGGCCTTGAGCTGGCGCAGCTGGTTGAACGCGCCGCGCAGCGGCTGGTCCCACGTGTCGGCCTGCCCCGAGACGGAGTTGGCCGCGGTGTACGCCATGTCCGTGTCGGCGTAGGAGTCGCCCATCGTGCACTGGCCGTTCTGCACGTTGCCGAAGGCGTAGTTGATGTGGGTGACCTTGGCGGCGGACCCGGAGGTCTCCAGGTTCTTCGGGAAGTACTGGCGGCCGTAGACGCCCCAGTCGGTGAAGTACCCCATCTTGACCTTGCCGCCGGTGCCCGGGTTGCCGGGGTCGGTGCCGCCGCCCGTCGTGTGGACCTTGACGGAGCCGGAGACCGGGCCGGTCTGGTCGGCGGTGTCGCGGGCCTGCACGGAGTAGGAGTAGTCGGTGCCGGCGGTCAGACCGGTGTCGGTGTACGAGGTGCCGGTGACGGTGGCGACCTTCGCGCCGTCGCGCAGGACGTCGTAGTTCTTGACGCCCTTGTCGTCGGTGGCGGCCGTCCAGGCGAGCTTCACGGAGGTGTCGGTGACACCGGACGCGGTCGGGGTGCCGGGTGCGGAGGGTGCCGCGTCGCCGGGTACGTCACCGCCGTCGCAGGAGGCGCCGTTGAGCTTGCAGCCCGTGGGGGCGCCGGAGCCCGAGCCGTTGAACCCGAAGGAGACCGAGGCGCCGGGGGCGAGCGACCCGTTCCACGAGAGGTTCTTCGCGGTCCAGTGGTCGGCGGAGTTGGTGACGGTGGCGTCCCAGGCCGAGGTGACCTTGGTGCCGGCCGGGAAGTCCCACTCGACGGTCCACGAACTGACCGCGGTGGTACCGGAGTTCTTGATCGTCCACTTGCCCTCGAAGCCGTTGCCCCAGTCCTGGGTCTTGGCGTACGTGGCGGTGACGGCGGTCGCCGCGGTGGCCGCCTGGGAGGGGGTGGCGAGGCCGACGAGAGCGGCGGCGGGCAGCACGAGCGTGGCCAGGCCCGCTGTAGCTCTGTGCCGAAGCCGTTTGCGGGGTACGTCGGTTGAGCGCATGAGGTGCTCCTCGGGTGTTCCGGGGTCCTTGATGGGGGGTGGAACCCTGCGACGCCCGTGAGCACGTGGGGAGGGTGCTGTGCTCACCGCAGTGCGGCGAGAATAGAAAGGTCTGGACCAGCGGTCAAGGTCTAAACCAATTATCGGTTTCGGCCAACCTCCGCCGCGCCTCCCTCTTCCGGCGGGTCCGCGCCCGCGCGCCCGTCACATCCCCAACTCCTGTGCCAGCACCGCCGCTTGTACCCGGCTGCGCAGCTCCAACTTGCCGAGCAGGCGGCTGACGTGCGTCTTCACCGTCGCCTCCGCCATGTCCAGCCGCTCGGCGATCTCCGCGTTGGACAGGCCCCGCCCCAGGCAGCCGAGGACCTCCCGCTCACGGCGCGTCAGCTCCGCGAGGCCCGCCGGGGGCTCTCCCGCGACCGGTCTGCGCGGGCCCGCCGCGAACTCCGTGATCAGCTTCCGCGTCACCGCCGGGGCGATCAGGCCCTCGCCGCCCGCCACCGTCCGCACGGCCTCGATCAGATCCCGCGCCTCCGTGTTCTTCAGGAGGAACCCGGCCGCGCCCGCGCGCAGCGCCCCGAAGACGTACTCGTCCAGGTCGAACGTGGTCAGCACCAGCACATCCGCCAGCCCCTCCGCCACGATCGCGCGGGTGGCCGAAACCCCGTCCAGGCGGGGCATCTGGACGTCCATCAGCACGAGGTCCGGGCGCAGTTCGCGGGCGAGCGCCACCGCACGCTCGCCGTCCTCCGCCTCCCCGACGACCTCGATGTCCGGGGCGCTGCCCAGGATGAGGACGAGTCCCGCCCGTACGGCCCGCTGATCCTCTGCCACCAGTACGCGGATCACCGTGCATCCCCCTCGGTCCGCTCGCTGTGCTCTGTCCGCTCCGTCCGCGCTCTGCGCTCGTCCTGCCGCTCTGCGCGCCCGGCGGCCTGCCGCCGCCCGGTGGCGTCGGCGCCGGCCAGCGGCAGCGCGGCCCGCACCCGCCAGAGGCTCTCACCGCCGGGTATGCGGTCCTCGGCGGGGCCCGCGGCGAACTCCCCGCCGAGCAGCGCCGCCCGCTCCCGCATCCCGACGAGCCCGGCGCCCGAGCCAGGAGCGCGCGGGCCCTCATGCGTCCCGGCGGGGCTCGTGACCTCCACCTCGACGCGGTCGGCCGAGCGGTCGACGGTGACCGTGACCCGGCCGGGCGCCGCGTGCTTGAGCGCGTTCGTCAAGGACTCCTGCACGATGCGGTACGCGGCCAGCTCCACCGGCGCCGGCAGCTCCGCCAGGGCGCCGGAGGTCTTCAGATCGACGTCCAGACCATTGGCGCGGGCGCCCGCGACGAGCGCGCCGAGCCCTTCGAGGGTGGGCGCGGCGACCGGCTCCGCGTCCCCTCCCGCGTCCCGCAGCAGTCCGATCAGGCGGCGCATCTCGGCCAGCCCGTCCACACTGTTCTCCCGGATGGTCTCCAGGGCCGTGCGGGTGGTCGCCGCGTCGTCCAGGGAGAGCGCGGCGGTGGAGTGGATGGCGATGGCCGACAGATGGTTGGCGACCATGTCGTGCAGCTCGCGGGCCATCCGGGCGCGCTCGGCCGTCACCGCCTGCACGCGGTCCATCTCGGCGAGCAGCGCGGTCTGCTCGGCCCGCAGCCGCTCGGCGGCGGCCCGCTCCCGGTGCCCGCGCACCAGCAGCCCGGTCGCGGCGGGCGCGAAGGTGACGAGACCCAGCGCCACCCCGATCAGGATCGCCTCGGACCGCTGCCACCAGGCCAGGAAGCCCAGCGTCACCCCCACGGTCACCAGTCCCGAGACCACCGGGAGCCGGCGGGCGGTGGCGGCGCCGCCGTACAGGGCCGCCGCGTACATCAGGTCCGTGTACATCAGGAGCGTGGCGAGACTGCCCGGGGTGAACTGGTCGGCGACCAGGGCCAGCGTGCCGAGGATCGCCGCGCCACCCGGACGGGTCCTGCGCAGCAGCTCAAGGCCCGCCATCAGCGCCAGCGGCAGCAGCACCCAGGCCCCGCCGAGCGGACGCCCGCCGTTCATCGGGAGGCCGATGCCCCACAGGGCCAGGCCGCCCAGCAGTCCGACCGCGGCGATCCTGACGTCGTCGCGGTGCGGGCGGAGCGGGGCGAGGCGGGTGCCTGCCCCGGTGAAGAGGCGCATGCCCCCATCCAACACGCGGGCGCCGGGCCGGGCACGGACCCCGGGGTGGACCTTCTCCGAGGGCCCGCTACATCGAAAGATGCAGTCCATCCTCGTCATCGGCGACGACGCCCCGGGCCGGTGCGGGCGACAGGCTGGAGACGGGAACGAGAGGAGCCCGCCGTGATCGTCACGCTGATCGTCGCCTGCGAGATCGCCTTCTGGGTGCTGCTCGCCGCCGGTCTCGCCCTGCGCTACTGGGCGCGGATGCCCCGGGCGAGCGTCGCGGTGCTGCTGTGCGAGCCGCTGCTGGAGATCGTGCTGTTCGTGGTGACCGCCGTCGACTTGAAGAACGGCGCGGAGCCCGACTGGAAGCACGGCCTGGCCGCCGTCTACATCGGCTTCTCGCTGGCGCTCGGCCGCTCCACCATCGCCTGGGTCGACGTCCGCGTCGCGCACCGCTTCGCCGGCGGCCCGCCGCCCTCGGCGCCCAAGTACGGCAAGGCCCGCGCGGTCCACGAGTGGAAGACCGCCGCCCGCTGGACGCTGGCCTCACTCATCGCCATCGGCCTGCTCCAAGCCGCCGTCCTGTACGTCGGCGACCCGGCCCGCACGGGCTCGCTGGTCGCCTGGCAGCAGCGGATGCTGTTCGTCATCGCGCTCAACATCGTCATCGCCGTCAGCTACACGGTCTTCCCCAAGAAGGCGCCCGCGCCCCTGACCAGGGAATGCGGGTGACTTCGGAGCGCGGGTGGCATCGGAGCGCGGGTGATGTCAAGGCGCGGGTGACATGGCCGACGCGCCCGCTAGCGCTCGCCGCCCGGCACCCAGAGCACGTCGCCGGTGGCCTTGTTCGCCGTACGGGCCAGGATGAACAGCAGGTCCGAGAGGCGGTTCAGGTACGTCGCCGTGAGTGGGTTCATCGTGTCGCCGTGGACGTCGAGCGCCGCCCACGTCGAGCGCTCGGCGCGGCGGACCACCGTGCACGCCTGGTGCAGCAGGGCCGCGCCCGGAGTGCCGCCCGGCAGGATGAACGAGCGCAGCTTCTCCAGCTCGCCGTTGAACCGGTCGCAGTCCGCCTCCAGCTTGTCCACGTAGAACTGCTCGACGCGCAGCGGCGGGTACTCCGGGTCCTCGACGACCGGCGTGGCGAGGTCGGCGCCCACGTCGAACAGGTCGTTCTGCACGCGCGTGAGGACCGTCACCACCTCCTCGTCGAGCCCGCCGAGGGCGATCGCCGTGCCGATGACGGCGTTGGCCTCGTTGGCGTCCGCGTACGCCGAGATCCGCAGATCGGTCTTGGCGGTGCGGCTCATGTCGCCGAGGGCGGTGGTGCCCTTGTCTCCGGTACGGGTGTAGATGCGCGTCAGATTGACCATGCGGCCAGCGTAGTTAGGCCGCCGCCCGCCGGAAGCCGCGTGTGCCCAGTGTCACGGAGAGCGCCGCGAGGGCGACGGCGACCAGGACCCCGTACAGCATGTGCGCCGTCGCGTAGTGGCCCACGTACGCGTCCCGCATCGCGTCGACGAGATAGCGCAGCGGCATGACGTGCGAGAGGACGTCCAGCCATCCGGGGGCCAGCGCCATCGGGAGCATCAGGCCGGACAGCAGCATCGACGGCATGGTCACGGAGTTGACGACCGGGCCGAACGCGTGGGGCGTGTCCACCCGCAGGGCCAGCGCGTACGACAAGGACGCCATGGCCACCGTGAGCAGCACGACGAAGCCGAAGCCGACGAGGACGCCCGCGAGCGGCGCGCGCAGCCCCATCGCCAGCGCGACCAGGACCAGCAGCACCGCCTGGAAGAGGAACAGGGCGGTGTCGCGCAGGACCCGGCCGAGCAGCAGCGCGAGCCGGCTGACCGGGGTGACGCGCAGCCGCTCCACCACGCCGTGGTTCTTCTCCAGGATGATCCCGAACCCGCAGAACGCGGCGCCGAACAGGGCGAGCTGGAGCAGCAGCCCGGGGACGAGGACCTGCCAGGAACTGCCCGCGCGCCCGAGCGGCAGCCGCGTCAGCAGCGGCCCGAAGAACAGTAGGTACAGCAGCGGCATGAGGATGCCGAACAGGATCTGGAAGCGGGAGCGGAGCGTCTGGCGCGCGTAGCGGCCGAAGACGAGCCCGATGTCGGAACAGGTCGCGGAGAAGGCCGCCGGGAAGGTCACGGGGGAGGTCGAGGGGAGGGGCGAGGGGGAGGCCGAGGGGGAGGTCCGCATGCTGTTCACACCGCCACCGGGGTCGCGTCGGCGGGCACGGGGCCGCGCCCGGTGATCGCCAGGAAGGCGTCCTGGAGCGTCGCGTCGAGCGAGCCGCCGTACGCCAGTTTCAGAGCGCCCGGTGTGCCCTCGGCGGCGACGACGCCCTTGTCCACGACGACGATCCGGTCCGCGAGCGCGTCCGCCTCGTCGAGGTAGTGCGTGGTGAGGAAGACGGTCGTGCCGTGCTCGTCGCGCAGCCGGCGCACCAGCGCCCACAGGTCGGCGCGGCTGCCCGGGTCGAGCCCGGTCGTCGGCTCGTCGAGGAAGAGGACGACGGGCCGGTGCGCGAGGCCGAGCGCGATGTCCAGGCGCCGCCGCTGACCGCCGGACAGGGCGCCCGACGGCCGGTCGAGGAGGGCGGCGAGCCCGAGGTCGTGCGCCAACTCCTCCGCACGCTGAGCGGCCTGACGCCTGGTCATGCGGTGCAGCCGGCCCTGGGTGACCAGCTCCTCGCGTACGGAGATGCCCGGATCGACCCCGCCGGACTGGGCGACGTAGCCGACCGCGCGGCGCACGCCCGCCGGGTCGCCGGCCAGGTCGTGGCCCGCGACGGTGGCCGCGCCGCCGGTGGGCGCGAGGAGCGTGGTGAGCATGCGCAGGGTCGTGGTCTTGCCCGCCCCGTTCGGCCCGAGGAAGCCGAGGATCTCGCCGCTGCCGACGCGCAGGTCGATGCCGCGGACCGCCTCGACGGGCCCGCGGGGCGTGGAGAAGGTCCGGGCGAGGCCGGACGCGCTGATGACTGCCATGCGGCACAGAAAAACAGAGTCACTGAAATTTTGCAACGTCTCCAAAATTTCAGTCAGGTCAGAACCCGAGTAGGCTCGACGGCATGGCAGAAGGGCTCAGGGAGCGGAAGAAGCGCCAGACCAGGCAGTACATCTCCGATGTCGCCACGGGGCTGTTCGTCGAGCGGGGCTTCGACGCGGTGACGGTCGCGGAGATCGCGGACGCGGCGAACGTGTCGGTCAACACCGTCTACAACTACTTCCCGGCCAAGGAGGACCTCTTCCTCGACCGTTCCAAGGGCGTCGTCGACCGCATGTCGCGCTGGGTGCGCGGGCGGGCGGCGGGGGAGTCCGCCGCCGCGGCCGTCCTGCGCGAACTGCGCGAGGAGGTCGAGACGGTCTCGCCGCGCGTCGGACTGATGACGGGCTACAGCGACTTCATGCGCGTCATCCAGGACGCCCCCGCCCTGCGTTCGCGCCTGTGGGCGATCCAGCAGGAGGTCCACGACGACCTCACCGCCACCCTGCGCGAGCAGACCGGCGCGGACCCGGACGACCCCCTGCCCGAACTCGTCGCGGGCCAGATCGCCTGGGCGCACCAGACCGTCATGGCCGGCATCGGCCGCCGCATGCTCGCCGGAGCCACCCCCGCCGAGGCGTCCCGCGAGATGCTCGACGTGCTCGACGACATCGAGGAGCTGCTGAGCGAGAAGGTGCTCAAGTACGCCGTACGGGACGCCTGATGACTGCCCGTTGATCGATCACTGGCCCGTCCCGGTGTGATGTCCGTCATTCGAGACGTGACGCGCATCTCTATGCGTCCCGATGACCTTCCCCGGGCGCTAAGGTCCGCAAAAGAGCAACGTGAACAGTGGTCGAGCGGTACGCGGGTCAGTGGTACGCGGGTACGCGGGTTAGCGGTTAGGGGAGTCGCACGTGGCAGGGAAGCTCGCCGTCATCGGAGCCGGTCTCATGGGATCGGGCATCGCCCAGGTCTCCGCGCAGGCGGGTTGGGACGTCGTCCTGCGCGACGTCACCGACGAAGCCCTCGAGCGCGGCACGGACGGCATCAAGAAGTCGTACGACAAGTTCGTGAGCAAGGGGAAGCTGGCCGAGGCGGACGCCGCGGCGGCCCTCGGCCGCATCACCACCACCACCGACCTCGACGCGGTCGCCGACGCGGACATCGTCGTCGAGGCCGTCTTCGAGAAGCTCGACGTCAAGCACGAGATCTTCCGCGCGCTCGACAAGATCGTGCGCGAGGACGCCGTGCTCGCGTCGAACACCTCCGCGATCCCGATCACCAAGATCGCCGCCGTGACCGAGCGCCCCGAGCGCGTGGTCGGCGCGCACTTCTTCTCGCCGGTGCCGATGATGCAGCTCTGTGAGCTGGTCCGCGGCTACAAGACGAGCGACGAAACGCTCGCCACCACGCGGGAGTTCGCCGAGTCGGTCGGCAAGACCTGCATCGTCGTCAACCGTGACGTGGCCGGCTTCGTGACCACCCGGCTCATCTCCGCCCTCGTCGTCGAGGCCGCGAAGCTGTACGAGTCGGGCATCGCCACCGCCGAGGACATCGACATCGCCTGCAAGCTGGGCTTCGGCCACGCCATGGGCCCGCTGGCCACGGCCGACCTGACCGGCGTCGACATCCTGCTGCACGCCACGAGCAACATCTACACCGAGTCCCAGGACGAGAAGTTCGCGCCGCCGGAGCTGATGCGCCGGATGGTGGACGCCGGGGACATCGGACGCAAGAGCGGGCAAGGGTTCTACAAGCACGACTGAACGGCTGACGCCACGTCACCCCTCAGGGTGAATTAGGTATCGGTTCGCTCACAGACGGCAACTTCTGGCCGCCTCGGCCAGTCAGTTCTAGTGACACAACCAGTCCCAGTGGCACATCCCGTCCCAGGGCGCACCCGCGTACACCTGCACCCGTCCGCCCGCCCGGACGACCCACATCACCCACATCACCTACATCACCGACATCACATGGACCACTCTCGTCTCCATTGATCGCACGGGGAGCGCATATGCACATCAGGGGCGACCACGCCGAGCTGGTCGTCGGGGGCCGCCTCGACGTCCGCAGCGCGGCGGACGCCCGTACGGTCCTGCACACGGCCGTCGACGACGGCTTCGGTGACTTGGTGCTCGACCTGTCCGAACTCGACTCCTGGGACGCGACAGGACTCGGCGTCATCATGGGCGCCCACCGCCGCGCGGGCCGCTGCGGACGCCGGCTCGTGCTGCGTGGCGTCCCGCCCCAGATGCAGCGGCTCCTGGTCGCCACGCGGCTGCATCGCATCCTGGCCATCGAGGGCGGCATCGGCCTCGAATCGCTGCCCCGCGTCTGACCGGCCACGCCGCGGCGCGAATCATTTCGTTACCGTGGGAAGCGCTGCAATCCTCATGAGACTGTGACGTCTCGGGCGGCGCGGGACCCCGGCCGTTCGGCAATACTGGGCGAGGTCTAGGGTTCGGTCGCCCGCGGTATGACGAACCCGCCGCGCGGGCACCGGACCAGAAGCGACAGCGCAGTGTGCACAGGCCGGGAGGGGCAGCGGCACACCACGCTTTTGGGGGGCTTTCACCATGGACCCGATGAACCGGGGACCGCACGATTTCGGCCATGACCGGCGCCACGACCGGCACGACGGACCGGCCGGCGACACGGACCGCGCCGACCAGCCGCACCCCGCCGCGGGCCCCACCCCGGCCGGCGGCCCCCGCGCGCCCCGAGGCGGCCCCGCCGCGCCCGAACTGGGCCAGAGCGCGCCCGCCCCCGCCCGCACCGCCCAGGTCGTCTCCGGCGACTTCCTGCTCACCGTCAACCCCGTCGACGGCAGCGAGATCGAGCCCTGCCCGCCCGCCGAGCACCCCGGCGCCCCCGCCAAGCACACCGCCGCCGAGCGCGCCGGCATCGCCCGCGCCGCCCGGCCCCCGCAGCCCGCGGGCCCCGCGCTGCCGAGGCTCCCGCTGCTGGAGCGCCAGGACGAACGGGAACGGCTCGTACGGTCCCTCGCGCGCGGCCGTTCCGTACGGCTCACCGGCTCCCCGGGCTCGGGACGCACCGCGCTGCTCGACCAGGTCGCCGAGGACTGTCTCGACCTCGCGCCCGACGGCGTGATCCGGCTCAACGGCTACCGCCGCACCGCCACCGACCTCCTGTACGACCTGTTCGCCGCCGTCCACAAGGCGCCCGGGCACCGGCCCGACCGCGCCCTGCTGCGCGAACTCGTCCACGAGATCGGCGCCGTCGTCATCCTCGACGACACCGAACTCGGCGGCGCCGCCCTCGACGAACTCCTCGACGCCACGCCCGAATGCGCCTACCTGCTCGCCGCGACGCCCGAGGTGCCCGCGCCCTCGGTGGACGCGCTGATCGAGGACGTACCGCTCGGCGGGCTCGGCCGGGGCGCCTGTCTGGAGCTGCTGGAGCGCGCCGTCGGCCGGGTGCTGACCGACGACGAGGCCCAGTGGGCGGCCGACCTCTGGTTCGAGTCCGAGGGCCTGCCCCTGCGCTTCGCCCAGGCCGGCGCCCTGCTGCGCCAGCGCGACCAGCTCCGGGCCGACCCCAGCGTCTTCGACGCCCACGGCTACGAGCCCGCCGCCCCCGCCGACGCGCCCTTCGAGCCCGCCGACGACGTACCGCTGCCCACCCTCGCCGAGGGCGCCGCGCCCGCCGCGCTGCTCGCCTCCCGGCTCAGCCCGTCCGCCCGCGCCACCCTGCGCTTCGGTGTCGCCCTCGGCGGCGAGATCCCGCACCAGGCGCACCTGCCCGCACTCGTCGGCGACACCCACGCCGACGCCGCCCTCGCCGAACTGGTCGCCTGCGCGCTCGTCACCGCCGTCGGCGCCCGGTACCGCCTCGCGGCGAACGTGCAGACGCAGTTGGAGGCCGCCGGGTACGCCGCCGACCTCACCGGGCACGCCACCACCGCCGCCCGGCACTACGCCTGGTGGGCCGCCCACCCCTCGGTCGGGCCCGAGCGGGTCGCCGCCGAGGCCGACGCGCTGCTCGCCGCGCTCACCGTCCTCGTCCCCGCCACCGCGCCCGGCACCGACGAGGAGGGCCCCGCCGCCGTCGAACTGGCCCGCGCCGCCGCGCCCGCCTTCGCCGCCGCCCTCGCCTGGAGCTCCTGGGAGCGGGCCCTGCGCGCCGGACAGGAGGCCGCACGGCTCGCCGGTGACGTGGCCGAAGAGGCGTACTTCCACCACGAGTTGGGCATCCTGGCGCTGCTCGGCGGGCAGTTCGACCGGGCCCGCGCCGAGCTGGAGTCCTCCATCGGACTGCGCGGCGCTCTCGCCGACAAGCGCGGCACCATCGCGGGCCGGCGCGCCCTCGCCCTGGTCGCGGACCGCTCCGGCACCGCCCTGCCCGGCGTCCGCCCCGCCACCGCGACCCCGGACGCGCCCGCCGCCCCCGCGCCGGTCTCCTCGTACGAGGGTCCGTATCCGCCGCCCACCGGGGCGCCCGTGGCCGCGTCCCCGTACCGGCCCGCCGCCGCGTACCCGGCGCCCGCCGCCTACCCGGCCCCCGCCGCGCCCGCCGACCCTGACGGCGTCACCACCGCCGAGGTGCCGGCCGTCCCGGCGACCCTGAAGACGCCCAGGACCGGCCCGGGCGCCGGGGCCGCGCGGACCGCCCCGACCGTCATCGGCGGCGCCTCCGCGAGCACGGCCGCCGCGGGCAGGAGCGGCGGCAAGGGCCCCTCGCGGGCCGCCGTCACCCGGGGCACCCGGCGTAACCTCGTCGCGGCCGGCGCGGGCGCCCTCCTCGTCGCCGTCCTCGGCACGGTCGTCACCCTCGGCGCGACCTCGGACAACGACGACCCGTCCTCCGACAAGGTCGGCACGCACCCCTCGGCGACCGCGGGGGAGAGCGGCGGCGACACGGGCGCCGACTCCGCCGAGGACGGCGCCGCCGGCGGTTCCACCTCGGCGCCCTCCGGCACGGGCGCCGACGGGGTCCTCGGCACCGCCGACGACCCCTCGCCGTCCACGAGCGACAGCGGGGAGCCCTCGCAGAGCCCCTCCGGTTCCTCCTCGCCCGACGACCCGACGCCCTCGACGAGCACCTCGCCGTCGAAGTCGCCGACGCGGCCGACCAGCAGGCCGCCGTCGTCCCGGCCGCCCACGTCCCGCCCGCCGACGACCCCGCCGCCCAGTTCCACCCCGCCGGACCCGTCGACGCCCCCGCCGACCGAGCCCAGCGACCCGGGCACCTCCGACACCGCCCGCAGCCCCATCGCGGGCACGCCCAGCGCGGCCGGCTCCCCGAGCGAGGCCGCCGCGTCGGACAGCGGCGGGCCCGTCATCTGACCCCGTACGGCACGCGAAGGGCCCCGGACCGCATGTGGTCCGGGGCCCTTCGTTCGCGTACGGCGTTGTTCGCGTACGGGGTCGAGGCGGGCGCAGCCGCTTCTCCCGTACGGGGCGGGGTCAGAACAGGCGGAGCTTGTCGTCCTCGATGCCGCGCAGCGCGTTGTAGTCGAGGACCGTGCAGCCGATGCCCCGGTCGGTGGCGAGGACGCGGGCCTGCGGCTTGATCTCCTGCGCGGCGAACACCCCGCGCACCGGAGCCAGATGCGGGTCGCGGTTCAACAGCTCCAGATAGCGCGTCAGTTGCTCCACGCCGTCGATCTCGCCGCGCCGCTTGATCTCCACGGCGACGGTCTGCCCCTCGGCGTCCCGGCACAGGATGTCGACCGGGCCGATCGCCGTCATGTACTCGCGCCGGATCAGCGTGTAGCCCTCGCCGAGCGTCTCGATACGGTCGGCGAGCAGCTCCTGGAGGTGCGCTTCCACGCCGTCCTTGATGAGACCGGGGTCCACACCGAGTTCGTGCGAGGAGTCGTGGAGGATCTCCTCCATCGTGATGATCAGTTTCTCGCCCGCCTTGTTGATCACGGTCCACACGCCCGCGTCGTCGCCGCTGCCCTCCTTGAGGGTGCACGGCGGCGACATCCAGTTGAGGGGCTTGTAGGCACGGTCGTCCGCGTGGATGGAGACGCTGCCGTCCGCCTTCACGAGGATAAGGCGGGGGGCCGAGGGGAGATGGGCGGTGAGCCTGCCCGCGTAGTCCACGGAGCAGCGGGCGATGACGAGACGCATGGTCGGCAACGCTACTTCACACCCCCGGTCCGACGCACTTCGCCCCGGTAATGCCGAGTTCGTTATTGGCCGGTTGTGTGCGAACCGTGCGCGCTACGCCCTGTTGCCGCCCGGACACGTTGCATACCGTAGAAGCAGGAGGTCGCGGCGCGTGCACGCTGCGTGTCTGCTCGACCTGCGCGTCCGTCCTCCCGGCCTGTCCGTCAACCCCCGCTCCCCGGGGGTGCGAGAGGAGTACCCATGTCGCTCGACGTCTCACCGGCTCTGTTGGAACAGGCCGAGCGAGGCGAGGTCGACGACGATCAATTCGTCGACTGCGTCCGGACCTCCCTGCCCTACGCGTGGGAGATGATCAGCTCCCTGGTGGCCCGACTGAAGGTGGACGGCGGAGAGTTCGCCGACAACCTGACGCCGCCGCCGGACGAGCAGGCGCGCGGCCAACTGCTGCGCGCCCTTGCGAGCGATGCGATACGCGGCGCGCTGCAGCGGCACTTCGGTGTGCGCCTGGCGTTCCAGAACTGCCACCGGGTCGCGGTCTTCCCGCTCGACCCGGCGGTGGACGACACGCTGGCCCGCTTCACCTCGGCCCGCAACCAGTTGCTCAACCAGTCGCCCGAACTGCGCGACTGCTGACGGCTGTTGCCGCGCTCCGGACCGCCTGCCACCCGTACGCGGGAGGTGCTTCTGTACGGGGAGGCAGGCGCCCGGCGCCGACTCCTCGCCGGGTCGGAACAGCCGGGTCAGGCCAGCCGGGGCAGCACGTCGGCGCCGAGCCTGCGCACGTTCTCCTCGGTGGCCGCCAGGTCGCCCGAGCCCTCCGCGAGCAGCGCGAACCGCGTGATGCCGGTGCGCTCGGCGGTGGCGGCGAGCCGGTCCGCGCACTGCCGCGGCGTGCCCACGGGATGCAGCCGGCACAGCAACTCCGTGTACGCGTACGGGTCGCGCATCGAGCGCGGCCGCCCGTCGACCGTCACATGGGCGTCCAGGCCCTGCTTGAGCCAGCCCGGCATGGCCTTCAGCAGTGTCTCCGCCGCCTGCGGGCCCCGGTCGGCGACCTGCGCGACGCCCGCCGACACATGCGGCGCCGCGAGGATCTCGTCGCCGTCGCGGCCCGCTTCCCGGGCGCAGCGCCGCCACATGCCGATCATCTCGGCCTTCTCCTCGTCGCCCACGTGCATGCCGAGCAGCATCGGCAGGCCGCGCGCCGCCGCCAGCCGCACGGTCTTCGGCGACGTACAGGCCACGACGACCTCCGGGCCCGCCGGGTCGGTGCCGCCTATCGCCTCCGCCGGGCGCGGCACCACCGGCACCGGACGGAACGCGAACCGGCCGCCGGGCCCCTCCACCTCCGCGTCACGCAGCCAGCGCAGCAGCAGGTCGAGCGCGTCGGGGAAGCCCGTCTCGTACGCGGCGAGGCCCGCGCCGAACACCTCCAGGTCCACCCAGGGCCCGCCGCGCCCCACCCCGAGCGTGAACCGGCCGCCGGACGTCAGATGCAGCAGCGCCGCCTGCTCGCCGAGGGCCACCGGATGCGCCGTCGGCAGCACGCTCACCGCCGTCCCCACGCGCAGTCTGCGGGTGCGCCCGAGCAGCAGCGCCGCCAGCGTCACCGCCGAGGGGCAGGTCCCGTACGGCACGAAGTGGTGCTCGGCGAGCCACACGGAGTCCAGGCCGGCCTCCTCGGCGGCCTCGGCCGACCGCACCGCCCGGTGCAGCGCCTCCCCCTGGCCCTGGCCGGGGAACTGGGCGGCCAGTACAAACGTTCCTACGCGCATCGCAATCCTTGCCTTCCTTGGCGCCGACGCGGGCACTCCCCCTGAGGGCAATAACGGCTGACAAGTGCCAAGGGCACGGCCTGGCGGGAAGATTGGCAGATTGTCCGGAGAGTCCGCTGGGGGCGCGGGTGTTGACGACCGCCGGGTACCCGTCCCGGCGCGGCGTACGCTGGACTCCTGCCCCGTACAGACACCCCGTGAGGTGAGCCGTGTCCCCGCGTCGCAACCGCCCCAAGGCCGGCGGATCGTTCAGCAGCAGCGAGGACGCGGGGAGGCGCTACGGCGGGTTCCAGTCCAGCGAGAGCTGGCAGGGCGAGGAGTGGAGCGTACGGCACGTCGCGGGGGCGAGCGCCGCGGGCAAGACCTACCGCTGCCCGGGCTGCGACCAGGAGATCGCCTCCGGCGTCGCGCATGTCGTGGCGTGGCCGGAGTACGGGGGCGTGGACGACCGGCGCCACTGGCACAAGGCCTGCTGGAACGCGAAGGACCGCCGCACCACGAAGGTGCAGCGGTCCCGTAACGCACCGCGCTACTGAGGAGCCGTACGGCGCCTCACACGTCCCGGCTGTTGAGCACGGCGAAGGCGGCGCCGAGCGCGACGGCCGTGACCAGGCCGATGATCCACAGCGGGTCCCAGCCCGCCGGGCCGGAGTCCCCGCCGCCGACGGAGTCGCCGTAGAGCGCGGCGAGCTGGCTCGGGACCGAGTACTCGAACAGGGCCTTCTGGAGCCCGCGCAGGGACTCGGCGAACATGAACATGGCCAGCACCAGCGGCAGCAGCACCAGGCCGATCATGATGGTGATCGCACCCGCCGAGTGCCGCACGAGCGTGCCGACCGCGAGCCCGAGCAGCCCGAGCAGCGCCACGACGAGGCCGACCCCGACGGTGCCCCGGAACCACATCGAGCCGCTCGGCGAGCCGACGCCGACGATTCCCACCTGGAGCGCGCCGACCACCGCGGAGACGACCGTCACCAGCACGAAGACCAGCGCGAAGAAGACGATGGCCTTGGCGGTGAGCACCCGGCTGCGGCTGGAGCAGGCCGTCATCGTCGTACGGATCATGCCCGTGCCGTACTCGGAGCCGATCGTCAGGACGCCGAGCGTGATCACGCAGATGCTGCCGAGCAGGACGCCGAAGAAGCCGAGGCTCAGGACGTCGTCACCGCCCATGCCGAGGTTGTCGGCGGTGGCGACGATCGCGGCGGACCCGAGGCCGAGCCCGACCATGAGCGCGACCATCACGCCGAGCGTCCACATGGTGGAGCGCACGGTACGGATCTTCGTCCACTCCGAGCGCAGCGCGTCCGCCAGTGTGGCGCGGCGCACCGGGATGGGGGAGTGGTAACCGGCTCCGGGCAGGCCCGCCGGCGGGGCGTAGGACGGGGGCGGCGTGCTCATCGGGTGGTGTCCTTGTCGGTGGTCGGGGCGGCGGGCGGCGCGGCCGGGGGCTGGACGGGGGCCTGCGACGGCTGCGGGGCCTGAGACTGCGGCTGCGCGGCCGGGGCGTGCGCCTGCGGCTGGGGCTGGGGCGCCTGCGGGGGAGCGGCGTACGGGTTCGCGCCGGCCGGCAGCGGCGCCTGGCCGGGCTGGCCGGGCTGGCCGTGCTGACCCGGGGCCGGCGCGAACGGGCCGCCCGGCGCCTGCGGGTGCTGCTGTCCGGGCGGCGGCGGGGCGTACCAGCCCGGCTGCCCCTGGCCCGGCACCGGCATCTGCTGCGGCGGCGCCATGCCCGGCCCCGGCGGCGGCTGGAACCCCGCCAGCTGGTCGGCGGTCGAGCGGTAGTCCACGGCGCCCTGCGTCATCCGCATGTACGCCTCCTCCAGCGACGCCCGGTGCGGCGACAGCTCCCACAGCCGCACGTCCGCGTCGTGCGCGAGGTCGCTGATCCGGGGCAGCGCGAGGCCCGTCACCCGCAGCGCGCCGTCCGGCTCGGGCAGCACCTGGCCGCCCGCCTCGGTCAGCGTGGCGCTCAGCTTCTCGCGCTGCTGCGGCTCGCTGTCCGGGGTGCGTACGCGCGCGAAGTCCGCGGAGTTCTGCGAGATGAAGTCCGTGACGGACATGTCCGCGAGCAGCTGGCCGCGCCCGATCACGATCAGGTGCTCGGCCGTCAGCGCCATCTCGCTCATCAGGTGCGAGGAGACGAAGACCGTACGGCCCTCGGCGGCAAGCGTCTTCATCAGGTTCCGCACCCAGAGGATGCCCTCGGGGTCCAGGCCGTTGACCGGCTCGTCGAAGAGGAGGACCTGCGGGTCGCCGAGGAGCGCCGCCGCGATGCCGAGCCGCTGCCCCATGCCGAGCGAGAAGCCCTTGGAGCGCCGCTTCGCCACGTCCTGGAGGCCGACGACACCGAGCACCTCGTCGACGCGGCGGGCCGGGATGCCGGCGAGCTGCGCCAGACACAGCAGGTGGTTGCGGGCGGCCCGGCCGCCGTGCATGGCCTTGGCGTCCAGCAGCGCGCCCACCTGGCGCGGAGCGTTCGGCAGCTTGGCGTACGGGTAGCCGCCGATGGTCACGTGGCCGGACGTCGGCTGGTCGAGGCCGAGGATCATGCGCATCGTGGTCGACTTGCCCGACCCGTTCGGCCCGAGGAAGCCCGTGACGGTGCCCGGCCGTACCTGGAAGGAAAGGTTGTACACGGCCGTCTTCGCGCCGTAGCGCTTCGTCAGGCCGACTGCCTCGATCATTCTCCGCACCCATCGGAAGTTCTGAACGTATCGACACGGTTCAGGACGTCGGGGCACACGCCCCCGTAAGGGTTAGGAGGGTATCCGAGCGCTGACGGTTCCGGCCAAGAGAAAGTAAAGAGTGCGGGTCGCTCCGGGGGAGCGGCCTGGGCCCCGCGCCCCCGGCGCTTCTCGGTCCGCCGCCCTACGCGTCCCGCTTCTTCAGCAGCACGTATCCGCCGATGAGCGCCGCCGCCACCCACGCGAGCAGGACGCAGAGCCCGCCCCACGGGCCGTAGGGGGCGTCGCTGCCCGCGTCCACGACCTGCATGATCCGCAGGCCGGCCTGGTCGGGGAAGTACTGGGCGACCTTCTTCGTCGCCGAGACGCTGCCGAGGATCGGGGAGACGAGGAAGAAGAACGGCATGAGGATGCCGAGCGAGAGCATCGGCGAGCGCAGCATCGTGGAGACGCCCATGGAGAACATCGCCAGGAGCGTCATGTACACGGCGGCGCCGATGACCGCCCGCAGCACGTTCGTCGCGCCCAGCGTCGTGCTGTGGTCGCCCAGCATGAGCTGCCCGAGGAAGAACGCGGCGAAGCTCGTCACGAGGGCGGCGGCGAGCGCGAGCACGGCGGCGACCGCGACCTTGGAGAACAGGAACGTGGCCCGCTGCGGGACCGCCGCGAGCGAGGTGCGGATCATGCCCGTGCTGTACTCGCCGGACACCACCAGCACCCCGAAGACGACCATCGCCAACTGCCCGAGCGTCAGCCCGGAGAACGAGATGAACGTCGGGTCGAAGGTGAGCCGCTGCTCCGCCGACATGTGCTTGAACTCGTTGTTGGACAGCGCGCTGACCAGCATGCCGAGCCCGACCGAGACCACCACGGCCAGGCCGAGCGTGAGCGGCGTCGAGTTCACCGACCGGATCTTGGTCCACTCGGACCGCAGGACCTGTGCCGCGGGCATCTCAGGCACCCTTCTTCTTGTCGCGGCGCTTGCCGCCCTGCCGCTGCTGCCAGTCCGCGCCCCAGTCGAGCAGCGGCGCCTCACCGCCCACGGGCGGCGCGCCCGGGACCGCGCCCGGTGCGCCGGGAATCGCGCCCGGCACTGCGCCCGGCCCGGAGTCCGTGTGGGCGTGGTACTCGACCGACTCCGCCGTGAGCTGCATGAACGCCTCCTCCAGCGAGGCCTGCTGCGGGCTCAGCTCATGCAGCACGATCTGATGGGCACCCGCGAGATCGCCCAGCTCCTCCGCGGAGTGCCCGTCGACCTCCAGCGATCCGTTGCCCGTCTCGATCACGGTGACGCCCGCCTCGTGCAGCACGTCCAGCAGCCGCTCCCGCTGCGGCGAGCGCAGTCGTACGTACGAGCGTGAGTTCTGCCGGATGAAGTCCGCCATGGACGTGTCCGCGAGGAGCCGGCCCTGACCGATCACCACGAGATGGTCCGCCGTCAGCGCCATCTCGCTCATCAGGTGCGAGGAGACGAAGACCGTACGGCCGGCCGCCGCGAGCGACTTCATGAGGTTGCGGATCCAGTGGATGCCCTCGGGGTCGAGGCCGTTGACCGGCTCGTCGAACATGAGGATGCGCGGGTCGCCGAGGAGCGCGCCCGCGATGCCGAGCCGCTGGCCCATGCCGAGCGAGAAGCCCTTCGCCTTCTTCTTCGCCACCGCCGTCAGGCCGACCGTGTCCAGGACCTCGTCGACCCGGCTGCGCGGCAGCCCGTTCGACTGGGCCAGACACAGGAGGTGGTTGTAGGCGCTGCGACCGCCGTGCATCGCCTTGGCGTCCAGGAGCGCCCCGATCGATCGCAGGGGGTCCTTGAGCTGCGTGTAGTGCAGACCGTCGATCCGCACACTGCCCGCCGTCGGGTTGTCCAGCCCGAGCATCATCCGCATCGTCGTGGACTTGCCCGCGCCGTTCGGCCCGAGGAAGCCCGTGACGATGCCCGGCCGGACGGTGAACGTCAGCCCGTCCACCGCCGTCTTGTCGCCGTACCGCTTCGTCAGCCCCTCAAGCTCGATCATGCGGCCACCGTAGAACGCGCGACAGCCCCCTGCCACTCATATGCGGCAGGGGGCTGCTGAACGATCGGGAAACCGCGCGTCAGCGGGACTGCTGCGCCGGGACCCCACGCGAGATCGACTCGTCGTCGGCGGGCGCGCCCGCGGCGGCGACGGCGGCACCCGTGAGGGTGGCCAGCATCTCGCGCACGTTGGTGAGCTGCGCGTTGATCGAGTCACGACGGTTCGTCAGGGCGGCCAGCTCGCGCTCCGATTCGCTGCGGATACGGTCCGCCTTCGCGTTCGCGTCGGCCACGATGTCCTCGGCCTGGCGCTGAGCCGTCTCCACCGTCTGGCGGGCGCGGCGCTCGGCGTCCGTACGCAGCTTCTCGGCCTCCAGGCGGAGCTGCTCCGCCCGGTGCTCGATCTCCGCGAGACGCTTCTCGGCCTTGGCCTGACGCGAGGCCAGGTCGCGCTCCGACTGCTCGCGGCGCTTGGCCAGGTTCGTCTCGAAGTCGGCGGCGGCCTGGGCGGCCTTGGCGCGCGTCTCCTCGAAGAGGGCGTCCGCCTCCTCGCGCTTGGACTGCGCGTCCTTCTGCGCCTCGGCACGCAGCGCGGTGGCCTCGCCCTTGGCCTTCTCGACGATCCGGACGCCCTCGTCCTCGGCCTTCGCCTTGCGCTCGGCGGCGAACGACTCCGCGTCGTTACGTACCTGCTGGGCCGACGTCTCCGCCAGCTCGCGGTGCTGCTCGGCGGCGCGGCGGGCCTCCTCGCGCAGGTCCTTCGCCTCCTCCTCGGCGAGGCGGAGGATCTTCTCGACGCGGGCGCCGAGACCGGCGTACGACGGCTCCGCGTCGTTCACCTGGGCCTGGGCGTTCTGCGTCTCGAGGTGCAGTTCCTCGATGCGCTTTTCCAGAGCAGTGATACGGGCAAGAGCGCTGTCACGGTCGGAGACGAGCTTGGAGATTCGTTCGTCCACCTGCGCGCGGTCGTACCCACGCCGCACAAGCTCGAAGCCGTAGGGGGAAGTGTCGCTCATGGGGTTCCTGTCGAATGAGACCGGTGTGAGGTGATAGAGGGAATCCTAGGGGCCAAAGCGGCGTGTCATCGAGCAGATGCGGGTTTGATCTGGAGAATGACACCCCTTTTGGGTGGCGTAGGGGCGGAGTGCTTGCCAGGAAGTGGCCAAAGGCCCATGTCAAGCATGACTGTTGCTCTCCTGGCTAGTCCTCGGACCCTTTGCCACCCGATCGTGTGGCTCCCGCCGCGGCGCCCGCCTTGACGCCCCCGTCCTTGCCCCCGCCTGACGGCGCCTCAAAACTCTCCAACGCCTCCAACACGTCCTGGACACGGGAGATCTCAGCATTGATGTCCTCGCGGCGCCTGACCAGCACGTCCAGCTCGCGCTGCCCCTTCTCGACCATCGCGGCGGCCTCGGCCTCGGCGTCCGCCTTGATCTTCTCCGCCTCGCGGGTGAGCGTGGCCCTCTTCTGCTCGGCCTCCTTGAGCAGCCCCTCCGCCTTCTTGACGGCGGCGATACGGACCTTGCCGGCCTCCGAATTCGCGTCGTTCAGCAGCTCCTTGGCCTTGGCCTGGGCCTCCGCCAACTGCTCCTCCGCCGCCTTGACCAGCGCGTCGCACCGCTCGCCCGCGTTCTTCATGGTCTCCGCCGACTCGCGGCGCGCGTGTTCGTGCAGCTCCTCGATCTCCGACGTGATCCGGTCGCGCAGTTCCTCGGCCCGCTCCCTTATCTGCGTCGCGTCCCGGCGCGCGCCGACCAGCAGCTCGTCCGCGTCCGTACGGGCCTTCTCCACCAGCGCGTTGCCCTCGACCGTGGCCTCGGCGACCAAGCGCTCCGCCTCGGTACGCGCCGCGCCCACCATCGTGTCGGCCTGCGCCTCCGCGTCGGCGGTCTTCTTCTGCGCCGCCTCCTGCGCCTCACGGGTCAGCTTGTCGGCCTCGGCCGCGGACTCCGAGATGAGCTTGTCGACCTGCTCCGCGGCCTCCGAACGCCGCTTGTCGGCGGCCTTGCGGGCCTCGTCGAGCGTGCGCTCGGACTCCTCGCGCGCCTCCGAGCGCAGCCGCTCGGCCTCGGCCGCCGCGTCCGCCTTCACGCGCTCGGCGTCGGACCGCACCCGCTCCGCGTGCGCCTGCGCCGAACCGACGGTCTCCGCCGCCTCGGCGCGCAGCCGCTCCGCCTCGCCCGTCGCGTCCGCGACCAGCTTCTCCGCCTTCGCCACCGCGTCCGCGCGCACCCGCTCGGCCTCGGTCAGCGTCTCATTCGTCAACTGCTCGGCGGCGGCCGTCGACTCGGCCGTCAGGCGCTCCGCCTCGGTGGCCGCCTCCGCGACCCGCTGCTCGGCAGCCGCCGTCGACTCCGCGGTGACCCGCTCGGCCTCGGCCTTGGCGTCCGCGAGCCGCTTCTCGGCGGCCTCCGTGGACTCGGCGGTGACCCGCTCGGCCTCGGTCTTGGCGTCCGCGAGCCGCTTCTCGGCGGCCTCGGTCGACTCGGCGGTCAGGCGCTCCGCCTCGGCCGTCGCGTCGCCCACCAACTGCTCGGCGCGCGCGGTCGATTCCGTACGGACCCGCTCCGCCTCCGCGGCCGTCTCCGTCGTCAGGCGCTCCGCCTCGGCGCGCGCCTCCGTGATCAGCGTGTCCGCCTGCGCCGCCGCGTCCGAACGGATGCGGTTGGCGTCCTCGCGGGCCTCCGCGCGGGTCCGCGACGCGTCGTGGTCGGCCGCCGACCGCAGGTCCGCCACCTCGGTACGCACCCGCTGCGCGTGCTCCGAGGCGTCCGACCGCAGCTTCTCCGACTCGGCGATGGCTTCCGAGACCGTCCGCTCGGCGAGCGCCTTCGCGGCCTCCGCCGCCTCGGTCGCCTCACCGCGCGTGCGGTTGGCGTCCTCCGTGGCCCGCTCGCGCTCCGCGTACGCGTCGGCGCGGACCCGGTCGGCCTCCTCCTGCGCCTCCTGCTTCGTACGCTCCGCCGCGTGCTCGGCCGCGCTGCGCAGCCCGGCGATCTCCTCCTGCGCCTGCTCCTGGAGCCCGGCCACCGAGTCCCGCACCTGCTGCGCGGTCTGCTCGGCCGACGTGACCATCTCGGTCGCCCGCCGGTCCGCCTCCTCGACCAGCCGCGCCGCCTCGGTCTGCGCCTCCTCGACCCGCGCCCGGGCCACGGCCAGCAGCTCGTCGCTCTGCTCGCGGGCCCGCTCGCGCTCCCGGTCCGCCTCCTCGCGGGCGCTGCCGAGCGTCTCCTCGGCCTCGCGGCGGCGCCGGGCCGCCTCCTCGGTCGCGGCGGCCAGCGTCTCGGCGGCCTCCGCGGAGATCCGCTCGGCGGCGGTCTGCGCCTCGGCCCGCATCCGGCCGGCGGACTCCTGCGCCTCCGTCTTGAGCCGCTCCGCCTCCGTCGCCGCCTCGGTCCGCAGCCGTACGGCGACCGCCTCGGCCTCGGAACGGGTCGCCGACGCGTCCGACGCGGCCTCCGTCCGCAGCCGCTCGGCCTCCGCCTCCGCCTGCTCGGTCAAGCTCCGTACGCGCTCGGCGGCCTCGGCACGCAGCCGGTCCGCCTCCTCCGACGCCTCCCGGCGCAGCCGCTCGCCCTCGGCGCGGGCCTCGTCCAGGGCCGTCTGCGCCGCCGTCAGCCGCTCCTCGGCCTCGGTGTGCAGCCGGGTCAGCTCGCGGGCCGCCTCCTCCTGGCGGGCGTCGAGCGCGCGCTCGGTCTCCTCCTTGAGCTCCTGCGCGGCCCGCTCGGCCTCCGCCTTCGTGGCCTCGGCCTGCTCCTCGGCCTCCGTGCGGTAGCGCTCGGCCTCGGCGCGGGTGCGCTCCAGCGTCTCCTCGGCCTGCTTGCGCAGCGAGGTGGCCCGCTCGATGGCCTCGGTACGGACCCGCTCGGCCTCGGCCGTCGCCGACGTACGCAGCTCGTCCGCGTCCGCCTTCGCCTTGGCGAGCAGCTCCTCGGCGGTCTTGGCCGCCTCCTCGATCTGCTGCACGGCCTCGCGGCGGGCCTCGGCGCGGATGCGCTCGCCCTCCTCGACGGCCTCCGCGCGCAGCGACTCCGCCTCGCCGCGCAGCCGCCGCGCCTCCTCCTGGAGCTCGACGGTCTTGGCGCGGTACTCCTCGGTGTCGTCCTTCGCGGCGCCCTTGAGCTCCTCGGCCAGGTCGTGCGCCTCCGCGCGCAGCCGGTCCGCCTCGGCCTCGGCCTCGGCACGGATCCGCTCGGCCTCCTCGGTGGCCGCCCGCGTCGTCGACTTCGCTTCCTGGGACGCCTTGTTGAGCACGTCCTCGGCGGTGCGCGCCGCCTTCGCCAGCTCGCCCGCGGTCTCCTCCGCGGTGACCGTACGGGCCTTCTCCTTGGCGTCCGCGATCAGCTTCTCGGCCTCGGCGCGGGCGTCCGCGACGGCCTGCTCGGCCTCCGAGCGGGCCGCCTCTGCCTCCTTGGTGGCCTCCTGCACGAGCCGGGCGACCTGCTCCTTGGCGGTGCGGGTGCGCTGCTCGTTCGTCGACTCGGCGCCGGCGAGCTGCTTGGCCGCCGCCTCCTTGGCCTGCGCGAGCACCTTGTCGGCCTCGGCGCGCGCCTCACGCAGCGCCGACTCGGCCTCGCTCATGCGCTGCTCGGCGGCGCGGCTCAGCTCGGTGGCCTTCTGGCGGGCCGCGTCCGACTCGGCCGTCGTCGACGTACGCAACTGCTCGGCGTGGTCGGTGGCCTCCTGGGCCTGCGCCGACGCCGCGTTGAGCAGGCGCTCGGCGTCCTGGCGGGCGCGGGCCAGGAGCGCCTGCGCCTCGGCACGCGCCGCCTCGGCCTCGCCGGTCAGCCGCCGGCGGGCCTCCGTGGCGATCCGCTCGGCCTCCGCGCGGGCCGTGGCCAGCGCCTGGTCGGCCTCGGCGCGGGACTCGTCGAGCAGCCGGCGGGCCTGCTGCTCGGTGCGGGCGCGCAACTGCTCCGCCCACTGCACGTTCTCGTTGACGTGGGTCTCGACCGTGCGGCGGCGCTCGGCCAGCTCCTGGTCGAGCTGCTGGCGCCGGTTGACCGCCTCGGTGTGCAGCTCCGCCTGGAGGCGGGCCTGCTGCTCGGCGTGCTCCTGGAGGATGCGCTGCGTCTGGGCGCGGGCGTCCCGCAGCTCCCGCTCGGCGTCCGCGCGAAGCTGCTCGGCCTGGATCTGCGCGTTGCGCAGCAACTGCTCGGCCTGGTAGCCGATGTCGGCGCCGTCGTAGGCAGGACGGGACGCGAGGTTGCGGCGCGCCTCGTGCAGCTTGGCGCGCAGCACCTCAACTTGGTAGCCGAGGTCCTCGGCGTGCTGGACGGCCTTCTCCCGCTCGGTCTTCAGCCGATCCATCTCGGCTTCGAACCGCGAGAGATGGTCGGTCTCAGCCGGCCGACGGCTGTCCTGGCTCTCGTAGCCCCGCACTGCGCGGTCCCATCCTTCCCCAAGCTCTCGAATTCGCTCGAGCAGGGGAGACCCCACTCCTGATCGCAAGCTCTTCCTGACGAGCCCCGTCCTTGCGCCGAACGGGGCCCCCGGGGAATGGTGTCAGATCCAGCACGGCGGCGCGTCGGGGCCGCCCGCTGATACCCGCGCGCCTGCCCTGTCGCACCGACCCTCGCCCCCGATACCCAGGCCCCGGCCCACGGGCGCCCGATGCACGAGACGCCCGCCCCCCAACCCTACCGGCCCGAGTATGGGGAGGTCAGTGGTCGGACGACTCCTGGGGCGCGGCGGTGACCAGTTCCGTGAGCACGCCGTGGCAGTCCTTGGGGTGCAGGAACGTGATGCGCGAGCCCATCGAACCCCGGCGGGGCTCGTCGTAGAGGACCCGCACGCCCTTGTCCCGCACGGCCGCGGCGTCCCCGTCCACGTCGGCCGTGCCGAACGCGATGTGGTGCACGCCCTCCCCGTTCTTGGCCAGCCACTTGCCGACCGCGGAGTCCTCGCGGGTCGGTTCGAGCAGCTGGAGGTAGGAGGCGCCGCCGTCGGAGGTCTCGTTGATCTTGAGCATGGCCTCGCGCACGCCCTGCTCCTCGTTGACCTCGGTGTGGAAGACCTCGAAGCCGTATGTCGCCCGGTAGAACTCGACAGTGGTGTCGAGGTCGAAGCAGGCGATCCCGATGTGGTCGATTCGCGTCAGCATGCCGTAAGTGCAGCGCGGTCCGCAGTGGTTACGCAACGTGCGCGCGATCACACCTTTGTGCCGATGACGTGCGCGGGGCCGCTCAGTACATTCGAGTAAACCCTCGTTCACTCCTCATCTGCTAGGGGCCGTGCCTCATGACTGGAACGACCGGTACCACCTCAGTGATCGTCGCGGGCGCGCGGACGCCCATGGGCCGTCTGCTGGGCTCGCTCAAGTCCTTCTCCGGAGCCGACCTCGGCGGATTCGCCATCAAGGCCGCCCTCGACCGTGCGGGCATCGGCGGCGACCAGGTCCAGTACGTGATCATGGGCCAGGTGCTCCAGGCCGGCGCCGGCCAGATCCCGGCCCGCCAGGCCGCCGTCAAGGCCGGCATCCCGATGAACGTGCCGGCGCTGACCGTCAACAAGGTCTGTCTGTCCGGCCTCGACGCCATCGCGCTCGCCGACCAGCTCATCCGCGCCGGCGAGTTCGACATCGTCGTCGCGGGCGGCCAGGAGTCGATGACGAACGCGCCGCACCTGCTGCCCAAGTCCCGCGAGGGCCACAAGTACGGCGCCATCGAGATGCTCGACTCCATGGCGCACGACGGCCTGACCGACGCCTTCGAGAACGTCGCCATGGGCGCCTCCACGGAGAAGCACAACACCCGCCTCGGCATCGGCCGCCCCGAGCAGGACGAGATCGCCGCGCTCTCGCACCAGCGGGCCGCCGCCGCGCAGAAGAACGGCCTGTTCGAAGCCGAGATCACGCCCGTGGAGATCCCGCAGCGCAAGGGCGAGCCGGTCCTGTTCAGCCAGGACGAGGGCATCCGCGCCGAGACCACCACCGAGTCGCTCGCGAAGCTCCGCCCGGCCTTCGCCAAGGACGGCACGATCACCGCGGGCACCTCCTCGCAGATCTCCGACGGCGCCGCCGCCGTGGTCGTGATGAGCAAGGCCAAGGCGCAGGAGCTGGGCCTGGAGTGGATCGCCGAGATCGGCGCCCACGGCAACGTGGCGGGCCCGGACAACTCGCTCCAGTCGCAGCCGTCCAACGCCATCCGGCACGCCGCCGGCAAGGAGGGCATCGGCGTCGAGGACATCGACCTCATCGAGATCAACGAGGCGTTCGCGGCCGTCGCCGTGCAGTCAATGAAGGACCTCGGCGTGTCCTCGGAAAAGGTGAACGTCAACGGCGGCGCCATCGCCCTCGGTCACCCGATCGGGATGTCCGGCGCCCGTATCGTGCTGCATCTCGCGCTGGAGCTGAAGCGGCGCGGCGGCGGCGTCGGCGCGGCCGCGCTGTGCGGCGGCGGCGGTCAGGGTGACGCGCTCATCGTGCGGGTACCCAAGGCGTAACCCTTTTCGGGAGCGAGTGAACGGAGCTGTGATGCAGGACGTCCCCACGCTGGTCGCGCAGGCGAGGGAGGGCAGGCCGCGCGCGGTCGCCCGGCTGATCTCGCTGGTGGAGGGGGCGTCCCCGCAACTGCGCGAGGTGATGGCCGCCCTCGCCCCGCTCACCGGCAACGCGTACGTGGTCGGCCTCACCGGATCCCCCGGTGTCGGCAAGTCGACTTCCACGTCGGCGCTGGTCAGCGCGTACCGGCGGGCCGGGAAGCGGGTCGGCGTGCTCGCCGTCGACCCGTCGTCGCCGTTCAGCGGCGGCGCCCTGCTCGGCGACCGGGTGCGGATGTCGGAGCACGCCTCCGACCCGGGCGTCTACATCCGCTCCATGGCGACCCGGGGCCACCTCGGCGGCCTCGCCTGGGCCGCGCCGCAGGCCATCCGCGTCCTCGACGCGGCCGGCTGCGACGTGGTCCTGGTCGAGACCGTCGGCGTCGGCCAGTCCGAGGTGGAGATCGCCTCGCAGGCCGACACGAGCGTCGTCCTGCTCGCGCCCGGCATGGGCGACGGCATCCAGGCCGCCAAGGCGGGCATCCTGGAGATCGGCGACGTCTACGTCGTCAACAAGGCGGACCGGGACGGCGCCGACGCCACCGCCCGCGAGCTGAACCACATGCTGGGGCTCGGCGAGGCCCGCGCCCCCGGCGACTGGCGGCCGCCCATCGTGAAGACGGTCGCCGCGCGCGGCGAGGGCGTCGACGAGGTCGTCCAGGCGCTGGAGAAGCACCGCGCGTGGATGGAGGAGCACGGGGTGCTGGCCGAGCGCCGGGCCGCCCGCGCCGCCCGCGAGGTCGAGACCATCGCCGTGACCGCGCTGCGCGAGCGCATCGGCGACCTCTCCGGCGACCGCCGCCTCGGCGCCCTCGCGGAGCGCATCGTCACGGGCGACCTCGACCCGTACCGCGCGGCCGACGAACTGGTCGAGGGCCTCACCGGCCAGTAGCGGGTACGTCCCCGCCGGCGCCGGGTCGCTCCGTGCGGCCCGGCGCTGTAGCGTACGCGTGTGTCCTTCCTTCGTGCGTAGAGAACTCCGGTGCTGACGCGGCCCGTTGACGTCTCCCGCATGTCTGAAGGAACCCCTCCCATGTACACCGCTGTCCTGCGGACCCCGCACGCCTCGCGGGCCTTCGCCGGTGCCCTGCTCGGGCGCCTGTCGTACGGCACCGTCGGCCTCTCCCTCACCCTCGCCGCCCGCGACGCCACCGGCTCCTACGCCGTCGCCGGGACGGTGACCGCCGTGTTCGGCGCCGCGAGCGTGCTGCTGGCGCCCGTCCGTGCCCGCCTCGTCGACCGCCGCGGACCGCGCCGCGCGCTCGTCCCGATGGCCCTGCTGTACGCGGCCCTGCTGGCGCTGCTCGCCGCCGTGACCTGGGACGCCGCTGTCACCGGCCCGGTGCTCGTGGCGCTGGCCGGCTGCGCGGGCGCGGCCACGCCCCCGCTCGGGCCCGCCATGCGCGCGCTGTGGTCCCGCCTGCTGCCCGAGCCGCGCCTGCTGGAGCGGGCCTACAGCCTCGACGGGGTCGCCGAGGAACTGATCCTGGTCACGGGCCCGCTGCTGGTCGGCGCGCTCGCCTCGGCCGCGCCCGCCGCGTCGGGGCTGGCCCTGAGCGCGGCGCTCGTCGCGGCCGGCACCCTCGCCTTCACGGCGTCCCCGGCGCTCACCGCGCCCGGCGCGCGGAAGCCCGCCGAGCCGGGTCCGCAGGGCGCCGTCCCCGGCCCGCAGGAGCCCGCCGAGCCCGCCGCGCCCGGTCGTGCCGTACGGGGCAGGGTGTTCGGCCCGCTGCGCCGCACCCTGGCGCTGACCCTGGGCGTCGGTCTGGCGCTCGGCGCGCTGGATCTGCTGATCGTGGCGTTCGCGGGGGAGCACGGGCGGGCCTCGGCCGCCGCCTGGACGCTGGCCGCCCTCTCGGCGGGCAGTGTCGCGGGCGGCCTGATCAACGGCGCGGTCGACTGGCGCCTGACCGCCCGCACCCGGCTCCCGGTGTTCGCGGCGGGCCTGGCGCTCTCGCTCGCGGCGGCCTCCCGCGCGCCGGGGCCCGGGACGCTGGCCGGGGCGGCACTCTGCGCGGGCCTGTTCGTCGCACCGGCGCTGACGACGGCCTACCTCGTCGCGGACGGCGCGGTCGATCCGGCGCTGCGCACCCAGGCCGGGGCCTGGGTCAACACCGCCCTGAACGCCGGGAGTTCCCTCGGCGCGGCCGGGGCGGGCGCCCTGCTCGCGCACGCCCCGGTGGGCGTCTGCCTCCTGCTCGCGGCGGCGCCCCCGGCCCTCGCCGCGCTCACCGCCCCGCTGCTCGACGGGCGGCGGGCAGGCCCCCGTACGGGCCGGGACGCAGACGCGCGTACGAGCCCGGACGGCGCGGCGGGAACCGGCCGTGCCGAGGGTGCCGCGCGCGAGGGACGAACCGGGTGAAGTGACCGGGGTCAGGCCGGGGTCAGGGTTTGCCGCGCTGCGAACGCAGATGTTCGGCGATGGGCGTCAGGGCCGCCTGGAGGTTGCTCAGCTCCAGTGGCTCGACGAGATCGACGAAGTGCCGGCGCACGGACGCCACGTGGTGCGGCGCGACCGTGCGCATCATCTCCATGCCGTCGTCGGTCAGGACGGTGAACAGGCCGCGCCGGTCGGACTCGCAGTTCTCGCGGCGCACCAGGCCCGCGTTCTCCATGCGGGTGATCTGGTGCGAGAGGCGGCTCTTGGACTGGAGGGTCGCGGCGGCGAGATCGCTCATCCGCATCCTCCGGTCCTCCGCCTCGGAGAGATTGACCAGGATCTCGTAGTCGTTCATTGTCAGGCCGAACGGCTGGAGGTCTTTCTCAAGCTGGTAGTTGAGCAGCTTGTTGACCTCCAGGTGGGTGCGCCAGGCGCACTGCTCCTCCGGGGTCAGCCACTGCGTGGCCGTTTCGGTCTCCATGAAATCGATTCTACCTAAGAAGTTGAAAAGCGAACGAAAGTGGGGGTGGTCACGCGTTCGACGTCACCCTCCGCAGACTACCGCTCACAGCCCGAAGCGACGCTGGAGGTCTCCGAGCTGTCCGGGAAGGCGCGGTGCCGATGGCTGGCCTGCGCCGGGCCCCGCCCCGGCGCCCGGCACGCCCGCCTGCGGAGGCGGCTGCCCCACCGAACGGTCCGGCATCAGCGCCTCACTCGACTGCAACAGGACCGTCCCCGCGCCCACGAACTCGAACTGATGCTCCTCGCCGCTCGCCCCGCCGACCCCCGTCATCGCACGTAGACCGCCGATCACGCCCGTCAGATAGCCGTGGTCGTAGTGGTGGCACGGCGACGGGCAGTCCGCCCAGCCGACCAGCGCCTGCGGATCGACGCGCACGGGCGGCTCCATGAAGACCACGGGCCCGTTCGACGCGGCGACGAATTTGCCCGTGCCAATGAGCGTCAGGAAGCCCGGCACGATCGACTGCTTCAGCGCGAGACTTGGCTGAAAAGCGAGCAGATTGCCCGCCCGGATGGTCAGATTGCCGTCATCCAGGTCGTAGGAGTTCACATCGAAGGCCCGGTCGGCGAGCAGCATCTTGCCACTGCCCTCCGCGACCACCCAGTCGCTCGCGTGCAGCGGCGAGTGGAACGAGGTCCGCACCAGCCGGTCGAGCCGCCCGTGCCCCACACCGTTGAAGTCGATCCGCCCGTAGTAGGCGATCATCTTCCCCTTCTGCAGGAACCACTGCCCGCCGCGCAGCTCCACACAGAACGTGTACGCGTTGACGTTGTCGTCCACCGGCAGCGACGCCGGATCGTGCACCACCGGGTTCACAGCTTCTCCTCCGACGCCTGCACGAACACCGTCCCGGTCCCGCTCAGTTCGAGCTGGAACGCCTCGCCGCTGCCGCGCCCCACCATCTCCCGCCAGCCGAGCGCCGCCGACAGCTTGTTCCGTACGTCCCCATGGTGGGCGACGTACGCCTGCGGGTCCACGTGCACCGCCCGCCCCGGCGTGATCGGCACCTCGATCACCCCGCCGTGCGCCATCACCGCGACCGCGCCGTGCCCGGCCAGCGTCGTCGTGAACAGGCCCTGCCCGGTCACCTGCCCGCGCACCATGCCCATCACCCCGCCCTGCGAGCCCATGAACATCGTGCCCTGGCGCAGCGCCCCGTCGAAGGCCAGCAGCCGGTCCGCCTCCACGTACAGCGTGTCGCCGGACAGATGGATCACCTGCACGTGGTGGCCGCCGTGCCCGAACAGGACCGTGCCGCTGCCCTCGACCGTCATCAGCGGCGTCGCCTCGCCCGCGACCCGCCGCCCGATCATCGACATCAGCCCGCCCTGCCCGCCCTGGAGGTTCGGCGTGAACGCCACCTCGCCGGTGTACGCGAGCATCGCGCCGCGCTGGCTGAACACCCGCTCCCCGGGCGCGAGCCGGGCCCGCACCATCTTCGCGTTCACCTCGTCGAAGACGACCGTCATCTCACACGTCCCCCGCGATCGTGTTCCGCTCACTGGGCTGTACGTACACGAGCCCGTCGCCCTCGAAGAGGATCTGGAACGCCTCGCCGCCGCCCTCCCCGAGGAACGTGCGGAAGGTCACCCCCGACTGGAACGACTGCCGCAGGTCCCCCTGGTGCGCGATGTACGCGCCCGGGTCCACCGTCAGCGGCCAGTCCCGGCTCACCCGCAGCACCACCGCCGGCCCGTCGCTCATGATCGCCGCCTGGCCGTGGCCCTCGACGGTCGTCGTGAACAGGCCGTTGCCCTGGGAGGCGCCGCGCATGCCCGTGAACGTCGTGCCCGTGCGCAGGCCGGCGTCCGTGCACAGCAGATTGCTCGCCTCCACGTACAGCTTGTCGCCGCGCAGCCCGACGAGGTTGATCTCGCTCGCCCGGTCCGCGAACCAGCACGTGCCCTCGCCCTTCACCTCCATCACGGTCATCTGCTCGCCCGTGATGCGGCGCGTCACCATCCCCCGTATCCCCTCGCCACCCCCGCTGAGCTTCTTGAACGTCATCCGGCCGTCGTACGCGACCATCGAGCCGTTCTTCGCCTTGACGCTGTCGCCCGTCATGTCGACGGCCAGCACCTTGCCGCCCTGGAGCCGAAACGTTGCCACGGAGCGACGGTAGCGGGCGCGGGGCCGAGCGGGGGAGGGCGCCGACGGGGGCGCGGGGCCCTGGTGCCACAATGGGACACGCTTGTGCGTACATTCACAAGATCCATCCCTCCTGCCCGCCGCTCTGCCGAAGGTGCACCCGTGGACATCAAGACCGCCTCCGCCCTCCGACGCCTCCGCCTCGCCTCCGCCCCGGAGGCCGTCTCCTTCCTCCTGCTGCTGATCTGCTCGATCCTGAAGCGGACCACGGACTTCAACGCGGTGCCGGTCATGGGCATGGTGCACGGCGTGCTGTTCGTCCTGTACGTGATCTTCTGGGCCGACGCGTGGAACCGGGCGAAGTGGAGCCTTGGCACCGCGGCGCTCTACTTCGTCCTGTCCGTCCTGCCGACCGGCGGGTTCTTCGCCGAGCGGCGGCTGCGGCGGGAGGCGGAGGACGCGGTGATCGCGTCGCGCGCCCGTAAGGAAGGCGTGGTCGGCGCATGATCGTCGCTTTCTCCGTGACTCCGCTCGGGGTCGGCGAGGACGTCGGGGAGTACGTGGCCGACGCGGTGCGGGTGGTCCGGGAGTCGGGGCTGCCGAATCGGACCGATGCGATGTTCACGTCCGTGGAGGGGGAGTGGGACGAGGTCATGGCCGTCGTGCGGCGGGCCGTCGCCGTGGTCGAGGAGCGGGCTCCTCGGGTCTCCCTCGTCCTCAAGGCGGACATCCGGCCCGGGGTGACGGACGGGCTCACGTCGAAGGTGGACACGGTAGAACGCCATCTGTCCGGCTGACGGCTGTTCCCCGACTCGGGCGAGTGCCCCTTCGGGCGGGTTCTTCGGCCTCGGCATTCGTCGTGGCTGGTCGCGCAGTTCCCCGCGCCCCTGAGGGAGCGGGGCTTCGCCCCAGCTCCCTCAGGGGAGGAGGTGGCGACGCAGTCGCCCCTCCAGGGGCGCGGGGAACTGCGCGAGAAGCCCCACCGCCCGGATGGTGATCGACTACCCAGGGGCGCGGGGAACTGCGCGAACAGCCACCACCGGCCCGCAGGTGATCGACTGCCCAGGCGCGGGGGATGACCGAAGGGCGAGATGGGGCTGAGCGGTATATGACCGGCCGGTAAGGTCAACCCCGTGCCGAAGCCCCTTTCCCTCCCCTTCGACCCCATCGCCCGCGCGGACGAACTCTGGAAGCAGCGCTGGGGATCCGTCCCCTCCATGGTGGCGATCACCTCGATCATGCGCGCCCAGCAGATCCTGCTCGCCGAGGTCGACGCCGTGGTCAAGCCGTACGGCCTCACCTTCGCCCGCTACGAGGCCCTCGTCCTGCTCACGTTCTCGAAGGCCGGCGAACTGCCGATGTCGAAGATCGGCGAGCGCCTGATGGTGCACCCCACGTCCGTGACGAACACCGTCGACCGCCTCGTCCGGTCCGGCCTCGTCGCCAAGCGCCCGAACCCCAACGACGGCCGCGGCACCCTCGCCACCATCACCGACAAGGGCCGCGAGGTCGTCGAGTCCGCCACCCGCGACCTGATGGCGATGGACTTCGGCCTCGGGGCGTACGACGCCGAGGAGTGCGCGGAGATCTTCGCGATGCTCCGCCCGCTGCGCGTCGCAGCCCGCGACTTCGAGGCGACGGACTGACCGGTCCGGCTACCGGCTCCCCGCCGAAGCGGGGATTTTTCGGGCGGTTACGCTCGTATCCATGAAGCGAAGTGTGCTGACCCGCTACCGGATCATGGCCTACGTCACCGGTGTGCTCCTGGTCCTCCTGTGTCTCGGCATGATCGCCAAGTACGTGTTCGACGTGAACGGCGCCGCCGACGCCACGCGCGTCATCGCCATCGCGCACGGCTGGCTCTACGTGATCTACCTCGTCTTCGCCTTCGACCTGGGCTCCAAGGCGAAGTGGCCGGTCGGCAAGCAGCTCTGGGTGCTGATCGCGGGCACGATCCCGACCGCCGCGTTCTTCGTCGAGCGCAAGATCTCCGCCGAGCTGGAGCCGAAGGTCGCGGGCGACACCGAGCTGGCCAAGGCCTGATCCCACGGCATCCGACACCCTCGGATGCCGTCAGCCATCGACATTTACTTGGACGTCCTAGTAAATTCGAGGGTATGGACGCTGACGCGATCGAGGAGGGCCGCCGCCGCTGGCAGGCCCGTTACGACAAGGCCCGCAAGCGTGACGCGGACTTCACCACGCTCTCCGGAGACTCCGTCGAGCCGGTCTACGGGCCGCGCCCCGGCGACACGTACGAGGGCTTCGAGCGGATCGGCTGGCCGGGGGAGTACCCGTACACCCGCGGGCTGCACGCGACGGGGTACCGCGGGCGGACCTGGACCATCCGCCAGTTCGCCGGCTTCGGCAACGCCGAGCAGACGAACGAGCGCTACAAGATGATCCTGCGCAACGGCGGCGGCGGGCTCTCCGTCGCCTTCGACATGCCGACCCTCATGGGCCGCGACTCCGACGACCCGCGCTCCCTCGGCGAGGTCGGCCACTGCGGGGTCGCCATCGACTCCGCCGCCGACATGGAGGTCCTGTTCAAGGACATCCCCCTCGGTGACGTGACCACGTCCATGACGATCAGCGGGCCGGCCGTGCCCGTCTTCTGCATGTACCTCGTCGCCGCCGAGCGCCAGGGCGTGGACCCCGCCGTCCTCAACGGCACGCTCCAGACGGACATCTTCAAGGAGTACATCGCGCAGAAGGAGTGGCTGTTCCAGCCCGAGCCCCATCTGCGCCTCATCGGCGACCTGATGGAGCACTGCGCCGCCTCCATCCCCGCCTACAAGCCGCTGTCCGTCTCCGGCTACCACATCCGTGAGGCCGGGGCGACGGCCGCGCAGGAACTGGCGTACACGCTCGCCGACGGCTTCGGCTACGTCGAACTGGGCCTCAGCCGCGGGCTCGACGTGGACGTGTTCGCGCCCGGCCTGTCCTTCTTCTTCGACGCGCACGTCGACTTCTTCGAGGAGATCGCCAAGTTCCGCGCCGCCCGCCGCATCTGGGCGCGCTGGATGCGGGACGTGTACGGGGCGCGCAGCGAGAAGGCGCAATGGCTGCGGTTCCACACCCAGACCGCCGGGGTCTCGCTCACCGCGCAGCAGCCGTACAACAACGTCGTACGCACCGCCGTGGAGGCGCTCGCCGCGGTGCTCGGCGGGACGAACTCGCTGCACACCAACGCCCTCGACGAGACCCTCGCGCTCCCCAGCGAGCAGGCCGCCGAGATCGCCCTGCGCACGCAGCAGGTGCTCATGGAGGAGACCGGCGTCGCCAACGTCGCCGACCCGCTCGGCGGCTCCTGGTACATCGAGCAGCTCACCGACCGCATCGAGGCCGACGCGGAGAAGATCTTCGACCAGATCAAGGAGCGGGGCCTGCGGGCGCACCCGGACGGGCAGCACCCCATCGGGCCGATCACGTCCGGCATCCTGCGCGGGATCGAGGACGGCTGGTTCACCGGGGAGATCGCGGAGTCCGCGTTCCGCTATCAGCAGGCGCTGGAGAAGGGCGACAAGCGGGTCGTCGGCGTCAACGTCCACGAGGGGTCCGTCACCGGGGACCTGGAGATCCTGCGGGTCAGCCACGAGGTCGAGCGGGAGCAGGTACGGGTTCTTGCCGGGCGCAAGAGCGGGCGGGACGAGGGCGCCGTGCGGGAGGCGTTGGGCGCGATGCTGGAGGCGGCCCGTGGGGGCGTCAACATGATCGGGCCGATGTTGGAGGCGGTGCGGGCGGAGGCGACGCTGGGGGAGATCTGCGGGGTGCTCCGCGAGGAATGGGGCACGTACACCGAACCCCCTGGCTTCTGACGCCCCCGGCGTTCCCGGGGCAGTCATCCACCTTTCGCCGGGTGGGTGGCTGGCCGCGCAGTTCCCCGCGCCCCTGTCGGGGCGACTGCGTCGCCGCCTCCTCCCCTGGGGAGCTGGGGCGAAGCCCCGCTCCCTCAGGGGCGCGGGGAACTGCGCGATCAGCCACGACGAATGTCGAGGTCACCCACCGGCCGGAGCCACCCACTTACCTCAGGGGACCGCCCCGCACCGGTCAGGTGGACGCTGAGGCCAGCCCGGTCAAGAGCAGCGCGGTGAAGCGGCGGACCCAGTTCTCGTCCACCGGCTCGGCAGAGACAAGCGTCCGGTGCACGACCGCCCCCGCGGCGACGTCGAAGATGAGATCCGCCGTCTCGGCCGCGGCCACCGCGTCCGCCGCCACCGGCAACTCCCCCCGCCGCTCGGCCCGCGCCCGCCCCTCGAGGACGAGCCGCTTCTGCCGCTCCACGATGGACGTCCGGATCCGCTCCCGCAGCGGAGCGTCCCGCGTGGACTCCGCGACGACGGCCATCAGCGCCGTCTTCGTCTCCGGCCGGTCCAGGATCGCCGCGAACTGAAGCACCACGCCCTCGATGTCGGCCGCCAGCGACCCCCGGTCGGGCAGTTCCAGCTCGTCGAAGAGGACGGCGACCGCGTCCACGACCAGCTCGTTCTTCCCGGCCCACCGCCGGTACAGCGTCGTCTTGGCGACCCCCGCCCGCGTCGCCACGTCCCCCAGCGTCAGCTTCGACCAGCCCAGTTCGACGAGCCCGGCACGCGTCGCCTCCAGGATCGCCTCGTCGGCCGCGGCGGACCGTGGGCGTCCCTGGCGTCCGGTACGGGCGGGGGTGCGGCTTTGCATGAGGGCGACCATACCGGCGAGTAGGCCCGATGCCTCCCGTGAGCCAGATCACGCCCCGAGGGAGGTCACCCGCGCCCCACCCGCCGCACGGGCCAGTTACGCTACGAGGCGTAGCGAAAGCTCATGTTCGTACCGCGCCACCGGTTCTGCACCCCGGTCGCCCGGACGAGCGGCAACCACAGGCACCGGGTGGGGACCCGGAGCCACGCAGCACGGCCGAGCCCGCTCCACCGGCCCCGCACACCGGCGGGGGGTCAGGGAGGCGGACCCGGCCCACAACCGTCCGCGGAAGGGGGAGACTGTACGCATGCAGCCACGGAACATGTCCATGAGCGGAGTCGTCGATCTCGCCGCGGTGAAGGCGGCCCAGGAGGCCAAGGCGAAGGCGGAGCAGGCGCGCGCCGAAGCCGCCCGGCAGGGTGGCGGTCCGGCCGCCGTGTCCCCGGCCGGCCTGGTCATCGACGTCGATGAGGCGGGCTTCGAGCGCGACGTACTGCAGCGTTCCACCGAGGTCCCGGTCGTCATCGACTTCTGGGCCGAGTGGTGCGAGCCCTGCAAGCAGCTCAGCCCGCTCCTGGAGCGGCTGGCCACCGAGTACAACGGCCGCTTCCTGCTCGCCAAGATCGACGTAGACGCCAACCAGATGTTGATGCAGCAGTTCGGGGTGCAGGGCATCCCGGCTGTGTTCGCGGTCGTCGCCGGCCAGGCCCTGCCCCTCTTCCAGGGCGCGGCCCCCGAGGCCCAGATCCGCCAGACCCTCGACCAGCTGGTCCAGGTCGCCGAGGAGCGGTTCGGGCTCACCGGCATCGCCGTCGACCCCGACGCGCAAGGCGCGCAGCCGCCCGTACAGGAGGCCCCCGCGGGCCCCTACGACGCGCTGCTGGAGGCCGCGGTGCAGGCGCTGGACGCCGGGGACCTCGCGGGCGCGGTGCGGGCGTACAAGAACGTCCTGTCCGACGACCCGGCGAACACGGAGGCCAAGCTCGGTCTCGCGCAGGCCGAACTGCTCCAGCGCGTGCAGGACGCGGACCCGCAGCAGGTCCGTAAGGACGCCGCCGAGAATCCGGGGGACGTGCGGGCGCAGATCGCGGCCGCCGACCTGGATCTGGTGGGCGGTCATGTGGAGGACGCGTTCGGGCGGCTCGTCGACGCGGTGGCGCGTTCGGCCGGTGACGACCGGGACGCGGCGCGGGTCCGGCTCCTGGAGCTGTTCGAGGTCGTCGGCGCCGACGATCCCCGCGTGACCACGGCCCGTACGGCTCTGGCCCGGGTTCTCTTCTGAGCCGCCGGTGACCAGTTCCTAAACGTCACGGCATGTGATGCCGGGGTGAAAGTTCTGCCCGCAAGGGCGCACAGCGGTCGCGCTTTACCAAAACTTGGTAATCGCGGCCGCTGTTACTTGGAGTAAGACCGGGGTCTCCTTCTGCCCGGCTCTGCCCCGGATTGCCATGGAAAAGCAATCCCCTTGACCGCACCCTGCGTCGCCGTTCGACGCCGTGCGGTGGCGGCGCGGTTATCCGTCCGTTACCCGCGAGTAACGAACCCCCTTGTGCCGACGCCGGGAATGCACCACGATCGGGCACGCTCGGTCCACCACCCCCCGCACGGCAGCCAGTCGGCGCGAAGGGCCCGTGGGTCCCCACCGAGCAGGCCGCCGGCGAACCATGGGGAGCGCCGTCGGCCTCAGGACAGGGGGGTCTCAGCCGCCTGGCTGGGCCTGTCCGGCAGGTTGCGCGTGATGCTCAGGTGCGACCAGTGGTTGTCGCTCGGGGGTGATCGCCGGTGATCAGGGTGCGGCTCGTATACGCGCCTCCGATGCGGGCGCTCTCCTTCCCGAGGACGTAGCACTTCTCCCATCCCTGCCCGGCTGAGCCGCCTCAAGGGGCAGTCAGGGCCGGAGATGTACGTCCGAGAAGGAGGAACAGTCATGAAGTCCGTGGCTCGTGGCGGAACCAGATGGAAGCGGTTCGCCGTAGTCATGGTGCCCAGCGTCGCGGCGACCGCCGCGATAGGCGTGGCCCTGTCCCAGGGCGCGTTGGCGGCATCGTTCAGCGTTTCGGGTCAGTCGTTCAAGGTGACGGCCGACTCCCTCGATGGCAAGGGCTTCGCCCAGTACGGCGCCATCGACGCAGGTAAGTCGGGCGCCCACCCGGTGGCCGTCGTCGGCATGAAGTCGGCGGAGATCACCAACCTCTGCCAGTCCGTGGTCGTTCCGGTCCCGGTCTTCGGCGACGTGTCGATGAAGCTGTCGGCCGGCGCTCCGGGCGGTCCCCGGGTCGAGGCCAAGACCCTCTACATCGACGCCGATGACCTGAAGGCCGACGCGACCTTCGAGAACATCGACATCGGTGTGGCGGCGGGTTCCGCGGCCAAGGGCCCCGGTATCCACCAGGGCGACAAGGCGGACCCGAACTCGTTCGCACAGCAGGCCGACTCGGTGCACTTCGAGAAGGTCCAGCAGCGGGCGTGGGCCACCACGGCCGGCACCTTCAAGCTCTCCGGCCTCAAGATGAAGGTCCAGAAGGGCAAGCACGAGTGCTACTAGTCCGCACGGGCCCGCACTGGGGCTCGGGGCTGGGTATCTGATGTGCTGATCGGCCGGGCATGGGGGCGTACGGGAACGCTCGCGGCCGTCCCCGTGCCCGTATCCGGACAGCCACCATCACCACAGAACAACGCCATTCCCGAGGAGCTGTACGACATGAGCGCCGAAGCGCACGCAGGACCCGCCGGCAAGCTGGGTTCCATGCGCCAATCGTTCCGAGGGTGGCGCGGTCAGCGCCCATTCTGGGGTGGTCTGCTGTCGATCCTCGGCGGCATCCCCATCATGTACTTCCCGTACGCGAATCTGACGCTGGGGACGATGACGATCCGGATGGCCACCACGGCCGGCGCCGGTTCGCTCATCATCGGTGTCCTGCTCGTCGTGCTCGGCCTGACGATGTGGTTCCAGCCGCACTCCCGGGTGTTCGCGGGGGTGGCGGCGATCCTTCTCGCCCTGGTCTCCCTGGTGGTCTCCAACTTCGGCGGTTTCGTCATCGGCTTCCTGCTGTCCCTCGTCGGCGGCGCCCTCGGCGTCTCCTGGGCACCGGGCAGGCCGCAGGGGGACGGACCCGCCGCGCCGGCCGGTGACACGGCGCCGCAGAGCGCCGTCGCGCCGCCGCCGGTCACGGGAGCCACCTATCGGGTCGCGGGCGCAAACGACGATGTGTCAGGGACGAGCCCGGATGACGGGACGAACGGGAGGCACCGTGCCGGCTGACGAGGTGCACCACGAGGACTCCGCGGGGGAGTCCCGTGCGAGAACCGGGCCGCGGCATGCAGCACCGAGGAAGCATCTGTTCACACGGCTGCACATGCCCGCGGGCAAGGCCATCGCCATCGCGGCCATGCCCACGGCCGTGCTCATGGGCCTGGGTCTGACGCCGACGCTGGCGGCGGCCAAGGACAACCCCACCAAGTTCTCGGCGGAGGACTACAAGGCGTGCGCCGACGCCGTCGAGGCGCAGCGGGACGGCAAGTCCGCGGCCGACGACGGCAAGGACAAGGCGAAGGACGACAAGAAGCCGGACGCCTCCGCCACGCCCTCGCCCTCCGCGTCCGCCACCCCGGACGCGAGCGGGAGCAAGGACAAGGCCGGCGGCGACACGGCGGGCGAGAAGTCCGGCGACAAGAGCGCGACGCCCGACCCGAAGCCGTCGTCGTCCACCGCCGGATCGGGCGCGACGCAGGACAAGGAGACGGCCTCGCCGTCCCCCTCGCCCTCGCAGAGCAAGAACCCGCTCGACCCGCTGGGCGTCGGCGACAAGCTCCGCGACCTGCTCACCCCGAAGGACAAGGAGTCGGCCACCCCGACCCCGAGCCCCTCGCAGTCCGCGTCGAAGGACGCGGGCGACCCGGTCAAGGACACCACCGGCAAGGCCGGCGACGCCGTCAAGGACACCACCGGCAAGGCCGGCGACGCCGTCAAGGACACCACCGGCAAGGCCGGCGACGCGGTCAAGGACACCAAGGACACGGTGGACAAGGCGACCGAGGAGGCCGCCAAGGCCGCCGAGGAGGCCAAGTCCGCCACGCCCTCGCCGTCCGCCACCGAGGTACCGGACAACTGCCCGGTCGCCACCGACGCCAAGGGGGCCAACGAGGACACCCCGGCCCGGCTGCCGAGCGCCACCTGGCGCCTGGAGGCCAGCTCGCTCCTGCTCAAGGGCGCGGACTACAAGGGCCTCGTAGACGTCCAGATGGCCGACGGGTCGACCAAGCGCGTCATGAAGTACGTCATCTCGGACGGGACCGACATCGGCGACCTGCACCAGATCGCCCCGGGCCCGGACGGCAAGTTCTTCCACATCCGCGCGGACAAGGGCTCCACGTCCACGATCCGGGGCGGGAAGACGACGATGTACACGGAGGAGCTGTCCGGCAACCTGCTCGGGCTGATCCCCATGACGTTCAACGCGAAGAGCCCGCCGCCGCTGAACCTGCCGCTGCTGTACTTCACCAACGTGAAGGTCACCCAGGCCGCGCAGTTCGGCGGGACGCTGCACGTGCCCGGCCTGCACACGACGGTCGAGAACAGCTGACCGCCGCGCTCCACCGCTCGTAGCCATACGCCGAGGGCGCCTCCTGTACGTACAGGAGGCGCCCTCGGCGCAGGTGCGGGCCGTGCGCGGGTCAGTCGCGCTCGCCGCCGCCCAGGTGGTGCACCCGGACCATGTTGGTGGTGCCGGGGACGCCGGGGGGCGAGCCGGCGGTGATGATCACGGTGTCGCCGTCGTTGAACCGGTTCAGCTTGACCAGCTCGGCGTCGACCAGGTCGACCATCGCGTCGGTGGAGTCCACGTGCGGCACGACGTACGTCTCCACGCCCCAGCTCAGCGTGAGCTGGTTGCGGGTGTCGGCGTCCGTGGTGAACGCGAGGATCGGCTGGCAGGCGCGGTAGCGCGACAGGCGGCGCGCGGTGTCACCGGACTTGGTGAACGCGATGAGCGCCTTGCCGTCGAGGAAGTCCGCGATCTCGCACGCGGCACGGGCCACCGAACCGCCCTGCGTCCGCGGCTTCTTGCCCGGGACGAGCGGCTGGAGCCCCTTGGACAGCAGCTCCTCCTCGGCCGCCTGGACGATCTTCGACATCGTCTTGACGGTCTCGATCGGGTACGCGCCCACGCTGGACTCGGCCGACAGCATGACCGCGTCGGCGCCGTCGAGGATCGCGTTGGCGACGTCGGACGCCTCGGCGCGCGTCGGGCGCGAGTTGGTGATCATCGACTCCATCATCTGGGTGGCGACGATGACGGGCTTGGCGTTGCGGCGGCACATCTCCACGAGGCGCTTCTGCACCATCGGGACCTTCTCCAGCGGGTACTCGACCGCGAGGTCGCCGCGCGCCACCATCACCGCGTCGAACGCCGCGACGACGCCCTCCATGTTGGCGACGGCCTGCGGCTTCTCCACCTTGGCGATGACGGGGACCCGGCGGCCCTCCTCGTCCATCACCTTGTGGACGTCCTTGACGTCGTTGGCGTCGCGCACGAAGGACAGGGCGACCATGTCGCAGCCCATCCGCAGCGCGAAGCGCAGGTCCTCGATGTCCTTCTCGGACAGGGCCGGTACGTTGACGGCCGCGCCGGGCAGGTTGATGCCCTTGTGGTCGGAGATGACACCGCCCTCGATGACGACGGTCTTCACGCGCGGGCCCTCGACCTCGACGACCTTCAGCTCGACGTTGCCGTCGTTGATGAGGACCGGGTCGCCCTTGGAGACGTCACCGGGGAGCCCCTTGTACGTCGTCCCGCAGATCGACTTGTCGCCGGGGACGTCCTCGGTGGTGATGGTGAACTCGTCACCGCGCACCAGCTCGACGGGGCCCTCGGCGAAGGTCTCCAGGCGGATCTTGGGGCCTTGGAGGTCGGCGAGCACGCCCACGGCGCGACCCGTCTTCTCGGCGGCCGCGCGGACGCGGTCGTAACGGCCCTGGTGCTCGGCGTGGGTGCCGTGGCTGAAGTTGAAGCGGGCCACGTTCATGCCGGCCTCGATCAGCGAGACGAGCTGCTCTTCGGAGTCGACGGCGGGGCCCAGCGTGCAGACGATTTTGGAACGGCGCATGGGGGCGATCCTATCGGTTTGTTTCGCTACGGAATATTCCGTCTGGTGGAATCTACAAATGGGCGGGCGACCGCTCAGTCGTTGCGGTCGCGGACGAGGACGTAGGTCTGCTGCGCGATCTCCAGCTCCTCGTCGGTCGGCACCACGGCCACGGCCACCCGGGCGTACTCGGGCGAGATGATCCGCGCCTCGTCGGAACGTACGGAATTCAGCTCTCCGTCCACCGACAGACCCAGCTCCTCCAGGCCCGCGACCGCAGCTTCCCGCACCGGCGCCGCGTTCTCGCCGACCCCCGCCGTGAACGCGACCGCGTCCACCCGGCCGAGCACCGCGTAATACGCGCCGATGTACTTCTTCAGCCGGTGCACGTAGATGTCGAAGGCCAGCGCGGCCTCCTCGTCACCCTCGTCGACGCGCCGGCGGATCTCGCGCATGTCGTTGTCACCGCACAGACCCAGCAGGCCCGAGCGCTTGTTCAGCAGGACGTCGATCTCGTCCGCCGACATCTTCCCCACCCGCATCAAGTGGAAGATGACGGCCGGATCGACATCCCCTGAACGCGTACCCATCACGAGGCCCTCAAGCGGCGTCAGACCCATCGACGTGTCCACGCACCGCCCGCCGCGCACCGCGGACGCCGACGCCCCGTTGCCCAGGTGCAGCACGATCACGTTGACGTCCTCCGGCGCCCGCCCCAGCAGCTCGGCCGTCTTGCGGGACACGTACGCGTGCGAGGTGCCGTGGAAGCCGTAGCGCCGCACCCGGTGCTCGTCGGCCGTCTTCACGTCGATCGCGTACCGCGACGCGGCCTCAGGCATCGACGTGTGGAACGCCGTGTCGAACACCGCCACCTGCGGCAGATCGGGCCGCAGCGCCATCGCTGTACGGATACCCGTCAGGTTCGCCGGGTTGTGCAGCGGCGCCACCGGGATCAGCCGCTCCACCTCCTTGAGCACCGCGTCGTCGATGACCGTGGGCTCGGTGAAGAACTTGCCGCCGTGCACCACCCGGTGCCCGATCGCGGCCAGCTCCGGCGAGTCGAGACCGAGCCCGTCCTCGGCCAGCTCGGCGGCGACCGCCTTGAGGGCCTCCTCGTGGTCGGCGATCGGCCCGTTCTGCTCCCGGGGCTCGCCGCCGGCCAGCAACGGGGTGTGCCGCAGCCGGGAGGTCTCCTCGCCGATGCGCTCCACGAGCCCCACGGCCAGCCGCGAGCTGTCGCGCATGTCGAGCAGTTGGTACTTCACCGACGAGGAGCCGGAGTTGAGGACGAGGACATGGGGCGCAGTCACGGGGTAAGCCTTTTGGTCGGGTACGAGGGGGTCAGTTGGCCGGTGTCTGGGCCTGGATCGCCGTGATGGCGACGGTGTTCACGATGTCCTGCACGAGCGCGCCGCGCGACAGGTCGTTGACCGGCTTGCGCAGGCCCTGGAGCACCGGGCCGACCGCGATGGCGCCCGCCGAGCGCTGCACGGCCTTGTACGTGTTGTTGCCGGTGTTCAGGTCGGGGAAGATCAGCACGCTCGCCTGCCCGGCCACCGCCGACCCGGGCAGCTTCGTCGCCGCGACGGACGGCTCGACGGCGGCGTCGTACTGGATGGGGCCCTCGATCAGCAGGTCGGGGCGGTTCTCGCGCACCAGGCCCGTCGCCTCGCGCACCTTGTCCACGTCGGCGCCGGAGCCCGAGGTGCCCGTCGAGTACGACAGCATGGCGATCCGCGGCTCCACGCCGAAGCGCCGCGCGGTCTGCGCGGACTGCACGGCGATGTCGGCGAGCTGCTGCGCGTTCGGGTCGGGGTTGACCGCGCAGTCGCCGTACACGAGGACCTTGTCGGTCAGGCACATGAAGAACACGGACGAGACGATCGCCGCGTCCGGCTTGGTCTTGATGATCTCGAACGCCGGACGGATCGTCGCCGCCGTCGAGTGCACCGAGCCCGACACCATGCCGTCGGCCAGGCCCTCCTGGACCATCAGCGTGCCGAAGTAGTTCACGTCGGCGACCACGTCGTACGCCAGCTCCACCGTGACGCCCTTGTGCGCGCGAAGCTGTGCGTACGCGGCGGCGAAACGGTCCCGCAGCTCGGAGGTCTGCGGGTCGATGAGCTGCGAGTCCGCGAGGTCCACACCGAGGTCGGCGGCCTTCTTGCGGATCTGCTCCACCGGCCCGAGCAGCGTCAGATCGCACACCGCGCGCCGCAGCAGCACGTCCGCCGCCCGCAGCACCCGCTCCTCGGTGCCCTCCGGCAGCACCACCCGGCGGCGGTCCGCGCGCGCCTGCTCCAGCAGCTTGTGCTCGAACATCATCGGCGTGACCCGGTCGGTCGAAGGCGCCTGGATCGTCTTCAGCAGCCCGGACGTGTCCACGTACCGCTCGAACAGGCCGAGCGCGGTCTCCGCCTTGCGGGGCGTCGCCGCGTTCAGCTTGCCCTCCAGCGCGAACAGCTCCTGCGCCGTCGGGAACGAGCCGCCGGACACCGCGATCACCGGCGTCCCCGGCGCGAGGCGGTCCGCGAGCCGCAGGATCTCCTCGCCGGGCCGCTCGTTCAGCGTCAGCACGACACCCGCGATCGGCGGGGTGCCGGCGCTGTGCGCGGCCATCGCGCCGACCACGAGGTCCGCCCGGTCGCCGGGCGTGACCAGCATGCAGCCGGGCGTCAGCGCGTTCAGCAGGTTCGGCAGCATCGCGCCGCCGAACACGAAGTCGAGGGCGTCCCTGGCCAGGCCCGCCTCGTCGCCGAGCAGCACCGTGCCGCCGAGCGCGTGCGCGACCTGCGCGACGGTCGGCGCGGACAGCGCGGGCTCGTCGGGCAGGACGTAGCAGGGGACCGTCAGCCGGTTCGTCAGCCGGTCGTGGATCTCGTCGCGGTCCGCCGGGGCCACCCGGTTGACGACCATGGCGAGCACGTCGCAGCCGAGGCCGTCGTAGGCGCGGTACGCGTTGCGCACCTCCGCGCGCACCGACTCCGCCGTCTGCTTGCGGCCGCCGACCACCGGCAGCACCGACGCGCCGAACTCGTTCGCCAGGCGCGCGTTCAGCGCCAGCTCGTCCGGGAGCTGGGTGTCCGCGAAGTCCGTACCGAGGACCAGGACCACGTCGTAGTCCCTGGCCACCGCGTGGAAACGGTCCACGAGCCGCGACAGCAGCTCCTCCGTGCCCTGCTCCGCCTGGATCGCCGCCGCCTCGTGGTAGTCGAGGCCGTAGACGCTCGCCGGGTCCTGCGCCAGGCGGTAACGCGCCCGCAGCAGGTCGAACAGCCGGTCCGGGCCCTCGTGGACCAGCGGGCGGAAGACGCCCACCCGGTCGACCCGGCGGGTCAGGAGCTCCATGACCCCCAGCTCCACGACCTGGCGGCCGTCGCCCCGGTCGATCCCGGTCACGTACACGCTGCGCGTCACGCGTGCTCTCCCTTTCCTGCGGTGGTCTCGGTCCTGCGGTGGTCTCGTCGGCGGGATGTACAGCCGACAGGGCGAAAATATGTCCGTAATGGAAGCGGTGCCCCCTTGACAGTACCTCCGGGCAGGGCTAGGTCGCCCGCCGGACAAAGGCCCTGTCCCGCACGGTCCAAGTGCCCTTTTCACCCCTGCCGAAGCTCCTCTACCGGCCCTGAGAGCACGCGGCGGAGCGCTCGGCGTGGAAGAATCGGGCGTGGCTCACACGTACCAGAAGCGAGCAGGAGACACAGCACGATGCGCATCGGAGTTCTCACCGCAGGCGGCGACTGCCCCGGCCTGAACGCAGTGATCCGGTCGGTCGTGCACCGCGCCGTCACGCACTACGGCGACGAGGTGCTCGGTTTCGAGGACGGCTACGCGGGCCTCCTCGACGGCCGCTACCGGCCCCTCGACCTGAACGCGGTCAGCGGCATCCTCGCCCGCGGCGGCACCATCCTCGGCTCGTCCCGCCTGGAGCGCGACAAGTTCCGCGCGGCCTGCGACAACGCCAAGCAGCTCGCCGAGGAGATCGGCTTCGACGTCCTCATCCCCATCGGCGGCGAGGGCACCCTCACCGCCGCGCGGATGCTGTCGGACGCCGGGCTGCCCGTCGTCGGCGTCCCCAAGACCATCGACAACGACATCTCCTCCACGGACCGCACCTTCGGCTTCGACACGGCCGTCGGCGTCGCCACCGAGGCGATGGACCGGCTCAAGACCACCGCCGAGTCGCACCAGCGCGTCATGGTCGTCGAGGTCATGGGCCGGCACGCCGGCTGGATCGCCCTGGAGTCCGGCATGGCCGGCGGCGCCCACGGCATCTGCCTGCCCGAGCGGCCCTTCGACCCCGCCGACCTCGTCACGATGGTCGAGGAGCGCTTCGCGCGCGGCAAGAAGTTCGCCGTCATCTGCGTCGCGGAGGGCGCGCACCCGGCCGAGGGCACGATGGACTACGGCAAGGGCGAGATCGACCAGTTCGGCCACGAGCGGTTCCGGGGCATCGGCACGGCCCTGGCGTACGAGCTGGAGCGCCGGCTCGGCAAGGAGGCGCGGCCCGTCATCCTCGGGCACGTCCAGCGGGGTGGTACGCCCACCGCGTACGACCGGGTGCTGGCGACGCGGTTCGGGTGGCATGCGGTGGAGGCCGCGCATCGCTCCGAGTTCGGGAAGATGACGGCGCTGCGGGGTACTGACGTGACGATGGTGCCGCTTGCCGAAGCGGTGACGGAACTCAAGACCGTCCCGAAGGACCGTATGGACGAGGCGGAATCCGTCTTCTGACGGTGGCTCCGCCGGTGGCTGGCCGATCGTACGGTTCCCGGCGCCCCGGGGTGCCCGACCGGCTCCGCCCGGTGGGTGACCTCGACTCTCGTCGTGGCTGATCGCGCAGTTCCCCGCGCCCCTGAGGTGGGTGGGTGGCTCCGGCCGGTGGTTTTCCTCGACTCTCGTCGTGGTTGCTCGCGCAGTTCCCCGCGCCCCTAGGTGGGTGGGTGGCTCCGCCCGGTGGGTGACCTCGACTTTCGTCGTGGCTGGTCGCGCAGTTCCCCGCGCCCCTGGAGAGGCGGCTTCGCCGCACCCTCCTCCGATAGAGGTAGCGCACGAAGTGCGCACCGAAGGGGCGCGGGGAACTGCGCGACCAGCCCACCACCGGCCGAAAGTTGAAGAACCACGCCCAGGGGCAGCGCCCCGTCAGGGGCGCGGGGAACTGCGCGGCCAGCCCGCCACCGGGCGAAAGGTGAATGACGACCCCACCGGCGCGCAGGTGAAGGTCACTTAGGGGCTCGGGGGCGTTCGGGACCAGAACTCTTCGAGTACCCGCACAAGAAAGTCCCGCCCCGCACCCCCCGCATCGCGGGAAGCCCCCCCACCCCACGTCAGCGTAGAAGCCATCAACGCCTGATACTCCAGATGCATCTCATGCAGCACATCCTCCGCCTCCCGCCGCCGAACAGGCACCAACCGCGTCAACGGCCGCACATACCCCTGCCACCGCGTCGTCACCGCCGACCGCAACAGCTCCGCGAGCTGATCGTCCCGCCCGGTGACAGTCGTGAACGCCCGCGGCCCGAGCGCCAGCACCCGCGCGAGCGCCGCCGACTGCCGGTCGTTGCCCCGCCACTGCCCGGTCTCCTCCATACGGAGATACGCGTGGATCTCCACCCCCACCGCCCGCGCCACATCCTCCGGCGGCAACCCCCGCGCCAGCCGATGCTCGCGCAGCGTCCGCGCCTCACCGATGAGTTCGCTCGGCGAACACCACAACGCCCCGGCGAGCGCGGTCAGTTCACCGGCCGACGGAGCCGCGTCCCCGCTCTCCCAGGCCATCACCGTCGACGGCGACACGTACGCGAGTCCGTACGAGACACGCATCCCGTGCGCGACATGAGTGGGGAGCATCCCGAGCGCCTCACGGAGGCGGCGGGCTGCGGGGGCGTTGAACGGCGGGGTGGGCTGCTCCGCCGGGGGTGTGTGCTGCACGGGCACAAAGTAGGGGTGAACGGGCCGCTTGGCTACGGTGTGTTCGTCTTGCGTCACATGTCGTAGGAACGTACAGCCCGCTGGGCACGCTCCCCGGCAAGCCTCCCGCCACGCTCCCCGGCAAGCCTCCCGCTACGCCTCCCGGCAAGCCCCGCGCTCACGTCCACGTGTACACCAGCTCGGGCCGCCCCACCTGCCCGTACTGCGGACTCCGCCGCGCGCGCCCCGCCCCCACCAGATGCTCCAGGTACCGGCGCGCGGTGATCCGCGAGATCCCCACCCGCTCCGCCGCCGCGGCCGCCGTCATCCCCGCCGGCCCCGCGTCCCGCAGCGCCCCCGTCACCCGTTCAAGCGTCGGCGCGCTCAGCCCCTTCGGCAGCTCCGCCGGGGCGGGCGAGCGCAGGTTCGCCAGCGCCCGGTCCACCTCGTCCTGGCCCGCCGCCTCCCCGCTCGACGTGCGATACTCCGCGTACCGCACGAGCCGGTCCCGCAGCGTGGCGAACGTGAACGGCTTCAGCACGTACTGCACCACTCCCAGCGAGACCCCCTCCCGCACCACCGCCAGATCCCGCGCCGACGTCACCGCGATCACGTCCGCGCGATGCCCCGCCGCCCGCAACGACCGCGCCAGCGCCAGCCCGTGGCCGTCCGGCAGATGCAGATCCAGCAGGACGAGATCCACCGCCGTACGCTCAAGCTCCCGCCGCGCCTGCGCCGCCGACAGCGCCCGCGCCACCGTACGGAACCCCGGCACCCGGTCCACGTACATCGCGTGCGCGTCCGCGGCGACCGGATCGTCCTCGACGACCAGCACACGGACGACGGCCCGCTCCTCCTGGTCCGTCATACGTCTCCCTCCACACCCTGCGCCCCGGACACCTCCCGCGCCCCTCCAGTCTCCAGCGCCCCCCGAGCCCCCGGAACCCCGGCCCCCGCCGCAGCCTCCGCCCCAGCACCGGCCTCGGCCCCCGCTCCCGCCTCGGCCTCCGCCCCCGGCAACGGCAGCCGCACCGAGAACACCGCGCCGCCCCCCTCCGCCCGCGCCAGCTCCAGCGTGCCCCCGCCCCGCCGCACCGCCTGCCGCACCAGCGCGAGCCCGAGCCCGCGCCCGCCGGGACCGCCCGGCTTCGTCGACCAGCCCCGCTCGAACACCGCCTCCGTGTGCGCCGGATCCACCCCGGGCCCGGTGTCCGCCACCCGCAGCAGCAGCGCCCCGCCCTCGGCCCGCGCCGTCACCGTCACCCGTGCCCGCGCGGCCCCCTGCGCCGCGTCCACCGCGTTGTCGACGAGATTGCCCAGCACCGTCACCAGATCACGCGCCGGCAGCGCCCCGAGCAGCCGGTCGTCGATCAGCGTGTCCGCCGACACCACCAGCTCCACCCCGTGCTCATTGGCCTGCGCCGCCTTCCCCAGCAGCAGCGCCGCGAGCACCGGCTCACTCACCGCGCCGACCACCTGATCGGTCAGCGCCTGCGCCAGCTCCAGCTCGGCGGTGGCGAACTCCACCGCCTCCTCGGCCCGCCCCAGCTCGATCAGCGACACCACCGTGTGCAGCCGGTTCGCCGCCTCGTGCGCCTGCGAGCGCAGCGCCTGCGTGAACCCCCGCTCCGAGTCCAACTCGCCCATCACCGCCTGCAGTTCCGTATGGTCCCGCAACGTCACGACCGTGCCCCTGCGCTCCCCGCTGGCCACCGGCGACGTGTTCACGACCACCACCCGGTCCGCCGTCAGATGCACCTCGTCCACGCGCGACTCCGTCGCCAGCAGCGCCCCCGTGAGCGCCTGCGGCAACCCCAGCTCCGCCACCGAACGCCCCACGGCCTCGTCCCCGACGCCCAGCAACTCCCGCGCCCCGTCGTTGATCAACGCCACCCGCCGCTGCCCGTCCAGCATCACCAGACCCTCCCGCACCGCGTGCAACGCGGCCTGGTGATAGGCGTGCATCCGGCTCAGCTCCGTCGCGTTCATGTTGTGCGTGTGCCGCCGCAGCCGCGCGTTGATCACGTACGTGCCGATGCCGCCCAGCACCAGCGCCGCCAGCGCCACCCCCGCCACCGCGAGCACCTGCCCCCGCGCCTGCTCGGTGATCACGTCGATCGTGATGCCCGCGCTGACCAGGGCGACGACCCCGCGCCCGTCCTCGCCGTACACCGGCGCCACCACCCGCACCGAGGGCCCGAGCGTCCCCGTGTACGTCTCCGAGAACTTCCGCCCCTGCAAAGCGGGCCCGATGTGCCCGAGGTAGCGCTCCCCGATCCGCCGCACGTCCGGGTGCGTCCACCGGATGCCGCGTCTGTCCATGATCGTCACGAAGTCGACCCCGGTGTGCCGCTGCACCTCACTCGCGTACGGCTGGAGCCGCTTCGTCGGATCGGGCGCCCGCGTCACCGCCTCCCGTACGGACTCGGCGTCCGCGACCGCAGTCGCCGCGGCCGTCGCCTGCCGCCGCGCCGCCTCCTCGGCCTGCCGCCGGTCACTGAGGTACGTGAACAGCGCGCACCCCGCGACCACCACCGCCACCAGCACCACCTGCATGGCGAACAGCTGTCCTGCGAGGCTGCGGGGGCGGGGGAGACGCATGGGGCCCAGTCTGCCTGGTCGTACAAGACCGAACTACCGGCCGTGTAAGCGCGAACTAAATGAACGGAAGGGTGACGCCCCCGGCGCCCCGGGAGATAGTCGCCGGGACTCGCCGGGCCGTGAGCCGCACGACCCGCCCGCACCTGAGAGGTGCCACCCGAGAGGTGCCCCGCTCGCACCCTCGCGTGAAGCGTTCCAGTACGCCGATGCCGTCGTCAGGAGGAACCGTGGCCGACACCGGGACACCGACCACGCCCACACCCGCCGCCAAGCGGGACCGCACCCACTATCTGTACGTCGCCGTGATCGTCGCGGTGCTCCTCGGCATCGCCGTCGGGTTCATCTGGCCCGACTTCGCCAAGGAGCTGAAGCCCGTCGGCACGGGCTTCGTCAACCTCATCAAGATGATGATCTCGCCCATTATCTTCTGCACGATCGTGCTCGGCGTCGGCTCGGTCCGCAAAGCCGCCAAGATCGGCAAGGTCGGCGGCCTCGCCCTCGGCTACTTCATCGTCATGTCGGGCGTCGCCCTCGCCATCGGCCTGATCGTCGGCAACATCCTCGACCCCGGCACCGGCATGCACCTGACCGAGGCCACCAAGGGCGTCGGCCAGAGCGCCGCGAAGGACGCCGCCGAGGGGCCCGTCGACTTCGTCCTCGGCATCATCCCGACGACCCTCGTCTCCGCCTTCACCGAGGGCGAGGTCCTCCAGACCCTGCTCGTCGCCCTCCTCATCGGCTTCGCCCTCCAGGCCATGGGCCGCGCCGGCGAACCGGTCCTGCGGGGCATCGAGCACATCCAGAAGCTCGTCTTCCGCGTCCTCGGCATGATCATGTGGGCCGCGCCCGTGGGCGCCTTCGGCGCGATGGCCGCCGTCATCGGCGAGACCGGCGTCGACGCCCTCAAGGCCCTCGCCACCATCATGATCGGCTTCTACGTCACCTGCGCCCTGTTCATCGGGATCGTGCTGGCGGCTGTCCTGCGCCTGGCGACGGGGTTCAACATCTTCGTGCTCCTGAAGTACCTGGGCCGCGAGTTCCTGCTGATCCTGTCGACGTCGTCTTCGGAGTCGGCGCTGCCCCGCCTCATCGCCAAGATGGAGCACCTGGGCGTCAGCCGCCCGGTCGTCGGCATCACCGTCCCCACGGGGTACTCCTTCAACCTCGACGGCACGATGATCTACCTGACGATGGCGTCCCTGTTCATCGCCGACGCCATGGACCAGCCCATGAGCATCGGCCAGCAGATCGGCCTGCTCCTGTTCATGATGCTGGCCTCGAAGGGCGCGGCCGGTGTCTCCGGCTCCGGCATCGCCGTCCTCGCCAGCGGCCTCCAGTCGCACAAGCCCGGCCTGGTCGACGGCGTGGGCCTGATCATCGGCATCGACCGTTTCATGAGTGAGGCCCGCGCCCTGACGAACTTCGCGGGCAACGCCGTCGCCACGCTCCTCATCGGCTCCTGGACCGGCGAGGTGGACCGCGACCGCGTCCGGCGCGTCCTCGCGGGTGACCTTCCCTTCGACGAGCGCACGCTGCTGGACACCGCCGACGACGATGCCGCGAGCGGCGGTACGGACGGCGGTACGGACACGGTTGTGCCGGGGCCCCGGGAGGACGGCGCCGGGGGCACCGGCGTGACCAAGGGTCCGGTGGGCGCCTGACGGCGAGCGCTTCGACGCCCTACGCCCTGGTGAGCGGGGGTGGCAGGCAGGTCCCGTACCTGTCGGCCACCCCCGCTTTTGTCCTACCGGCGATCGTGGCGTAGAGTCCTTCGAGTTGCCCCGGACCACCACGGCCCAGGGCGGCACCTCCGCCGCTCACGCGGCACCCACCTTCAGCACGATCTCCCTGGCGGGAATGATTTCGGCGTGTCCGAATTCAATTCCGCACGGACTCGGCCCCCGGATTTGGGAGAAGCCGAGAAGATCCGCTAAAGTCTGGGACGTCGGAACGGCCCGAAAGCCAATGAGCTGGAAAGCCGGAAAGACACCGAGGAAATCGGCCGGTGAAACGGTCTGATAGAGTCGGAAACGCAAGACAGCAAGACCGAAGGGAAGCGCCCGGAGGAAAGCCCGAGAGGGTGAGTACAAAGGAAGCGTCCGTTCCTTGAGAACTCAACAGCGTGCCAAAAGTCAAC